>JBJXGM010000065.1:0-6120 GCA_046155985.1 Myxococcaceae bacterium | reverse complement strand
CGTCCAAAAACGGCGCCAGGGCCTCGAATTTCTCAGCAATCTCCCGCTCGTTGAGCACCCACAGCGTAGATCACACGTCGCTGCTCAACTCAATCCCAACAGGATCGTTTATTTTGCGGAGGCTCCTGAGCGGTTCCATGGCGCTTAACTTCTATGGCCAGCCCCGCATGACGCGTGATGTGGATCTCGTCGTTGAGCTTCAGCCCAGCGATGCCACAAAACTCGTTTCACTATTTGGGTCAGAATTCGCGTGCGACTTGGATGAAATCCGCGCAGCGATTCAGAACGAGCGAATGTTCAACCTGATTCACATCGAACGGGTCGTGAAGTTCGACTTCATTGTCCGGAAGAGTTCTCCGTATCGCCTGGAAGAATTTCAGCGGCGTCGCCAGGTTGAACTTGCTGGCATTCGCGTGTGGATGGTTTCTCCGGAGGACTTGGTTCTTTCAAAGTTGCATTGGGCCAAAGATTCACATTCGGACTTACAGCTCCGCGACGTGAAGAACCTTGTCGGTGCGGTGAAGGCGTTGGATTGGCCCTATCTGCGAAGGTGGGCAGAAAATCTTGGAGTGGCTGGACTGCTCGCCGAGGTCGTTGATGAATGACACCACGCCACGAGCTGAACTGCTCTTCCGCGAATTGCTTCTCAAGCGCACCCCAGAACAACGGTTTCTGATGGGCGTATCGATGTTCGATGCATCACGCCAGGTCGTCATCTCTGGCATACGCGCCGCAATGCCTGAGGTCACCGAAACAGAACTCCACGCGCAAATCTTCTTGCGCACCTACGGTCCAGATCTGCCAGCGCCGACGGTGCTGAGAGTGTTGGCGCGCATTCGCCAGGGATCGGCCGTCGCAGCGAGCGATACACCGCGGGCGGAGCGCTAGCTGGGTTTTGGGGCAGCGCTTGTTCCCAAGGCTTCGACCGCGACGCGCGCCGCGGCATCGAGGCCTTCGGCCGGTACGTTGACGTCGATGAGTTGCCGCCATGCCACGCGTCGCCAGCTGTCGTCAGGCATGCGCAGCCACAGCTCATCCCCACGACGCCAGTGAGGAATTCGCACCAACCAAAGCGCCTTGGTGAGGGCACGCCAACGGGCCGTCTCGCCATTCGAAGATGCTTCTGAAGAAATCGTGGCTGGGCCAGCATCTCCCGCATCAAGGGCCTCGCGAATGAGACGTGCTTCGCCATCGAAAGGGTCTTTCGACAAGACGTTCGACACCCAAGCATGGGCACGCTGATGTTCCCCGCGCCGCAGCGCGAGGAGTGCCTGCGCCTTGGTGATTTCAGGATCGCCTGGCTGAAAGCCCGAGGCTTTCTGAAGTGCACGCTCGGCGTCGGCGTAGTGCTCAAGACCCACCAGCGCGCGCGCATGGGCCAACCAGGCACCTCCATCCGTCGCGTGCTGCTTCACCAGCTGGGCGGTGAGGGACAGCGCGTCTTCGTTGCGCTCGCCCTCCATCAACGCGTGCGCCCACGCCACCCGGAGACGAACCGGCGCACCCGGCAATCCGGCGGCGCGTTCAAGCGCTTGCGCTTCGTCAAGGGTCAGGGACTTCCCTTGCGTCAGCTTGTGAAGGACCGATTCCAAGTCCATGTGGGCCTTGAATACAGCGTAGCAGCTAGACACACACCTCGAAGCAGGCGAACGGCGACAGGTTGGTTAGAGTGCACAACATGACGAACTTGCGAACCGTTTCGCTGATTCCTGGAGATGGCATCGGCCCCGAAGTCATGGACGCCACCGTGCGCGTGCTCGAGGCCATGAAACTGCCATTGCGTTTTGAGCGCCTGGCCGCGGGCTCCGAAGTGGCGAAGACACAAGGCACGAACCTGCCCGCAACGGTGCTGGATGCGATTCGCAAATCGGGCGTCGCGCTCAAAGGCCCGACCGAAACCACCGTCGGCGGTGGCCTGCCGTCGGCAAACGTCGCGCTGCGAAAGGGCTTGGATTTGTATGCGGCGCTTCGACCAGTGAAATCGGTACCCAACGTCAAGACGCGCTACGAGAACATTGACTTGGTGGTTGTTCGCGAAAACACCGAGGGCCTTTACAAAGGCCTGGAGCACATCGTTGTGCCCGGCGTTGTCGAGAGTCTCAAAATCATCACTGAAAAAGCCAGCGCACGAATCGCGCGGTTTGCGTTCGACTACGCCAAGCGCAAGGGGCGCAAGAAAGTCAGCGCCATTCACAAGGCCAACATCATGAAGTTGTCGGATGGCCTTTTCTTGGAATGCACCCGCAAAGTCGCCAAGGATTTTCCCGGCATCGAATACGAAGAAGTCATCGTCGATAACCTGTGCATGCAGCTGGTGAAAAACCCCGAGCGCTTCGACGTCATGGTGATGGAAAACCTTTACGGCGACATCGTGTCGGACTTGTGCGCGGGCTTGGTCGGCGGACTCGGTGTGGTTCCTGGCGCGAACATCGGCGAGGGCTGCGCCGTTTTTGAAGCCGTGCACGGCACCGCGCCCGACATCGCAGGCAAAGGGATGGCGAATCCCACCGCACTCTTGCTGTCAGCCGTGATGATGCTCGAGTGGATGGAACTTCAAGACGCTTCCTCGCAGCTCGGCCGGGCGATTCAATCCGTCTATGCCGAAGGCAAAGTCCGAACGGGCGACTTGGGCGGAAAAGCCACAACGCGTGAATTCACCGACGCCGTGATTGCGAAGTTGTAGGGCCGGCGACCGACAAGCGTCGCCCTGGCTCAGGGGTTCCGGAAGCGCGCAGCTGGTCGCGGTTCACGAGCCGCCGACTTGCGGGCTTGCGCGAGTTGGAGAGCTTCTTGCTACGCGAACCGGGCATCACACCGGAAGGTACATCTGAGAAATTACCAATGGCTCAGAGGGAGACGTCTGTACTGTGAACGTCCCTCGTCCCTCGATCAAGGCGCTCTCCAGCAGGAGTGTTGACTTTCCGGTGGCAGGATCAGCGACATAGAACGACCGGCCCCCGGCAGTCTCCCGAACGTCGAACATCAGCATGAGGTGACCACCACCCATCCCAAGGCCAAGTCTCAGCGGTGACGACACGCCGATGGGAATCGGCACGCCGTTCTCAAGCTGCCCGGCCGCGCGGTCAAGGAGGGGCAACAGCCGATGGCCGAGCGCGCTTTCGAGCGTGTACCGGAGTCCGGTTACGGGCGTGACTTCGTCGGCAAGCGCGTGGAGCGGTTCCATACCGTGGTACCTGTTGTCCAGGGGTGAGGCGCGCGCCAACTCAAGCAGGGGTGCTGTCAGACGGGGCAAGCCCTCCGGTAGATGTCGGTTGAGCACGAGCAAGATTTCACTCACGTCCGCTGGAAATCGCTCAGGGAACCGATTGAGGTACCCATTGAGCCACCCAAAGCCGGTACCGAGGTCTCGCCGGACAGCTCGGTCTTCGAGCATCTTCTCCAGGCCAGCGCGCAGCTCCTGAGCAAACAGCGACGCAGAGAAGCCCTGTCGACGAACGAGCTCGCCGGCTGCACGCCGCCCCTCGAGCGCCGCGAGATCACCCGTCACTTCTTCAAGCGTGTCGCGAAGCATGTACCGCGGTTTCTCGAGGATTCGCAGTTGTTCTTGGGCAGTAAAGCCCAGGTGTTGAAGATGGTCACCGATGGGCCCGCTCGCGTGGAGCTTGCGGGCGTAACTGGGGTCCCACTCCGCGATGATCTTTTGAGCAATGCTCGGCGCACACGAATCTCGGTAGCGCTGCCGCAGGCCTTGAGCCTCCCGCCCTCTCGCGATCACGGTCGTTGTCGCGAGGAGCTCGTCGCGAGGAAGTCCTCGGATTTCTTCCGCGAAGGACCCGAGCTCGCGCAGCACCCCTTCCCCATCTTCGAGGACATGATCATGCCGGGATGCGAACAACTTGAGAATGAGCGCGCGCTCGATGTGCGTGCTTCCCGGCTGGGACCAAGCCACGGATGCCGACTGGGCGGCCGCGTCCAAGAGCGCGTTCAGCCCTTCGGCGACGGGGGACGGCGCCTGGAGCAGCGCCGCCAACACACGGGATACCTCCGCACGACCGATGAGTCCGGTAGGCGGAAAGGCTTCGTGCGCGCCAAGGCGAGGTTGGCTCACGCCGAACACCAGGGCGGTCACGGTTTTGGGGCGAAGGCGAGTGACGGCGTCCGGGTTCGCTTGCTGCGCGTGAAGGATGTCTGCGAAGGCACGCGCCGCACGCGATGCGTTAGGCCCGATGCGGCATGCTTGGGCCAGCAGCGAGGACGGCAGTTCCGCCAGAGAAGTGGAGTCCCTCGGAGTCTCGAGCCAATCGATGCGTGCCTGGCGCGCCTCGCGGCCTGCGCGACCCGACACGGGAGCATCGCCCCGCAGGGGCGCTGCGACAGGCGTCAACGAATGAATCCGCACGCCTATATTTTCGCGGACGCCGGGACTCGGGTTGCGTGCTATCCCTTGTACAGCTCCGGGGCTCTACGAGAGCGCCATGAGCTTGAAGTTCCAGCCTAAAACCATCGTCGTTCTGCATCAACACCATGAGGTCCACGACGTCGCCACACCGCTCGCACGTTCCAAACAGTCTTAGGTTTTTGCGAAAGTATGGCTCGCCGCAGAACCCTGCGGGTTCAGGCAGCCGCCGTTTCCAGCTGTTTCGTTCGTGATTCGAGGAGGGCGACGTAGTCGCGCTTCATCTCGTCGGGCAGCGGGCTGCGTTCAATCAGCCCAACTGCGGCCATGTGACTTTCGCCAACCTCACGAATGACGCGCTTGGCGGCTGGCTCCGGCAGCTTGCAGTGTTCGGAGAACGCCATCCACTGACGTCGGGTGATGTCCTTCTTGTTGCCCTCCACGGGCAACGCCAACGTGTCGTCCGCAATCACCAGGCGCGTGCAAAGCAAATCGTACGCTGGCGAAAGTCGGTAGGTGCCATCGTCGTCACGAAGAAGTGAGAAATTCTTCAGGTGCATGTCGCCGTTGCCACTCCACCAGACGAACACGATGAGGCGAAAGAGACGAAGGGTCTCAATCAACGGTTCCTTCGCGTAGCGGAGCGTCAGCCTGGCGAGAAGCTCGGCCGACCCTTGGTATTTTTCTTTCGGTGCCTTGAGCGCCAACTGACAGAAATCATCCACCAAGCGCTTGCCCCCTTGCTCGGGTCTATCGAAGCGTCGAACCAAGTAGGCCAGCGAGTCGTCCTGAAGCTTCACCAATCCGAAGGGGGGAACCTCGATGCCGGCGAGTCTCGCCATGCACATGGTGACGTGCTCGTTCTCGGGCAGCGATGGATAGGTCTGCGCTTGGGGTTTGAGGATATACGAACCACCTTCTGTCGCGACCTTGAAGTGGCTTCGGTCCGCGGAGAGACCCAGCGAGATTTTTCTTTGAACCCCCGAGAGAGACGTGTGCCCCACCATGGACAGGGCAAAGGTATGGAGCTTGGCAAGCTCAATATCCAGTGAAGGCGGCTTTAAGACTCCGAACAGCTGGCGCGCACACTTGGGGTGATATTGAACGTCGGATGAGAATGAGATTTCACTCAAACAGACGAGACAGTTGTTCATCACGACACCTCGTCGGAGATGGGCAAGACTTCAACGGCTCCCACGCAATCCGCACAGGTCGCGAGCAGCAAACCCATCGCATCGTCTTTCGATATTTTCAGTTTGGATGTGCTGAGTTCGAGGAGCCATCCTTCGGGCAGAAGGTTTTCGAAGAACGGATGAAGGCCGTTCGATACGTAGCCTTCATCGCGAAGCGGCAGCGTCAGCGAAATCGCAATGGCGTCGTGACGCGACAACCATTCCTGTGAGTAGGTGAATCGCGTACGCCCAGCGTCGAGTTCTTCAAGGATGCCTACGGGAACTCCGGCGAGTCGAATGACCCCTTTCCTCGGTGTCATTCGTCACCCACAGGCCGCGGCGCGTCTTGGACACCAAGTGTTTTCCCGAAAACGCCCAAAACAGCGTTCGCGACGTCCATCCGAAGTGTCACCTTGCCGCGTTCCATGTCGAAAACTGCTCTCGGGCCAACTCCCGCAAGCTCTGCGAGCTGCCGCTGCGTCAGGCCCCTGAGTTTTCTGTGCTGCCGAACAAAGCTCGACGGCATTTTCTCCCGTTCGGGAGATGTCGACATCCGAACTGTCCTATTGATGGACTTGCGAGCAGTCATTC
>JBJXGM010000064.1:0-3982 GCA_046155985.1 Myxococcaceae bacterium | reverse complement strand
CGTCCAAAAACGGCGCCAGGGCCTCGAATTTCTCAGCAATCTCCCGCTCGTTGAGCACCCACAGCGTAGATCACACGTCGCTGCTCAACTCAATCCCAACAGGATCGTTTATTTTGCGGAGGCTCCTTAGCGGGACTCGCAACGATCTCTAGCAGTAGTTCAAGATCTCCGGCTCATCCTGGCGGACCCGGAGAAACGATTCGAACGGCTCTACCAGAGTCGCGCGTGCTCTCTCTGGGCCAAGCGGGCTGCGCTCGACCGCTGCAGGAATGAGTTCCAAAACCTGACGGGCGATCAACGGGGTGATGGGCTGTCCGTCGCCCCACTTCTTCCCAGCTTGGACGAAGGTCACACTGAAATCGCGGTCGGCGGCTGCGGCTCTGAGAACGATGAGATTCTCATCCCGGTCGCTGACGACAGCATCCACCTGACCGAGCTCCGTCTGGCCCATTCGCGACGTGAGCGCCGCGCTGTCTTTGTCGAACCACCGGGGAATGCTGTGATCAGCGCCCATCCCGGCCATGTGAACCACCGCTCGAGCCGGGCTCTTGGCCGCAACTCCCTCTTCGAAGGTGTCGCCCCATGCCTCTTGGGAGCCGTCACTCAGATGCAACGAGGTACCGGGGATGCTTTCCGACGCCGCCGAACCGGCGGCCGGAGGCAGTTCCACACCGACGAGCTTGGCGAAGCGCTCCATCTGCGCACGCGTCGCTGTAGGGATATTGCCCGCCGCATCCGCGAAAGCATAGCCGTCTGTGCTTTTCAACATCCCCTCAGGACGAAAGCCGTCAAGGTGACCATCGTCTTTCGCCCCGTCGATGAAAGCTTGTCCATTGGGGAAGACGCCCTTTTCAAAAATCTCGAGCGCCTTTTCGAACTCACCCTTACGAGCATGCTGCACCGCACGGTTGTAGAGCGCCGGCGGATAGCCTTCTTCGAGCTCGAGCGACTTCGCAATCGCCGCTTCCGCTCCAGCAAAACGGGTCTCCCCCCAATTCTCGAGGCGCGTCAGGGCGACGGAGAGGCGATTGTACGCAACCGGATTGGGTTGAACCTCGATCGAACGCTCGAAGTAAGCTCGCGCAAGTTCAGAATCTCCGCCCTTGAGCGCCTTGAAGCCTTGGTCAGCGAGACCCTGCGCCACCGGGTCCATCTGAAACGTTGGCTTGAAATCAGGCTTGAAGATGGTGCGAGGTGAAGTGCCTGGTTCCGGTGCCCCCGAGCCGCCAGCGATTCCACTTGGTCCACGATCTGGTTGTGTTTCTCCGATACCCATAGCTCGCCGCTCCACTTCTTTTTCAAATTGTTATGGGCATTTATCGAGAATGCCGACCCGTCAGTTGCGCGATTGAGCTTCTTTTGAGGTTCTTTTGTGAGAGCTACCGAGGGCGCTCGGAATTTCAAGACTTTGGGAAGCCCAGAAACCTTCCGACGGCCAAAGCGAATAACGCACCGCGTCCCGTCCCGGGACGTGGAGCAATGCGTTAGGTCACTTGGCTTGAACCCGGCTGGTGGCAGCGTCGTCCGGCGCTTGAGCATCCGCGTGCGTCTGAGCATCCGCGTGCGTCTGAGCATCGGAAGGGTCACTCCCCTGTCCGGTCCGACCAGCGGGCCCCCCAGCGCGACGCCGCCTCCGCCTGCGTTTCTTCGGCGGTGGGTCATCGGGGCGCGCCTCAAAGGTCGGCGCTCCGACGCGCCATGCCTCAAGCAGGTCGGCGTGTTCACCGCTCGCAGCGACATGGATGGCGAAGACATTGAGCGCGTCCTCGAACAGCGGAAGACGCTTCACGCCCAGCGGCGAGCCACGCCGTCGCCGTTCACCCGTGAGCGTGCGCTGCATCAAGAGCAGCGCGCGCGCTCTTTCGGCCACGCGGCGGGGCAAGCGCGCGGTGCGAATCAGGTCTTCGAGAAAACCGTCAATGGCCGGCACAGTCGCACGCCCGGTTGAATCGACCTCCAGCGGCTCGTCACGAACAAGTGGGAGAAACAGGCTTGCGAGCAACGCACCGTCGTCCATCGCGGGGCCCTGGCGCACCCGCGCGTCCAAAGCCCCTGCGAATGCTGCGACGTCGGCCTCGCCGACCTTCCCGCGACTTCGCAGAAAATCGTCCATCGGTGGCAAGACAAACTTGAGCGCGTCGAGCGCAAACAGGAGATGCAGCCCCGTCGCCGAAGCCCCACTGCGCATCATGCGGAACAGGTTGTCGACAAGACGGGGCGGTGCGCACCGCGGCAAATCTTCGACGGCACCTTCCATGGCTGCGTAGGTCCGCGACTCAATGTCAAAGCCCAGTCGCGCCGCAAACCGCGCCGCACGAAGCAGCCGAACGGGGTCTTCGCGCATCCGCACTTCAGGGTCGCCAATGGTGCGCAGCCGACGCGCCGCCAAGTCGCGCAAGCCTCGAACGTGGTCGACAACTTCACCTTGCACCACGTCGTAGAAAAGCGCGTTGACGGTGAAGTCGCGACGACGAGCGTCTTCTTCTGCGGTTCCGAAAATGTTGTCGTCCGTGACGAGCAAGTCGTTTTCGACGGCGTCGGCGACGTCCACGCCTGCGTCGGCAGCTTCGACGGCGCTGACATCCGCACCGCCGTCCGCGGCTGCCTCGCCACCCTCCGCGGGGGCCTCGTTCTCGACCCCAGGTGTCGCACGAAAGGTCGAGACTTCAATCATCTTGTTCTTGAACAGAATCAGCGCCAGCCGAAAACGGCGCCCAATCAACCGCGAGTTTCGAAACAGGGCGCGCACCTGGTTCGGATGGGCCGATGTCGCCACATCAAAGTCTTTGGGCGTGTGCCCCAAGAGCAAATCGCGAACGCATCCGCCGACGAGGTACGCCTGATGGCCGTGTGCCACCAGTCGCTGGACGATGCGCACCGCGTCTGAGTCCAGCCGGTCGGGTTCAATATGAGCTGAGGGATGCGGGGTGTCGGACGCCAATTCCACGAAGCAACCTGGCCAGAGAGAAGCTGGCTATAGCTGAAACATCAGTCTTCAGGGGTGTCTTTTCGGCACTTTGCGACCATGTGCCCGAAGCCGGCCTTTGGCGATTTCCAGGTGAATGGGGGAAACTGCCGACATGAGCTACCGGGAGCGAATCGTTCGAGACCCCAACATCGCAGGTGGGCAACCCGTCTTTAAGGGCACACGGGTGACGCTCCGCACAGTGTTGGCAAGCCTATCGGACGGCGACAGCATCGAGGACATTGTGAAGGCGTTTCCTTCCTTGGCGTCTGAGGACGTTCGTGCCGCCATTGCGTTCGCCGCAGATTCCGCTCGCGAGGACCTTCCCGCCCCTGCCGCTCCACCCATCTGATGCTCATCAAGCTCGACGAGAACATCCCGGTGAGCCTGGAAACGCCTTTGCGGGCGTTGGGGCACAACGTAGATACAGTCATCTCGGAACAGCTTACAGGCGCAGATGACATCCGAGTCTGGGAGGCCGCGCAGAAAGAATCACGATTCTTCGTGACTCAAGACCTCGATTTTTCGGATGCACGAACCTTCAGGACGGGCACCCACGCGGGCATCCTTCTGATCCGCTTGCCGGATCCGAACCGACGTCTGTTGCACCACCATGTTGACCGCTTGTTCCGCACCGAGGATGTTGAGTCGTGGAAGGGTTGCGTTGTTGTGCTGAGCGCCACCAAGGTTCGCGTCAAACGCCGTAGCCGTAAACTCTTAAAATCACTCGTCATCTTGCACTTGGCGCCTTCGCTCGAGAAGCCTCCGGTAATCCACGGCCTTGACGGTCGGGGGCGGCGGCGCCGCGCCCAAGGCCCGAATGCGCTTGGCGAAAGCCGTCAAAATATCGGGGACCGGGCGAATCGCAGCCAGGGCGGCTTGGGGGCCTTCTAGCGCTTGCGCCAAAGAGGCCGCCAAAGGCTGCAAAGGCAACCCGCGCCGAAGCAAATCTTGAAACGAGTTGGACAACGTCAGCAGATTCTGTGCGCCCGTTTGAATCATGTCGGCGGCGACCTG
>JBJXGM010000018.1:0-20090 GCA_046155985.1 Myxococcaceae bacterium | reverse complement strand
TGCGCCCTTCGATGACGGCGTGTGGGCCGACCGTTGTGCGCGCATCGATTCGAACCTTGGGGCCAATCACTGCAAAAGGACCCACCTCGACGGTCTCGTGCAGTTCGGCGCCCGGGGCAACAAGGGCTGTGGGATGAACTTTGGCCACGTTATGCCGGCTCCGACGTGGACGTGCTGCCCTTGTCAACCACTGTGGCCAGGAACTCCGCTTCGGAAACTTTGTTGCCGTCGACAAAGGCCTCGCCCTTCGTCTTCCAAATCGCACCTTTGTTTTTGACGACAGACACGACGAGGTCAAGACGGTCGCCGGGCACCACGGGCTTTCGAAAGCGGGCCCCGTCAATGCCCATGAGGTACGTCACTTTATCCTCAGGGCTCATCCCCGAACTCTTGTACGCCAAGATGGCAGAAGCCTGCGCCAAGGCCTCCAGAATCAGCACGCCGGGCATCACCGGGTGTCCTGGAAAATGGCCTTCGAAAAACGGCTCGTTCACGGTGACGTTCTTGAGTGCCACCAGTTTCTGTCCCGCTTGAATCTCCACAACGCGGTCAAGCAGCAAGAACGGGTATCGGTGCGGCAGCAACTTCTGAATTTGCAAAACATCCATCATGGCGTCCTCGCCTGTTTGAGCGCATCGACTTCCGCGCGCAGCGCGCGCACCTCGCGGGCAAGGTTCGACAAGTCCTTAAACGCTGCGACCGAACGCAGCCAGTTCCGATGCTCGAAGGCCGGATAGCCCGACACTTCGCCGCCATCGGGCACGTCTTGGGCGACGCCCGCTTGCGCACCGGCTCTTGCACCGTTGCCGAGACGAAGGTGCCCCACCACCCCCACCTGGCCGGCCAACACGACGCCCGCGCCGAGCTCTGTCGAACCCGAAATCCCGACTTGGGCACACAAAATGGAGAGCGGACCCACACGAACGTTGTGCGCAATTTGCACGAGATTGTCGATTTTCGAACCCCGACCAATGACGGTTTCCCCAACGGTGGCTCGGTCGATGCAACTGCAAGCGCCAATCTCCACGTCATCTTCCACCCGGACAATTCCCACTTGCGGCACCTTGAGGTGCTCGGGCCCTGCCGCGCCGTTGTTCAAGGTGAAACCAAATCCATCGGCTCCAATGACGGACGAGGCATGCAAAACGCAGCGCGCGCCGATGACACAACCCTCACGGACGACCGCGTGCGGGTAGAGCACCGTGCCCTCGCCAATCGACGCACGCTCCCCGACGTATGCGCCGGGATGCAAGACAACCGACTTGCCAATGCGAGCACCTGCACCAATGAACACAAACGCAGAAACGGTGGCGCTGGGGTGAACTTCTGCCTCAGCGTGCACATCCGCTTGGGGGTGCACCCCGGGTGCCGGTTTCACATCGAGGTGAAGCGCGCGCAAGACTTGCGCAAACGCCAAGTGAGGATTCGCCACAACGATCCAGACTGTCCCCGAGCGGGCGGCGAACCGCTCGGAGACCAACACCGCACCGGCGCGCGTCGACTCGAGGTCCGCGCGGTAGCGGGGGTGTGAGAAAAAAGAGACGTCTTCCGGCGATGCATCCCGAAGTCCATTCGCTCCAGCGATGCGGCGGGCCCCATCGCCAAGAACTTCACCGCCCACCAGCGCGGCAAGCTCGGCGACACTTCGCGAAGAGGGTCGGGACACGTCGGGCGTTACTTCTTGGGCGCGTCTTTCGCGACCGTGGCAGCACCCTTGCCACCTGGCTTGTGCTTGTCGTTGTAGACGCGAACGAGTTCGTTGGTGAGTTCGAGGCTCGGCGGTGCGTAAACCAGGCCCGAGTCTGACTTCTCGAACACCAACGTCAGCTGTTCACGCTGTGCGATGGTGGCGATGATCGCTTCCATCTTGCGAAAGATACCCTGCAGCTCTTCCTGCTGCTTGGTCGCCATCTCCGCCTTGCCCTTCTCCCACTTTTGGGCCAGGTCGAAGAGCTTCTTCTGGAGGTCCGCGGCCCGCTTGTTTCGGGTTTCTTCGCTCATCGCGCTGGCTTGTTTCTCAAGCGCTTCCTTCTCTTTGCGAAGCCCTTCTTGCTCTTTGTCGAGCTCGCGCTGCTTGGAATCCAAAATGCCCTTCAAGCGATTCTGGGCATTTTTTCCTTCTTCGACTTCACCGAGCGCGCGCTGCAAATCGACATATCCAACCTTGATATCGGCCATGGCAGCGGTCGGCGCCATCAACAGGGCCATCGACGTCAGGGCGACAAAACGAGCAATCGACATGTTTTCTCCAATGAAGGGCGGTGAAACCTAGGGAAGCCGGTGGTTTGCGTCAAGCGACACCGGTCAGGCGTCGCTAGAAGAAGTTACCAATCGTGAACTCGAACAAGACGGGATTGTCTTGGGGCCTGGGCGTGAGCGGAATACCCCACTCAAAACGCAGCGGGCCCACCGGCGAAAACCACCGGAAACCGAAGCCAATGGAGTGGAACATCCCCAAAGGCAGTTGGTACTGAAAGTCTTCAAAGAATCGAGCGTTCGGGGCGAACGCATTGCCCACGTCGTAGAAGACAACGCCCCGGATTCCGACCGAAGCCAGAATCGGAAACTCCAATTCAAGATTCAGGACAAGCTGCTTGTTGCCACCCGTCACAAACGGCGTCACCGACGCATCCGGCCTGGGGGTCGCACCGACGAGGATGGTCGGGCTCACGGAGGCCAAGGTGTATCCCCGGAGGCTGTTGATGCCACCGACAAGGTACTGCTCGGAAATCGGCAGCGGCCGCGCCGGGTTTAGCTGTTGGATGAAACCGACGTTGAGATTGCCTTTGAGCACCAAGCCCCAAAACAGCGGGGCATAAAAGCGCGAGTTCAGCGTGTAACGCGCGAACTCGAACGTGCTGCCCAGGAAGCCGGGAGCGACTTCGATGGACCCGTACTGGTAGTGGCCTGCCGTCGGGAACAGCCGGTTGTCGCGCCGGTCCCATGTGAGTGCCAACCGGAGCGAGCTGGTCACGCCGTTGCGAAATCGATCGGCCAAAAGCACTTGCCCCAACACATTGCCGCCGGGCTCGACGTTCACGTACTCGCGCGTGTACGTGAGGTTGGCCATGACGTCTTCGAAGAAGTGGTAGCCCAGCGTCAGGTCGCCACCGAGCGAATCGCGGATGAAGTCAAAGCGATTGGCCTGCGTGCGAAAGACGTTCAGCGCGAGAATGAAATTGGTGTCGAGGAAATGCGGGTCGAAGATCGACAGCTGAATCAGCTGACGCAGTCCTGAAATCTGCGCCGACAGACTGGCCGTCTGCCCCCACCCCAACAAATTGTTCTGGGACACCTGGGCAGTGAAAATGAATTGCTCGACAGTCGAGAGACCGAAACCCACTTGGAAAGTGCCGGTCGGCTTCTCTTTCACATCGACCGCGACCACCATGTGGGCGTCATCGCGCCCAGGGCGTTGCGTCACTTCGACAGTCTCAAAAAAGCCCAGCGCATTGACGCGGTCGCGGCTGCGTCGCAACTGCGTGCCGTTGAACAACTCACCTTCGTAGACGCGCAACTCTCGGCGAATCACTTTGTCGCGCGTTTTCGTATTGCCCGTGATTTCGATGCGTTCGACGGTGACTTGCTTGCCTTTTTGAATGTCGAAAACGATGTCGACGCTGTTCTGGCCTTCCGCGAGGCGCGTTTGTGGCGTGATGTTCGCGTAGGCGTAACCGTCGTCGTAGTAAATGTCGGTCAGCGCAGCGATATCCGCCGCGAGCTTGGAGCGGTTGAACCACTCGCCCGGCCGCGTCGTCATCTTGGCGTCGAGCACTGGCTTGGCGAGCAGCAAATCGCCTTCAAAGTCCAGTGCGCCAATGCGATACCGCTCCCCTTCTTCCACGTACAAGGAGATGAAAATCTGCCGCTTGTCGGGCGACATCGTGATGACAGGCTTATCGACTTTGACGTTGATGAACCCACGGTCGTAGTAGGCCGCTTGAATCATCGCGAGGTCGCGCTGAAACATCTCCTCGCGAAACGTGCCTTCGCCGGTGAGAAAGGACAGGAAGCTGCCTTCCTTCGTCATCATCACGCTTTTGATTTCGGCGGCGTCCACCTGACGCGCGCCCAAGATTTGAATCTCTTTCACCGCTACTTTGGCGAACTCGCGAACATCGAAGACGACGTCGACGAGCGTTTGACTCTCGCCGGCGGCCGCAGTTCGCCACTTCACTTCGGCGAGAAAGAAGCCTTTTTCGACGTACTTCTCCTGGATCTTCTTCGCGTTCTTCGCGGCGGCCTCGGCATCGAAGATGGTTCCCGGTTTGAGGTCGATGGCTTCTTTGAAGTCGTCTCGGGAGAGCTCTTTGTTGCCCTCCAGTTTGACCTCGCGAATCGCGGGGCGCTCGGTGACGCGGACGACGTAGGCCACGTTGCCGCCGGTCAAACGCTGCACCAGCAACTGGACGTCGCTGAAGTACTTCAGTGCCCACACCGCACGCAGGTCGTCCGCAGTGCGCGTGGCATCGAAGCGTGTCCCCACGCGTTGCGTGAGGGCCCGTCGAACGGCTTCGGCCTCTACCCTTCGGGTGCCGTGAACGCGGATTTCGGTGATGCGACCGCTCGCGTCAGGCGCTGCGCTTTCCGCGGGGAGTGTGGGCGCATCAAGCGCCTGCGCGAAAACCGCCTGGGCGGCCACGCATGCAACAAGAAACAGCCCAAGCAGGTGGTGACGGCGACGCAGCAAGGGCGGGCAATGTAGGGGAATCCGATGACGCCCCACAATCCAAAAGGACCAATTTGAACCCCGAGAAATCATGCAGCAGCCAGCACCTGGCCCGCATCCAGCCGTAGGCGGCGAGGCATCGAGCGCGCCAGGGCTTCGTTGTGCGTCACAACAATCGCGGTAATTCCGAGGTCACGGTTCACTTCGCGCAGCAGCGCGTGAATGCCTTCACCGGTTGTCGGATCGAGGTTGCCGGTGGGCTCGTCCGCCAACAGCAGCGCGGGGGAGAGCACCAATGCGCGCGCGAGCGCCACGCGCTGGGCCTCGCCGCCAGAAAGCTCGCCCGGTCGATGGTCCGCCCGGTGCAAAAGCCCAACCCGTTCGAGCAGTGCACGCGCGCGGCGCAGTGCCACGCCACGGTTCTCCCGTTGTGCGAGTGCCGGAAGCGCCACGTTCTCGGCAGCGGTGAACTCCGGCAACAGGTAGTGACTTTGAAAGACAAACCCGATCGTCCGGTTGCGAAAGCGCGCGAGTTCCGCATCGCTCATGTGAAAGACGGAACGACCTTCGTACATGAACTCCCCTGCTGCCGGCGCATCGAGCGTTCCCAAGACGTGGAGAAACGTGCTTTTCCCCGCACCGGAAGGGCCCACCAAGGACACGAATTCGCCACGTTCCAGCGTCAAATTGACGTCACGCAACACGTCAATCTGCTTCCCCTGCAGCCAATAGCTCTTAAACAGTCGTCGAACTTCCACGAGTGCCATGACTATTCCGCCTTGAGCCCTTCGACCGGCTCGACGCGCGACGCTTTGAGGGCCGGGTAGATACTGGCCAAGTAAGTGATCAACACGGCGATGATGACCGCCAGCGCGGTTTGCATGGGTTCAATGCGAACTGGCAATGCGGGGATGTAATACACCTCGGGGTCCAGCTTGATGCCCACACGCTCGATGAAAACGCACCAAGCGAGGCCCGACACCAGGCCCAACAGGCCGCCCGCAATCCCGATTTGCAAACCCTCGGCCAAGAAAATTTTCACGATGCCGGCGTCGGGCACGCCCAGGGCTTTGAGTACCGAAATTTCTTTTCGCTTTTCCAAAACGAGCATGATGACGGTCGCAACGATGAGACCCGCCGCCACGATGACAATGATGGACAAGATGATGCCCATGACGAGCTTCTCCAGGCGCAGCGCGGAGAAGAGGTTTCGGTTCATTTCGCCCCAGTCCTTGGTGCGGTAGGGGTAGCCCTCCAGCGCTTCCAACACGTTTTGCGCCACACGCCTGGCGTCGTCGATGTCTGCCACTTTGAGCTCGATGCCCGTGGGCCCCGTCATGCCGAAGAAGGCTTCGGCCTCTCGCAGCGCGACGTAGACGAACTTGGAGTCGTACTCGTACATGCCGGAATAGAAAATGCCGGCAACGCGAAACGGCCGGCTCTTGGGCGTCGGCCCCTGCGGCCCAAGCTCGCCACCCAGCGGCGACACCACGTTGACGCGATCGCCGACGACCACGCGCATCTGCGTCGCCAGCTCACGTCCCAGCAAGATGCCTGGCAACACCGGTATCGGCGCGCCTTGTGTCGTTGGGGTATCCACGAGCGGGTCGTTCTTGTGGCGCGCTGCGTTGGCGGGCCTTTCATCAACGGCGGGGCCAAGTCCCGGGGCCAACCGACGCGGCAAGATGGCCTTCGGGTCCGCCAAACCGTTCATCGACCCCCCCGGCAGCACGTTGCTCGGCAAGTCGGTCACTGTGCCCACGGTTTCGGGGTCAATACCCTTGATCATCACACCGGCGATGTTGCCTTCGCTGGAAAGCATCACTTCGTTGATGATGAACGGCGTTGTTCCCACCACCCCACGAACACGTCGCACGCGTTCGATGGTGTCGCGGTACTCAGGGAACTTGTCGGCGTACTTGAGGACCACCGCATGCGCGTTCGTCCCAAGAATTTTTTGCTGAAGATCCGCTTCGAAGCCACTCATCACCGAGAGCACGATGATGAGCGCCATGACCCCCACGCCCACCCCACCGACAGAGAGTGCCGTCATCATCGCCGTCGGCGATTGTTCCCGACGCTTGGCGGCGTCTTGCGCCGCGGCAGCCAAGAGCGGGTCTCTCAGACCGAGCTCACGAATCCGGGTGCGCTCCACCGCAGCATCGGTCGCGCGAAGCATGGCGTACAGAAGCAGCGGGGGAACAATTCCAAACATCAGAACCGCCAGCACGCCCAGAAGAAGCGAGGGCCGAAAGACTTCCACGTGGCGTTTTGCGACGTAGCGTTCAAACCCTGTGCGCAGGTCGAGCGCACCACTCCCTGTGGCAACGAAGCCCGTCGTCGTGCCCAGCAACAGTGCGACAACGAGAGCGAAAAAAACGACCCAGTAGCCGACTTCAGGCCGCCCGAGCAGTTCAGCGACGTAGACCACTTCACGCAAGCGTGGCCCCACCCGAAGCTGGAGCGCAGGACTGAGACTAATCGCCGTCAGCGCAGCGGGAATGGGCAAGCCGAAATAGAGCAGCCCCAGCGTCGCTTCCGGCGCCGCCAAGCGCCGCGCACGGGTCGCACCCAGAAAGCCGCCGACAAACGCCACTGTCGCACCGATGGCCAAGGCCACCACGAAGGCAGATGTCGGTGCGAGTTGCCAGCTTCGGCCAGAGCGGGGCGATGCCAACCACGTCTGCAGAAACACGACAACGATTTCTGCGGCGAGAATCCCTCCGCCGTAGGCCGCCAAAGTGCTCCAGTAAAAATCGCGATAGCGTGCGAGCGGCGCATAGAGCGGAGCGCCGACTGCGGCACTGGGCTCAGCGCGTGCCTCTTTCCGCGTTCGAAGCACGAAGCCCCAAAGCACCATGGCCACCACGCCCAAGGCCCCACCCAGCCACACCAGCCCAGGCACCCCGACCCCTGCAGCCTGACCCTTGGCGACGGTGAGGACCGCGCGAATCGCGGCAATGATGGGGCCCACCCCGACGCTCATCCATAAGAGACTCCACAGCGCGTCGGCGGCCAAGGAGGCGCGCGCGAGTACCACACCCACAGCAACAGCACTCGCCCCAGTGAGCAGCAACGCCCCCGCTCCGTTGAGCCAGCGGGCACGCGCGGAAGGCGCCGTCATGGCGAAGGCGCCGGCTTCAGAAGCGGAAACAGAATGACATCGCGAATCGATGGCGAATTCGTCAACAACATCACCAAGCGATCGATTCCAATTCCCTCACCCGCGGCCGGTGGCATGCCGTGCTCCAGCGCGCGCAAGTAGTCGTCGTCGAAATCCATCGTTTCCTGGGCGCCACGGGCCTTTGCCGCCACCTGGGCCATGAAACGTTCGCGCTGATCCAACGGGTCGTTCAGTTCCGAAAACGCGTTGGCAATTTCTCGTCCGGCGACAAAAAGCTCGAAGCGGTCGGTGACTTCCGGATTCTTGTCGTTGCGCCGAGCCAATGGACTGACCACGGTGGGGAACTGGGTGATGAAGGTCGGCTGCACCAAGTGCGCTTCAGCATGCTTCTCAAACAGAAAAGCCAAAAGCTCTCCCGGCGCCATCCCCCCCACAGCCGACTTCTCTGCTTCACCCTTCACCGCCCGAAGTGCGGCTGCGCGCAGGGCTTGCGCGTCATTCAGTTCGGCCTCTTGAATGCCGGGCGTGTGCGCCGCAACGGCCTGCGCCATCGTCATCCGCCGCCACCCCTTGGCAAACGACAACGTGACATCCCCATAGCGCACCTCGGTACCGCCCGTGACGTGCGCCGCCGCTTCACTCAGCATGTCTTCTGTGAGGTCCATCAAGTCTTCGTACGTGGCGTACGCTTGGTAGAACTCCAACATCGTGAACTCAGGGTTGTGACGCGTGCTGATGCCCTCGTTGCGGAAATTGCGATTGATTTCGTAGACACGCTCAAGCCCGCCGACGAGCAGGCGCTTCAAGTGAAGCTCAGGTGCGATTCTCAAGTAGAGCGGGATATCCAACGCATTGTGGTGGGTGGAAAAAGGGCGCGCCGCCGCCCCTGACACCAAGGCGTGCAGCATCGGCGTTTCGACCTCAAGAAACCCGTGGCGTTCAAGGAAGGCGCGAATAAACGTCACCAGCTTGCTGCGCCGGTGAAATGTTTCTTTGACCTCAGGATTTGCAATCAGGTCGAGGTAGCGCTGACGATAACGGACCTCGACGTCCGTCAAACCGTGCCATTTCTCCGGCAGCGGCCGCAGCGCTTTGGTCAGCGGCATGTAGGCCGTCGCTGCAATCGTCAGCTCGCCCGTCTTGGACCGAAACAACAACCCTTCCACACCGACGAAATCACCCAGGTCCGTCGCCTTGAAGCGCTCGAAAGCGTCGCCGAGGACGTCTTTCTTCACGTGCACTTGTATTTCACCAGAACGGTCACGCAGCTTGACGAAGGCCGCTTTCCCAAACGAGCGAATCGCCATCACCCGCCCAGCCAACTTGAACGGCCCTTGGGGGTGCGCTTCAAGCTCTTCCGCAGCGCGCTGTGCATGCGCCGCGACAATGTCACCGGCAAGGTGCGACGGCTGATAGCCGTTGCCAAACGGGTTGACGCCAAGCTCGCGCCAGCGCTGCGCCTTGAGCATCCGCTGCGCAAAGAGCTCCTCTTCTTTCGGCTCGTGTTTCTCGGAAGGGGCGTTGGCGTCAGAAGCCGACATGGTTCAAACCTGTGATGAGAGACGACAGCGTCATCAAGCGGTGGGCTCTCCTAACCCCATTCGTCGGTACAGGCGCAAGAGCGGCGCGGGCGCCCACCAATTCAGATGGCCCAGAAGCCGCATCGTGGCCGGGACGAGCAGACTGCGCAGCAAAGTGGCATCCACGAACACGGCCAAGGCCAGCCCAACGCCCACTTGCTTCATCGACAGGACTTTGCCCAATGCAAACCCCACGATGACCAGAACCAGCAACGCTGCAGCGCTGGTAATGATGGCACCGGTTCTTTCTAAACCCAGAGCAACCGCCGTCGTGTTGTCGTGGGTCTGGTCGTAGACCTCTCGAATGCGGCCGAGCAAGAAAACCTCGTAGTCCATCGACAGACCGAACGCGATGACGAAGATCAGTATCGGTTGAAGCGCATCGATTCGCCCAAGCGGGTCGAACCCCAACAGCCCGGACAGATGGCCATCCTGAAAGATCCACACCAGCGCCCCGAAGCTGGCGGTCAACGACAGCAGATTCAGAACAATCGCCTTGGCCGGCACCACAATGCTGCCCAACATCAAGAACAGCAGGGCGAAAATCACGACGCCGATGGTGGCGAACACCCACGGCACCGTGGCGCGCATGTCCGCGAGCAAATCGACCAGCTCGGCACTCACGCCGCCGACAAGCACCTGGGCAGAATCCGGCAGCCCCGCGCGATCTGTTCGAAGCACCTGGATGAACGCGCGCGCTTCATCGGACTGGGCATCTCCTGAGGTGACGATCCGAATTCGTGCCCAGGAATCGCGAGCGAATTGCCCCTTCGCCTGTGCGATGCGGGTCGCTGCACTGTCGAGAAATGCGGCCATTTCTGGCCCCGCGGCGCCAGGAATCCAGAGCTGTCGGTAAGCTTCTTTGCCGCCCGCATCCAGGCGAGGGTCCAGGTTGACCAAACTGCCAACCGCCGTGACGCCCTCGCGACCCCGCAACGACCGCGTGTAGTCAAACAACGCATCAAGGTGACGGGCGGTGAAAACGGTACCCTCGAACTTCACGAGGATTTCGATAGGGGTCAGGGCGTCGCCTTGAAACTCCCGCTTGAGTGTTTCGGCCACCGCTCGACTTTCGATGCCACGCGGCAAGTTGCGCTCATCCGGCATCGCAAACCGAACGTGGAGAAACGGACTGCCTGCGAGCAAAAGCAAAGGCAAGGTGAGCAGCAGCACGACAAACGGGTGCTTCATCACCCAGTGACTCAAGCGGTACCAAAAACCTCGCTCATCCGCCGAAGTCATCTGAACGCCTCGGCGAACAGCCAGCGCATTGACGCGCCCACCCAACGCCGCCAGCGCAGCGGGCAACAACGTCAGGGAGCCCAAGACGGCCATCGCCACAGCGACCGCACCGCCGATGCCCATGCTGCGCAACAACATTTGAGGAAACAGAAGCAGACTCAGCAGGCTGAGCATGACGGTGAGGCCTGAAAACAGGACGGTATGCCCCGCGGTCTCCATCGTTCGCGTCAGTGCGGCGGCGACATCGCCCCGATGACGCACAAGCTCTTCCCGGAAGCGGCTGACCACCAGAAGGCTGTAGTCAATCGCCAGCCCCATCCCGAGCATCGACAACACGTTGACCGCGAACACTGAAACGTCGCTGACGTGAGTCAGCGCGCGAAGAGCCAAAAACGCGCCCAAAATCGCGACGCCGCCCACAGCCAAGGGCAAGACTGCCGCGACAAGGCTTCCGAAAATGAACACCAAAAGCACCGCCACCAGGGGAAGCGTCACGAACTCCGCGAGCTTCAGGTCGCGAGCGACCTGCGCCAAGACATCCGCTTCGACGGCCGCGTGACCTCCGACCGATACCTCGAGCGCAGGGCTCCGTGCCGCGCTGCGAAAAGCGGCAATTTGGTCTGCGACTTCCGTTTTCCGCTCCAGATACATGACGGCGAAGGTGCTTTTGCGGTCTTCGGAAACGAAGTCGAGGCTCCCGGTGTTGAAGTAGTTCAGCGACGCCCCTGCACCCGGCATGCGCCCCAATCGCTCGAGGACCTCCAGCGCCGCCTCACGAAATCGCCCGGCGTAGACCGTTTCGCCCGTGCGGGAGCGAAACAGCACAACCAATGGCTGAGTGCCGCCATGAAACTGTTGTTCGAGCACGAGCGCCGCTCGCGCGGACTCCGAACGCGGGTTGAGGTAGCCGCCTGCCTTCAGCCTGGCGAACAGTCCGGGCCCCGCCCATGCGCCGAGAAGGAGAAACGCAACCCCGCTCCAAAGTATGGCGCGCCGACGCGCGTAGGTGAAACGCCCCAGTGCCTTGAACACATCACTCCTATAGCGCGTTTTGCCTCGAGCGCATCTCTGGCAACCGAGGGGTTGATGAGATGCGCTTTACTCCGGAGCTGCGCGGTTGGGGTTTTTCACGCCCAGCAATTGGGCCGTGATGAAGTCATCCAAGTCGCCGTCCAGCACAGCGTCAACGTTCCCCTTTTCCAAACCTGTCCGGTGGTCCTTCGCCATTCGGTAGGGTGCCAGAACGTAGGAACGAATCTGCGATCCAAACGCGATGTCTTTCTTGTTCGCCTCGACCTCGGCCTGCGCCGCTTCCCGCTTCTTCAGTTCGAATTCGAAGAGGCGCGAGCGAAGAATTTTCCAGGCGGTGTCCCTGTTGGCGTGCTGTGAGCGTTCGTTCTGAACCGCCACGGTGATGCCCGTCGGCAGGTGGGTCATGCGCACCGCAGACGACGTCTTGTTCACTTTTTGGCCACCCGCACCGGACGAGCGGTAGACGTCGATGCGCACGTCTTTCTCTGGAATCTCAATCTTGATGTCATCGTCGACCTGAGGCGTGACAGTGACCGACGCAAATGACGTCTGCCGTCGCGCATTCGCGTCAAAGGGGCTGATGCGCACCAAGCGATGCACGCCGTTTTCCGCTTTGAGGTAGCCGTAGGCGTATTCACCCTGAACGGTAATCCAAACGTTCTTGAGGCCCGCTTCTTCGCCCGCCACGAAGTCGTTGATCTCGACTTTCCAACCTCGCGCCTCCGCGTAGCGCGTGAACATGCGCAGGAGCATCGCCGCCCAGTCCATGGACTCGGTCCCGCCCGCGCCCGCGTTGATTTCGACGTAGCAGTGGTTGCGATCGTTAGGGCCTGACAACATGCGCGCCAGTTCCATCTTCGCGACGCGCGCTTCGATGTCCGCCAAGCCGGCAACAACATCCTTTTCGGTCGCCACATCGCCTTCAGCACGGGCGAGTGTGAGCAGGTCCCGGGCGTCGCGCAGCGCTGCCGCCACGTGGTCAAACCCACCGACGGTCGCCTCGAGCTGACTCTTTTCTTTGAGCAGCCCTTGGGCTTTGACCTGGTCGTTCCAAAATTCGGGCGCAGCCGAGTCGCGATCGATCAGCGCGATGCGAGATCGCTTGCGTTCGAGGTCAAAGATGCCCCCGAAGGGCATCCAACCGCCCCAACAGCGCGTTCACTTCGTCCATCGTATCGACCGCCATGTGACTCCCCTACGCAGCCTTGCGGCGCGCGAAAATCGCCGCACCCATCGCTCCGAATACCGAAACGGGCAACAACAACGCCACCAGTTCCGCGTTGCGCTGGTCAAACTGTGGCAACACTTTGAGCGCGATGCCTAACACACCCACTCCTGCAAGGAGCAGCCAGAGCCGTGCAGGCTGTTGACGTCGCCGGTCATCCCTTTTCGCGAATCGAAAGCCCAGGGGAATCAGCGCCAGGTAAATGGGGTTCACGAGAAAAAGGTTCTCGTTCCGCCAGGTAATCGTGTGCTCGGTGAACAACCAAAACGCCATGAGGACGACGCCGGCGATTCCCATGCAGACACCCAATAGCATTTGATACGCCCCGGCCAGACGGGTGGGCCAAACCTCCCCCGCACGCGCCCACACCAACAAGAAGAGCAACAGCAGGCCTGCCCCGCTCCCCAACGCCCAGCACGCGGTGAGGTAGCTCGGCGGTGTCTCAGGAACGCGTGGAATCCGGCCTTCCGAAAAAACAGTTGTGGCGCGAACGAGCGGCACTGAAGCCCCGGAAGCATCGCGAAACTGAAGCGCGGCGACTTGACGCTCAAGCTCTTCGGGCAAGAACG
Source organism: Myxococcaceae bacterium (assembly GCA_046155985.1). Taxonomy (GTDB): domain Bacteria; phylum Myxococcota; class Myxococcia; order Myxococcales; family Myxococcaceae; genus JBJXGM01. The sequence goes on along the minus strand of JBJXGM010000018.1, from coordinate 6,649 downwards.
CTTCAGCGCTTTTCCGAATCGGTCGGTCAATGAGGTCGTTCATGGCGAAATCCAGGAGCAAAGCCCAAAACACGTTGACCTGCGTGTAGCGACGCGTCTGTTCTCGAAGGGTGTACTGCCCAGGTCCCGCAGTGGCCGACGTCAGCTGCCGCCCGATGACGGCGTCCAGCATGTCTCGGGGGCGGCTGGAGCAATTGTCGCCGTAGTGATCGTAGAGATACGTCCGGTTCTCCAGCTTGACGTTTTCTGCGAGCCGATGCGCCAAGTCCATTCTCGCCGCGGGAAGCAGGTTGAGCTCTTGAATCGACACCCGCCGCTTGGCGTCGGCGTAGAACTCCAGCGTCGAACGGAACGGTGCTTCACCCACCCAGAACTCCAGGCGCCCCATCGCGAACTTCGCCAACATCGCGCGATCGAAGGTGAACATGCCGTAGTTGTAGAGCCTCGCGTGGTGCAGACGACGGTCTTCGATGACCAGCGCGGTGTGTCCCCACCAAGACGCCAAGTCGGGACCTGGCCCAAAGGTCACCAGGTACGCCACCAAGTCTTCGGCCTTGGACTCTCCGGTTGCCCAGGGTGCTGGACGGGCCGACACATTCAGCGCCAACAGTCCAACGGCCAGCCCCAGGAGACGCACGGGCGGTTCTTAGCGCGAATCCAACATGCCCGTCCTGCCCAGAAGGCGTTTCTCCATGCGCGCCATTCTGCGCCGGGGTCCAGGCGCATGGTGATCGTAACCGAGCAGATGAAGCACACCGTGCGCCAAATAACGTGTGAGCTCTCGTTCGATGTCCTGACGGCGCGGGCCCGCGCGTCTGCGCGTGGTGTCCAGCGACACGATGACGTCTCCCAAAAGGCGACGCTTCCCCACCGGGACCGGTGTGGTGCCCGCTGGAAAACTCAGCACGTCGGTGGAAGCGTCCTTGCCGCGCCATGTTCGGTTGAGCGTTCGCATGGCGCGATCGCCCACAAGACACATCGAAACCTCGACGCCGCGCAGCCCGAGCCTGTGCAACTGGCGCTTCAGTGTCCGGCGCACAAAGGAGACGTAGGTTTGACCCAAACGAAGGCGCGTCCTGACCCAGACGTGCACCTCAGTGGATCCGCGCGCACTCACGCCGACCCGCTGTTTTGGCTGGGGCGGCTGGGCAACGCGAGTGGCTTCGCCCCCGGCACAGGAGAATCCTCTCGTACCGCCGCTCTGAGCGCGCGAACGAATGCCAACTTCACTTTCTCAAGCTCCGCGAACGTCAAGTCTGTGTCGTCAAGCTGGCCCTCTGCGCCGATGCTCTGAATGACCTGCGGCACCAGCGTGTCGATATCGCCCGGCGTCGGATTCTGAAGCGATCGCGTGGCAGCCTCCACAGCGTCTCCCAACATGACGAGCGCGCTCTCCACAAACGTGGGTGGCGGCCCGGCGTATCGAAACTCTGCTTCCAACACGGCTTCACGCCCACCTCGGCCCTCGGCCTCGCGAACGGCTTTGTGGTGAAACACGCCGACGCGACGCGTGCCGTGGTGCTGCGCAATCACTTCGCACACCGCACGCGGCAACCGGTAACGGCGCGCAACCTCGAGCCCGTCGGTCACGTGCTTCTTGATGATGTAGGCACTGCGGGCCGGTGACAGCGCGTCGTGTTGGTTGTCTGTTTTTTGGTTTTCTCCGAAATAGAGCGGGTCTCGAACCTTCCCAATGTCGTGGTAGTAGGCACAGGTCCGTGCGAGCAGCGGGTTTGCGCCGATCGCCTCCGCCGCCGCTTCGACCAATCCCCCCAAGAGAATGCTGTGGTGGTACGTCCCCGGCGCCTGAACAATGAGTTCTTTCAGGGCCGGGTGATTGAGGCTCGAGAGTGCCCTCAGTCGTGACGCTGACGCGTAGCCGAACAGGCGTTCGACGAAAGGCGTCATCACCCAAACGAGGCTGGGCGCCAAGAGCAAAGTCGCCACGGTCAAACCTGCGGCCCTTGCGAACAACTCTCCGGAAAGCGAGCGCCCGGTCGCCAGGTCGGCGGACACCAGCACCGCGAGCTGGGCGAGCGTGGCCCAAAAGCCGGCGCGAAAGAGTCCCCCCACCTGCGTCCCGTTTGCCAACGCCCGCACACCCACGGAGGAACCCGCCCAAGCGAGGAGCGCCACCACAAGGCTGTTGCCACTGAGAACGCCCACCAGTGGCGCAAACACCCAGGTGAAGAAGAGGGCGTGGCTTGCCCGTAGGAACCGCGCGACGAGGAGCGCCGCGGCAACAACCGGCACAGACATCTTCAAGACATCCAGCGCAGCACGCGGGAAAGCCTCGTGGGCGGCCTGCGCAAGGTCCGTCGCGGCGTGAACCCCGAAGAGACTGGTCAGCAAAACGACGGACAGGAAGAGAGCATCCTTCAACGACAGGCGTGTCGGAGAACGCCTGGAATGAATCGACAAGAACGCGACCAGAATCAGAACGGCCACAAGACCCATGCCGCCGAGCTGCAATCGCAGGCGATCCCAAACACCCGCCTGGGCGCGTATCCCCGACAGGATGCGCAAATGTTGGGCAGTGACAACGTCACCGTCCGCGAGGACGCGCTCACCCTTGCGAACATAGAGGTAGACCGGCTCGACCGCCGCGGCCGCTGCGACACGCCGCGCCTCCGTCTCGGCAATGTTGACGGTCAGGTTCGGCCGAATGCCGTTCTGCGCGATGGAAGCGACTGCCTGTGTGAGCGCCGCTGGAAACTCACCCACCGCCAAAGCGACCAGCGCGCGTCGAGCGTCTTCCACGTCTTGAACATCGGGCGAATCTGGACGTGGGACGCGAGGTTCCACCGCCGAGGGCACACGAACATTGCGAACGACGAGTCCCTCGGGCGCCAGCTCTCGCAGTTCTTCTCGCGAACGCACGATCGGCTTGGCGTGGACACGTTCAAGCCGTGCGACGAGAGCGTCTTCAACGGGGGCGTCGACTCTTTTCCGGGCGACGGTTTCACGCACGCGCCGAATGGCCTCTTCATGAACGAGCGGCTGAAAATCAAAGACGGGTAGAACGCGGCTGCGAGCCTCTTCGCGCCGCTGGGCCGTGGCCGATTCATCGTAGACTTGGTAATCGCGACTCGCCCGAACGGCCGATCCCCCGGGCGCAACGTAAGGCTTGCCAACATCCAAGACACTCAGCGGGGGAATCTGCTGTCGCGCCAGGCCCGGAGAGACGACGAAAGAAGCGGCCAGCGACACCCACCCTGCCAGACCCAAAAGGCCTAAGCGCCGCCAGGTCATTGAACACCTCCGCTACCGGAACGGTGGAAGGAGAACAAAGTGTCCTCCCTCGCCAGGACGATAGTAATACGTCTCGCGCCACGGATAGCGCACATCCGTTGGAGACAAAAGGCCAGCGGACACCAGACCCTCAAGCGAGCGAGGCAATTGCCCCCGGTCGAGCTGGTACATCTCAATCGCAGCCGCAATGCGGGTTTGCTGGGCCAACGACAGATAACGTTGAAGCGCGGGGTCGGCGAAGCGCGTGTCTGCCCCTTTGAACCAGTCCAGCGCGTTGACCCGTACGCTCATGACGACCAACGTCAGCGCGGTCACCACGGTACCCACGCCCAGCGTCCACGCGCTGATGCTCAGAACACGCTCTCGAACACCCCGACCGTCGCCCCCCACTTTGCCACGTACGCCTTCAAACTGCCGCGCCGCCAGGTAGCCCAGGTTGAGCAACTTGCACAAACCTTTGCAGGTCTCGAATTCCCCCAACGTCGAGAGCGCGATCAACTTTCGAACGTTGCGATGGGGTCCCACGAGCCCATACAGACGACGCTCGCTTTCGCCGAGCGAGGCGAAGTCACCTTTGTGCTCGCTCTTTTTCTCCTCCGAGAACACGTCGTCGAGTTCATCGTCGACGGTCTTCGGCGGCGCCGCCACCGGCGGGGGGAGTGGCTTGACCTTCTCAAATGTCAGATCATATCGGCTGATTTGCTTTTGGATGAACGGCCATTCATCCATCATCCGGAAGCCTTCCATCAGCACCGCTTCCGCGCGCAGTGGCTTGGCAGAAAGTGGCCCGTCTTCCACTTCGCCCTGTTCAAAAGCGTACGTGCCCGTCTTCCAGTGAAAGAGCTTGTAGAGGGTTTCGCTCGCCTGCAGCTGCACGATCTGCCCAAACCGTTCTTGGGTGAGCAGCCCTGTTGCCACGATGACGTCGCCGAGCCGCTTCAGCGTGCGTTTCTGCGTGTCCAAGGCATCGTCCAGCTGTCTTTGGGTGATGAGTTCTGCGTCGACGAGCATGTGCCCGATGAGTTCCTTCTTTTTTCGGGTGGCACTTTCTGTGCCAACAATTCCGCCGTTGTGAAACATGATTCGAACTTCCTGGTCTTTTGAACGCAACATCAGCGTTCCGGTCTTTTGTTGCTGGCCGATCAGTTGAAGAATATCGGCTATCCCAAAATCTTTAAGCGTTCCCTTGAGAGCCATTGGGGGTGCCTTACGGACGGAGGCGACGGTACAAGCTGCGCAATGAAAGAATGTAAAACAGGGTCACAGCAATCAAAAACGGCGCCGCCCGCAGCCAAGTAGGGGCCATCGTGTACGGGGTGCGGACAACCCCCTCGCGAAACAAGGCGAAAAAGGCTGCGGCCACAAAGAAGAACACGAACAACGCCCCGCGCCAGACCATTCCCGAAAAAACATGTCCGGCGCCGGCGGCGAGCAATCCCATTCCGTAGGACACCCGCATATCCCGGGCCTGAAAACGCCGAACCTCGAGCTGCTTGCGCAGCTTTTCCGCCGGATCGCTCACGCCCTTTCGCGCGAACGCATGCTGACATTGGCTGCAGAGAGAACTTCCCACGCCCAATTGTGGATCGCATCGCCGGCACACGGCTTGTCCGCAACGTTCACACGCTTTGCTCGTTTTGAGCGCCTTGGCGCCCCACCCCATGGCCAGCACAACGAGCACCCATGCGATGGGATAGGCAAGCCCCAAAAAGGCAGATGCGTCGCCCACCATCCAACGCCGAACTTGTGCCTCCACGTCATCCATCACGCCGGGCGTGGTCGCCAAACCGACCAGCACCTCTTTGGCCAGTGGCGCGGGCTGCAAATGTCGATTGACCGTCAAATTTCCCGCCGGTGGGTCCACCCACGACAACAGCTCGGCGTCCAAGGACTGGGCCGTGGTCAAGGCACTTTGACCTTGCTCCAATTCGGCGGCCGCAGTTTCCCCAAGCAGCGCCGAGGCTTGGCGATAGTGGTACCGCGCAAGATTGAAATGTGCGGGTGCATACTCTGAGTCTGCCGCAATCGCGCCACGGTAGAGCTCGGCCCCACCATGAACATCCCCCGAGGCCATCAGCGCGGTCCCAAGATTGGTGAGCACACGCGCATCACCCGCACGAATCAGGGCAGCCTCTTTGAATCCAGCGATCGCGGCTGCGGTCCGGCCACGGCGTTGCGCAAAACGCGCCTGAACGAACAGCCTGACAAACTCGTTTTCACCCTCGATCGTGCGCGCCGCCAACCGCTCTCCAGCGCGTTCCGCTCTCCACCCGCCGCGTTCGAGAAGATAGGCGTCTTCAGCCGCGGTTCCGGCGAAAGTCGTCTGTGCCGCGAGTCGCCCCGCGACGATGGGCACGAGCCCCAAGCCTGCAATCAACGTCGCGATCAGAACACGTTCCCTCGGCGCCAGGTAGAACGTCACCAAGAGAAACCATCCCCCGAGGAGGGGCACCCACCCCCAACGAAACACGAGGGGCAAAGCGGCCAATCCCACCAGGACCCCTGCGACCTGCCAGGTCCAGACGGCTTTGGGCAATGCGTGCCGAAGGTCGTGGGCGGCGTACCGAAGTTTCCTTGCGAAGATCACCCCGGTGACGACGATCGCCGTGACGACCCACGAGACAAGTCCCGCGCTGCCAACGTCTGCGAAAAGCGGCCCGGCGTAGCGTGGGTCCGAAATCAGTGCGCGCAATGCCTTCCACCAGGTTTGAAGATAGCGCGTCACCGCCAGGGGCTCGCTGAGCGCTTCTGCCACGCCGTAGGTCACCCGCACATACGGCTGAGACGGCGCGAGCTGCGAGGCAACGGTGGCGAGCGCAAGACCACTCTCCAGTTCGCTTGCACGAATCCGGGTCAACGCCTCCCGTGCGACGGTTGCACCCATCGCGTCGAGGTCGGTCGCACCCAATTCCTCTTTGAGCGAAAGCAACTTGCTCTTTGCGGCGTCAATGTTTTTCCCCGACGCGACGTCTTGTCGAAACGCCTTCCAGGCGGACTCGAGCTCTGCATCGCCCACTTGGCATGCTTGAAGTGGCGCCGGTTGACGGGTCGCAGGGAGGGCTACTGCTGCGCTTTCGCGATTCGGCTTCGCCTCAATCGGCGGCGCGGGCCTCGGCACAAGCGCAGGCTCAGCCGCAGGCATGGGCACAGGAACGACCGCAGACTCAGCCGCAGGTTCAGCTTCAGGAACAAGCACAGGCGCACGCTCAGGCTGGGGCTGCGCCTGCGTCGCGAGCGCGAAAACAGCCACCGAGAGCAGTGTCAGGGCCCGTAAGGGCCCTGGTCGAAATAGCGTGAGCAGGGATGAGCGCCGAGGTGCCCGCATGGCGCGACGCGAGGAGGGCGCATGCCCGTCGGCATGTAACCGACGAGCAACAAAGCCAGGCGGGATAGATCG
>JBJXGM010000126.1:0-3030 GCA_046155985.1 Myxococcaceae bacterium | reverse complement strand
CCTTGCCAGCATATTTCTCGTCCACATCGCACACCGCCACGATGTTGTGGCCCAATCCCGCCACCTCGCCGACAACAGCCCCGCCCCGGCTGCCGATGCCGATCCCGGCCACATTAAGTTTCGCGTTGGGGGAAAGGGCTTCCGCGCCGGCCGCCAGTCCGCCTGGAAGAATATTGAACAGGGCCACGCCGGCGCCGGCGCGATGAAGGAACCTTCTTCGGTTGATGCGGTGCGATGGATACGTTTTCATGAGTTGAGCTGTGTGCGCGGTTCTGCCGGTTGATCGGGTTGGGCGCACAGGCAGCTTTTGTATTTTTTGGCCGCGGTCAACCTTTAGTTTTCAGCCTTTGCGATTTTCCAGTGCCACGTTGACGAGGCGTATCTGTATGACGGTTGTAGGGTCAATACGGTCGAATGCACGGAGCAGGAGGCGTTTACAAGGGCAGAGAAGGATGGCCCAAAAACGTGAAAAGGTTCCCTTTGACCCGATGAACTGGAAGCGAATGCTTGCCTACGTTACGGGCTCAATCGATGAGGAACTCCAGGCGCGAAACGAGTATCTGGTGATGGAGAATCGCGTCCTGCGCAACAGATCAAGCGGCGGCTCCGGCTGACCGATCGGGAACAGATGAGTTTGGCTGCGGCAGGCAAACGCCTCGGACAGAAAGCGCTGCAAGAGGTCGCGCTACTCGTCCGGCCGGAGACGATTCTTGCCTGGCACCGTCGCCTGATAGCGCGGAAATTCGATGGCTCGAAACAGCGGGCGCTCCCGGCGGGCGCTGGGAGCACCGACACAGTCGAGGAATTTGTCGTACGCTTGGTCCGAGAGAACTGGGGCTCGGGATACCGACGTATTGTGGAGGTGCTGAAGAACCTCGGACACGAGGTGAGCCATTCGACCGTCGCCAATGTATTGAAGAAGCATGACATGGTGCCTGCTCCGGACCGCGGGCCAACGATGACGTGGCGGGAGTTTGTCCTATCGCATGCAGAAGTACTGGCGACGCGTAGCCGATTTCACGGGCGTCGAGCGCGCGCCAGAGTTCCTTGTCGATGTCCTCGTGGAACGCGACTACCGCGCGGTTCGAGCCGCCGACGGTGCAGATGAGTCGGTCGCCATCGAGCAGCGGATGCGCGGCGTAACCCCACACCGGCGGTTCGTCGGTGAAATCACATTGGTGCGCCAGAGAACGGTGGGACCGTTGTTCGGGAGCTTCTCGACGATGCCAGCCTCGCGCCATACGCCGTCGCGTTGCGGTCCCATCCACTGCGGCCATTCGTCGGCGCGGGCGATTGCGTTGGTGAGGAGCAGGACTGCCGTGGACAGCACCCGGACGGATGCGGCAGGTTTTTGCCGCAGCCTTCACCATGACCGGCTCACTTCAAGTAGCTGGCCAGACTACCAAAAACCGTGCGCCATCCGCTTTCAGCATCGCAGCCTTCGATGTGGCCGAAGAGCGCGTCGTGAACTTCCAGCACGGTCGCCTTTGCTCCGTTCTCTTGCAGGGTCAGCCGCAGCAACGACATGGCCGGGCCACCAAACGGCGCGGCAATGACTCCGGAGAGCAACAGCGAGCGCGGAGCGTCCAGCGCGATGACTTGATACCAGACAAGCCCGTTCCCGTCGTCGGATGTCTCGAACAGTCGCCCGCTCAATCGCGGTTCCAGCGTGATGCGGCTGTCCGGCCCAGTGGCGCGGAAGTCCTTCGGCCACCAAGCGTGGACTTGCCCGGTCAGGGCCGCCCAGGCCTTTTTCTGTGCGACAGGAGGGTCAATCGTGAAGCGGAATTCCACGGCGGCGACAGGGAGGTGTTTATTGGTCTTTTTTGACATGAGCAGAGGGGTGTAGTTGCGGTTTAGTGTCCGGTCTTCTCACAAAAATCCGCGAAAGCGAAACCGAGGGTAACGCTTCGGGGCGAACGACCGGGCAAGTTGAAAAACTGGCGAAATTGTGAAGGCGAGAGATTAAACCGCGAACGAAAAGCCCGCGTAAAACCCTCGTGACTCTCAAATCCCGCACCAAACGCGATGTCAATGATGCTGGCCCGTGTCTTGGCCAGGCGAACCGCCGCCGCGTCCAAACGGCGACGGCGCAACGCCGCTCCGGTGGTTTCACCCGTCAGCTTCGCGAATATCTGGTGAAAGTGGCCCGGCGCGTAGCAGGCGGCTTGAGCCAAACGAGACGGCACCATCCGTCCGTCATTCGACGCGCGAAAGAGTCGCCAGGCGCGGGCAACGCGCTCGGCTTGGTCTTTGCGCGTCGCAGGGCGGGACGCGCAGATGACATTGAGATGCGAGATCATTGACGCAGGTTAGCTGAACCGGGCGCTGCTGGCTTGACCATTCCTCAGATTTTGCATCCCTGTCAAAAGCGCACTTCGAGTCCAAGCCGATCCATCCATAATTCACTCGCAAGAAGGCATCACAAGCGCGATGGCTCACGCCCCTCGGCGCGACAGCCGCCGTTCACGGACGCTGCCGAGTATCCAAGGAGCCATTACCCGTTCGCGGCACCGTTCGTTCAGCACCCAGCCGATCAGAGTCAAGCGTACGAAGAAGTCGTAGGTCAGCAATGAAAGGCCGATGGTCACCGTGGAGATGAATGCGAGTTTCAACGACCAGTGCAACAGCAACTCGGCGACCGCCACTTGCAGCCAGACCACGACCGGCAGATGGATGAGGTGCAGCCAGTAGGACGATTCGGCTACGTAGCGCACGAACGCGTTGGGCCGCGAACAAAATTTCCGGAAGACGCCGATGGTCAGAAACACGAGCGACCACATCGTCAACGCGTAACCCACGGCATCGACCAGGTGCGCGGCAACGAAACGGGGAGCGACATCGAGGAACGTGGGAAGCGTCACGGTCTGTGCCCGATGCAGCCGGGCGCGAGCAGGACGGTGTGAAATTCCCCCCGAAATTCGGACCACTGGTTAAGTAAGACTTTTTGGTGTCTGCTGGCCGTCGAGGCGCGAAGCGCGTCGACGAGAAAAAGCCAGAGAAGAGAGACATCAAAATGAAAGCTAAACG
>JBJXGM010000155.1:0-4159 GCA_046155985.1 Myxococcaceae bacterium | reverse complement strand
TAACGTTGTGTTGCCGTTGCACGCCTCGGGCGTTGGCGCAGCTGCGTCGCAAGCGAAGTCCGCGCGCAGGGCGGATGAGCTCTAGCAGGCTGCTGAAAAACTGCTGCGCGTCCCATCTGCGGCGTTGTGGGCCCCTCCTTTCGTCCTCACGTACAGAGAGCACGCTGCGGCGAAAGGGCCTCCCGCGCCTGGCATCTCGGCCTGCTCGCGACGTTTTTCAGCAGCCTGCCAGCCTCCGCCGCGGCCTTCACCTTCGAGACCGCGATGAGAACGATTCCATGCTCGCTCCCGCCGTATCCGTCCTCACGAAGGCGTCGAGAAATTTCAAGCGTCTGACGCTGAGGCGTCTCTTCGAAAAACCGCTCAATGCGCGAAAGAAACGGCGCAGCCTTCGACGGATGTCCCGGCACCCGCTGTCGACCGGGCGGCTGCACCATCGAAGTCTTCACTTGGCACTTCGTGCTCAATCCGCCGAATCGAGCGTTCCGCAATGCCCGTAATGACGCACGCGGCCCGTTGCGTCCGTCGCGCCTTCCTCAGCAAACGTGGCTCATGTCGCTTCACCATCGAGTGCATTTCCTCGTGCTGGGAGAGAAACCAAAAAGCAATCAACCTCTCTACGTCCTGGCCTACTTCTTCAACCGGCCAGAATTTCCGGAACGAGCACGGTCAGAGTTTCCGCAACTCACACATGTGGGGGACTCACCCACCCAGAGCCTCCCATTCACAGCCGGCGCGTCACTTTAACTTCGTTGGCTTAGCGCACACAGCGTTGCGGCGCACGCCTTGCAATTCCTCTGCGGACGATGATTCCCATCAGACTGAAACGCTTTCCCTTCGTTTCGATTTTCTTGGCATTCGGACCTCTTCTCGCATGCGACGGATGGGTCGCCGCAAGCGACTCCCGCGCCCTCGCTGCGGTGATTCCTCAAGGGCAGCTGGGCGTCGTTTCTGTCAGCAGCAATCAGGCTGAGGCCGGCTGGCTCATCGACGGCGATCAAAACTCACGTTGGCTGTCGCGTTTCCACAGGACATCGTTCTGAGCCTCGGTGGCGCTCGCTGGGTCGCGGGCCTTCGCTATTCCAGCGGAGACTGGACACGCATCGCCGCCTACGAAATCTACGTGTCAGAGAGTCCGTCCGACTGGGGCGCGCCTGTTGCAACCGGCGGAGAAATCGCTGCAGAGGTGACGTTTCGCAGGATTCGTGGGGGTGAGTTCGGGCGGCTCCTGCCGGAGTCCCCCGGATTCCTTTGCTCGCACTTACTGGATATTGAGCCTTGCCAAATCCTCTGGGGGCAACTTTCGGAACATCTCCTCCCGAAGAGGGAGAATGAACGAAAATCGATAATCGCCCTGAATCCGGCCAATGGGAATGCCGATTAGGTTCCCTTTCTTATCGAGCACAGCTCCGCCAGACACGCCAGGGTGACCGTCGATCAACGCGCTGACCAGGCCGTCTGCAAGACGCCGCCCGATGTAACCCGTCGTCGGGATGATGCCTTTGCTGTAATCGTTTCCGAGCCGCAGAACCTCTTCGCCCAGCTCGAAGATGTGGTGGGTGTCAACCCCCATCGGAGCCAGATCAACGGGTGCGTCGACTCGGACGATGGCCCAGTCACCCGGGTGCACCTCGACATCGGCGTCCCCGACCGCAAGCACGCGGGCCGGCAAATCCCGACCTTGGTGCCGAATCGTTACCTTCGTGATCTGCCGCCTCGAGGCTTCGCTGCCTTCGCCATGCTCTTTGAGCTCCGTGACGGCGTGCTTCACCGTCACAAAATATCCCTGGCCGAGATACGTCGCGGACCCGTAGTGCGCCTTACCTAAATTGTCTTCCGCGTTCAGTTCAACGAGACTGGGGACTGCGCGCCGAATGAGCTGGGGCGCATCAATCACCCCAAGCGCGTCGAGTTGCCGTTTCACTTCGTTGGCGACGAGCTCCCGTTGGAGACGCTGCGCTGGACCTTCCTGAATTCCGGTCGTCGCTCGCGCCCCGACGCTTGAAGCGCCCACGGATGCCAACGTCCCATCACTCGGTGCCACAGCGGTCGTCGACAGCAGTGCGCCAAGAACCGCAGCGTTGCCGAGCAAGAATGCTGACTTCCCTGCCCATGATTTGACTGCAGGAATTTTCCGATACCTTATGGTCAACACGCAACCGATTGTCGCCACGAAAAGCGACAAAGTTGCGGCGCATCACTCGTACTCGCCTAGGCAGCGCCCTCGCGCCAATCCAGCGCCTCACTTTGCACAGCAGGAAGCCCGCCAAATTGGAGAGGGTATTGCCCGGCGACAATGATTTCTCCCCAGTAACGACAATTACTTTTCCCCATTCTGAGTGACGCCGTCGCAAGAAGCCGCCCTTGACCTGGAGGTCCTGGGTGGCCGTGACGGACGCACAAGTGAGGAAGCTGATGGAGGAGTTGAACAAGCACGGCAAGGTGGGCTTGGCGGCCGCCCGCGCTGGCATGGACCGCAGGACCGCCGCCAAATGGGTGGTCAACTTCGCTCAAAACGCCTGGTCAACCTTCTGCAAAACGGGTGGTCAACTTCGTTCAAATTGGGTGGTCAACTTCAAGTCCAATCGGGCACGGCAATCGCCGCCAGCGTCTCGATGGGAAGTCCTCCAACTCTCATGGAACTCAGCTGTTGACCGCTCCGCCCGCACTTTTCCCAGGCAGAGTGCGGGATGTCGTCAAGAAGTGACGTGGTGGGGGCAAGGCCGATCGGGCGTTCAATACCCAGAACGCGCGCGTCTAGAAGCGATACGGCTTCACAAGCCGAAGTTTGGCAAGGCGCGCGAAGGCAGAGTCCAAAGACCAAACGAGGCCTCCACGTTCAGCTGCGATTGCCGCGATCAACAGATCAACCAAACCAAATCGTTCACCTGCGGCCGTTGTTTTCGAGAGCCAGCGCTCCAACAGACCCCACGTATCCTGAGACGGAGCGAAGAGCGGAAACGAAGAGAGCAGTCGCTGCATCCGCGGCAGTTCACGCGAAGAACAACCCGAAAGAATCTCAACGCGTACAGGAGTTGAAAGCGCCACGTGGCTCTCGTCCATGAGCGTCGCAAGCCGCATGGCCTCCGTCGAGTCACGCCTTCGAAAAGCGGCGACCCATACGGAGGTGTCCGGAAAAATCACCGAGTCTTCCTGGTGCGACGGGCCTTGTGCCGCCCAATGGACGCTTCCTTCTTTGCAGGCTTGGGTCGTCGCCGAGAAGCGTCGATATCGATTTGCAGATCGATATTCCCGAAAAGGCTCTTGAGGTCTTCAATCCGCTTTCTTCGAATCATGTCTTGAAGAGACAGAATGACCGCGTCTGTCTTCGAACGAAACCTGAGTTGTCTCACAGCTTCCTCAAGAAGACCATCAGGCAAGTTGAGAGTGGTGCGCATACAAAAAATCGTATCCAGTATGCTTTTTGATGTCAAAACAGGCGCAACGCTGACATACGCCGAGTGACAGGTGAGTGGCACGGCGCTTGGAACGCCGCGAGCTCGCTTGAGTTCTATTCGCCGCCCCGCCCATGACCCACGGCGGTGTTGACCCGCCTGAACCCGTTTTTCGCGCGCTTTGACTCACCGCCGGCGCAGATTGGTAGGCGCTGCCGGCCTCGATGAACTGATCCCCACTCGCACGCCGACGGTCTCACTGCCGGTGATATAGGCACCGACCGGAATGATGGTTGACGAGCCCTGACCTCGCAGATTGAGGACGTCGACTCCCCCTAAGCGGGCGTCCGAGGCAGCAGTCAAGTGGTAGTCGTGCCCCATCAAATCGGCGAAGCCCGGGTCCCCCGTTCTCGACGCGGGCGCGGCCCGCTCCTGGGCGGGGACGGCTGCAAGCCAGTCCGCAAAGGTCGCAACGCTGCCGCTGCCTGACCGCGAGAAGGTCGCGGCGTGCTGGAAGTAGCGATTGTGCTCGATGCTGATGACCGACGGGCTATTGAGGTCTGCAAAGTTGATGGAGGAATCGACGAAGTTCCACACGAGCCCCGACACTCGCGTGAAGATGTTGTTCCACATGAGATGTCCAGCTGCTGTGGGCATGTCAATGCTGCCAATGTTGATGAAGCCCGAAATCGTTTGGTCGAAGGTGTTGTTCACGATTTGGACGTGGGCCGGCTCAGAGCCAGGCATCAAGTGACGGAATTCGA
>JBJXGM010000110.1:0-24860 GCA_046155985.1 Myxococcaceae bacterium | reverse complement strand
GACAGCTCTTCGCGCTCTGCATCGGTGATGACAATCTCGGCCAGGGGTCGCCCAGTCTTTTTGGTCATCAACGCCAGAGATCACGCTGACGGCGTTTTTGCTACAGATTTCGTTTCCAGGGGACTAGGCGCGCCATCGGGCGCTAACCGCTACGACGCCCGATCAGCCAGCATGACAGCGGCTTCGACAAGAGTCTCGTCAGGCACAGGAATACGTCGTTCGCCAGATGAATCTTCGATGGGCCGCGGCGTGCGTCCTTGGAGATGGAATTCGACCCGCGAGACAATCTCGTCCACTGCCATCCGCTCCAAGTTCTCGGTGGCACCCAGTGCGAGGCCGCGTTCGGCACGGCCGGTGTCGGCACCACTGCACAGCATCAGCAGCGGCGTGCCTTTGTAGCGCGGGCTTTTTTTGATGAAGTTGATGAGTTCAAGCCCGTCGATATCTGGAACATCGACATCGGCGAGCACCAAGTCGAAGCGCTGCCTCGGCAGCAGACGCAAAGCTTCAAACCCACTGCCGAGCGAAACGAGCTCGACGTCAACGCGCGCTAAAAGACGAGCTGCCAACTGCTCTCGTGCGTGCGCGTCGTCCTCTAAGAGCAGCACCCGGTAGGCCATCGTCCCCCCAATCCAGTCGAGAGCCGGTACAGGGATGTTACTCCTAAACCGGGCCGCTGGGTCGAGCCCCACTGGCACGCCGTTCGGGACGAGGCTCTACGAACGCCAATGTCTTGCCCGGTGAGAACCGCTGCGCGAAAATTTTTTCGAGCAGCGAGAATCGGGACAGGTCGTCCAATGTAGGTGCGCCGGGCGGCTCAAGCGCAACAGAAGAGATTTTGGCCTTCTGAAGCACTTCGACGCCACGCGCCAACAGGTGTTCCACCCCCGGCGAAGTCAGCGATGCAAGCGGCCCCACACCCATCACGAAAATACGCGGCGCGTCGATGCGGCCCATGCTGGGAAGCAACAGCGTTTCGCCGGCGCTTCCTTGAAAGAAGTTTTCTTGAAGGAGCCGCGACAGGCGACCGCACATTCGCCAATCCACCATGCCGGACAAACCCTGGAGCGGCCGCTCGTCTTCACCGATGAACAGCAACAGCGCATCGGCGCCAAGGTGCTTGTCGAGCGTTTCCAAAGCCAGCGGGAGCGTGTTCACGGTTTGTTGAGCTGGGCGGCAATCTTGTCGAGAAGCCCGTTGATGAAAGCACTCGAGTCCTCAGCGCCAAAGCGCTTTCCGAGTTCCACGGCTTCATTCAGCGTCACCTTCCGTGGAATGTCGGGCCGAAACATCAACTCGTATGTCGCCAGCCGGAGCACGCTGCGGTCGACGCGTGCCATGCGGTCGAGGCGCCAGTTTGTGCTGTGGGCTTCGATAAGCTTATCGATGTCGGTGAGATGCTGGCGAACGCCCTCTGCCAAGTCGAGCGCGAAGCGTCGTGCATCCGGGTCGACGCGCTCATCCTCTGAGGAGAAAGCGCCATCCACGGCCACAGGCACCTCGCCCGGCGTGACTTCCAACTGGTAGAGCGCCTGAAGGGCCCGCTCACGCCCCAGCGTCCTCGCCCCCAACTTAGTGCTCCGCCCACGTCGCAGTGATTGCTGCGAGGGCCGATCCTCTCGCTGCGGAGCGCGGACTCGTCGCTTGCGCTGCTCGACGTAGCGAAGGGCACGCCTGCGCTGCGCACTTCTCGTGCGCGCTCCTCGCGTCGGTCTCTGCCCTCTCGCCGTGATCACTGCGACGTGGGCGGAGCACCTACGACTGCTTTCCCGCGTTCATTCGCGAATAGAGGTTAACCATCTCCAGACACGCCAGCGCGGCGTCGGCGCCTTTGTTGCCTGCTTTTACCCCTGCGCGGTCGATGGCTTGCTCCACCGTGTCGCACGTCAACACGCCGAAGGTGATGGCACATTTGGAGGTCAGCGCCAGCTGTCCGATGCCCTTGGTGACTTCGCCAGCGACGTATTCGAAATGCGGTGTCCCACCTCGAATGACGCATCCCAGAGTGACAATGCCTGCGTGATGCCCAGTCTCGGCAACACGACGAACAACGGCTGGCAGCTCAAATGTTCCAGGAACACGAAAAACGTCGAGGTCACTGTCCGAGACGCCGTGGCGCAAGAGCGAGTCGACGGCACCCCGCAAGAGTTCCTCGGTGATGAATCCGTTGAAACGCGACACGCACAACGCAAAGCGCCCGTGCGGATGGACCAAATTGCCTTCGACAAAACGCGGCATGGCGTCCTTCTACCTCAGAGACGCCCACCGCGCCTGCTTGCCGCCGACCGCCTGCCCGCCGTCAGCGGGACCTGTGCAACAACCTGCAGCTGATAGCTCTCCAAACCCACGATGCGCTTGGGGTTATCCGTGAGAAGCCGCAGCTTTCGCAGACCCAAATCCCTTAGAATTTGCGCCCCTACCCCAAACTCTCGCAGACGGGACGGGTCGGGGCTTTTTCGGCCGGACACGCGTTTTTGGGCGTCATGGGTGCAGCCAGGCAGAGCGCCGGCTTCGGGCTCCCGCCGCAAATAGACGACAACGCCGCCGCCCGCTTTATCGATGAGGTCCAGCGCACGCTCGAGTTGCTCGCCGCAATGACACCCGGCGCTCGAAAAAACGTCGCCCACAAGGCAGGCCCGATGTACGCGCGTCAGCACAGACTCGCGCGCGCGAATCTGTCCACGCACCAGCGCCAAATGGCCCACCGGGTCTGCATCGGACGCGTAGGTGTGCATCACAAACTCCGCCCCCCCCGCGCGCCGAAGCACGCCTGAATGGACGCGCCGCACCAGCGGTTCGCGCTGCAGGCGGTATCGAATGATGTCCGCCACCGAGAGCAGTGTCAGCCGATGACGCCTGGCAAAGCGCGCGAGTTCGTTCTGGCGCGCCATGGTCCCATCGGCGTTCATGACTTCGCAGATGACGCCGGCGGGGAACAGTCCGGCGAGGCGCGCGAGGTCGACCGAACCCTCTGTCTGCCCCGTTCGCACCAAAACCCCACCCGCGCGAGCGCGCAGCGGGAAAACGTGTCCAGGACGAACCAAGTCGGTCGGCTTGGCGTTGGGGGCGACGGCGGTACGAATGGTGTGCGCGCGGTCAGCGGCAGAGATGCCTGTACTGACGCCGCGGGCCGCTTCGATAGAGACGGTGAAAGCGGTTTCAAACGACGAGGTGTTTTCGTGCACCATCATCGGGAGCGCGAGTTGGCGGATGCGCTCTTCGCTCATGGACAGGCAAATCAACCCACGGGCGTGGGTCGCCATAAAGTTGATGGCTTTGGGCGTCACCTTTTCGGCGGCCATGACGAGGTCACCTTCGTTTTCGCGCGTTTCGTCGTCGGTGAGGACGACCATCCGGCCCCGCCGAATGTCGCGCAGCGCCCGCTCCACAAGTTTCACGGGGTCGTGGGAACGTGCGCTCATGCAAAGCCCTTGGCGAGAACGCTGTCGATGGTCAGCGTAGACACCGGGCGCTGTTGCGACTGCCGCAGCACGTACTTGCCCAACACGTCCGTCTCTATATTCAGTGTATCGCCCACTTTCGTTCGGCCGAGTGTCGTGCGCGTCAGGGTTTCGGGAATGAGCGTCACGCTGAACGTGTCGCGGGCCAGCGAATTGACCGTGAGGCTGACACCATCGAGTGCCACGGAGCCTTTCTCAATGAACAGCGGCGAGAGCGCCTGCGGCAGCTCGACATCCAACCGCCAGGCAGCGCCATCGGCTTGAGAGACACGCACTTTGGCCATGGCATCCACATGTCCAAGCACAAAGTGCCCACCGAGCCTGTCCGAAAGCGAAAGCGCGCGTTCCAAGTGAACTTGCGCGCCCACCTTGAGCGAACCCAGCGTGGTGCAGCGAAGCGTCTCGGGCCCAAGCTGGACGCGAAACCGGTCGCTCGAAATTTCAACGACTGTCAAACACGGCCCGTGAACCGCAATCGATTCGCCTTGGCGAAATTCGCGCGTGGGCAACTGGGTTTGGATCCACAAATCCAACGTGGGCCCAGGGCTCACGCCAACGACTGTCCCAAGGTCTTGTACCAAGCCGGTAAACATCCGCGTGGGGCATATAACGCGCCCCCCTGCTAAGGGAAACGTGAAGCGAAAAGCCCTCGCACCACGGTGTCTTCGCCGCACGGCTCGACTTGAACCTGACCGACAGCGACCGCGTCTTTGAGCCTGGGCACGCTGAGATTGCCGCTCCACCCCAAAGCCTTGCCACCCAGCACCTTAGGAGCAACGAAAAGAATGAGTTCGTCGGCGAGCCTCGCGCGCAAGAAAGCCGCGTGAACCGTGGGCCCGCCTTCCACGAGCACCGACCGAATGCCCGCCTGGGCTGCACGCTTGAGCACCCAACGGAGGTTGAGCTGGCCCCTCTTGCCAGGCACCCTCCACACTTCGACGCCGCGCTTCTCGAGCGCCTGAGTTTTCGCCTTGGACGCCCCTGAAAGCGTCACAACGACCGTCTTGCCCTCGCTCGCCGAACCGAAAAGGTGTCGCGACAACGGCAGCCGCAACCTCGAGTCCAAGACGATGCGCAAAGGGTTGCGCCCTCGGCCCTTCGCCAACCGAACGGTGAGGCGGGGGTTGTCGGCGAGCACCGTGCCCGAACCCACCAACACAGCGTCCATCTCATTGCGCAGCCGGTGCGCCGCCTGGCGCGCCTTGGCTCCGGTAATCCACTTGGACTCGCCCGACGACGTCGCCACCTTGCCATCGAGCGTTGCCGCCGCTTTCAAAACGACCCAAGGAAGCCCTGTGGCCAGGCATTTGAAGAAGGGTCGATTGAGCGCGTCCGCCTGAGCCTCCAGCAAACCCGTCACCACCTGGACACCCGCTTGCCGAAGCCGCCGAAGGCCCTTGCCATTGACCAAAGGATTGGGATCGCGCGACGCGACAAACACGCGCCGGATGCCCGCTCGCAGAATCGCTTCAGAACACGGCGGCGTTCGCCCAAAGTGACTGCAGGGTTCCAGTGTCGTGTAGAGGTCCGCCCCAAGCGCCGCTCGCCCGGCCGCTTTCAGCGCGAGCACCTCTGCATGCGCGCTGCCGGCCTGCCGGTGATGCCCCCGCCCCACCACCTTGCCCCCACGCACGACCACCGCGCCCACCACAGGGTTCGGCGCCGTACGCCCCAGGCCCTTTTGCGCCTCAAGCAGCGCCAGCTTCATGAACTTGATGGATGAGACGGAGAACGCCATGGGTTGTCTGTGCGCTTAGGGCCCTGGTCGAAATAGCGTGAGCAAGGATGAGTGCCGAGGCGCCCGCATGGCGAGACGGGAGGAGGGAGCATGCCCGTCGGCATGTGACCGACGAGCAACAAAGCCAGGCGGGATGGATCGGCGCTCAGGATGCATAGGCTATTTCGACCAGGGCCCTTAGCAGCACTTGCGCCGAACTGAAGGCGGAAATCAAGACGCCTGCGCGGTGGCCAGACCGTGAGCGCACTGCGGCCAGCCACCCAAGACGACTCCTCGCACGTGTCTAACTCCCCCCTACTTCGACTCCGGTGACGCGCAGGCCAACACGGGCTGCGCTTCACGCCGAACCAAACTTCTCCATCCACCCCTCGCTGAAGACACGCTGTGCCGCCTCGCGGTTGTACCGCGCACAAAGCAACCTCAGATTGTCCGCGTTGGCGTCCCCACCGCGCGCCCGCGGCAGGATGTGGTCGACTTGCAGAAACTGCTTTTCGCCGCAGACGCCGCCTTGGAGTAGCGGCCACTGACATTGGCCTTCGTCTCTGGCTTGCACTTCGCGCCGGGCTGCCTGCGAAATACCGGCTTTGGGTCGCTTGGCTTCTTTCTCCAACAAAGCTTCCAGCGCTTGTTCGAGCACAGCCTCCAGTCGGCTCGCGTCTACGCGGTGGGCAACTGCGTCCTTGGCCTTCTGTAGCTTCCGCACAAAAGTCTCGGAGGCGGTGAAGTGGATGCGGTGCATGGGGGTAGCGCGCACCTCGGCCAGCGCTTGGGGGATGACATCAGCGCAGGCGCCAACCTGGACTGCGTCGGCGTTCTTCAGCTCGCCCTCCGGCGCTGACACTGGGGCGTCTGCAGTTGATGCGTCTCTGCTACTTGTCTTCACCAGCCCTGCACTTTCTCCCTGTTGCACTTTTCCAACCTCACGCACTTCCCCCAGCGAGAGTAGCGGCATGGGCACAATGACGTCTCTCATCGCTGCGGCGTCGGCCGGCAGCAGCCCGGCCGCAAGCGCCAAGGCCTGCTTCTTCGACGCCCCGAAAAACCGAGGCAGCACTTCTTTCCAATTGTTAGGGGTCGCCACCTTGGACACTTCGCTCAAGACGCTGAAGCAAAGTCTTCCATCCACGATGGCGGACACGACTTCCGGACACCATTTCGAAAGCCTCACCGCCTGAAGCCGCCGGTACGCCACAGCCTCCGACATGCCCAAGGCGCACGTCAGGTAGCGAAAGAGGCCGCTGTACCCCAACGGCTTCCAAGCCTCCTTCTCATCAAACTCACGCAAGGCAGACAAGAAAGCTCCGCATGCCTTCATCTCCTCCGCCCACAGCGAAGCCAACGTCTCATTCCACCGCACCGCCGCCGCCAATGTTGTCATGCGGCATGTCTAGCATGCGTGGCTGACATTCATCCGCAGACGGAAATGAGACACACCTGCTGAATCGTGGGCGAGACATCTGGGTTTGCGCTGCGACCTGGCTTCGACTGCAACGGCGTCGACGACGCGTGCTTCTTCTCGGGGTGGACGCCGCTTGAGCGAGCCGCTTAGCAATTCGAAGCCGGCGCTTGGCTGCGGAGCATGTGTCCTACCCCTTCGGCTTCTTCTCTTTCGAGGGCGGCGCGGCGTGGGCGAGCAATTCTTGCAGCTCTGTCATGAACTCGCTGATGTCGCGAAACGACCGGTACACCGAAGCAAAACGCACGTACGCGACCTCATCTAGGCCGCGAAGCAGTTCCATCAAGTGTTTTCCGACCGCGCTCGCGGACACTTCACGCTCGCCTGACTGCTGCAGGCGACGCTCAACCTGTGTCACGACGTCTTCAAGTTGGTCGACGGAAACAGGACGCTTTTCGCAAGCCTTCTTCAAGCCCGCAAGCAGCTTCTCGCGGTCGAACGCTTCGCGCCGGCCGTCTTTCTTCACCACCAACGGCGTCAGCTCTTCCACACGCTCGTAGGTCGTGAAGCGCTGCGAACACGACAAGCACTCGCGACGACGGCGCGTCACCACGCCTTCTTGGCTCTCTCGGGAGTCCAAGACTTTGTTTTCGGGCGCCTGGCAGAAGGGGCACTTCATGGGGCCGCTACTTCGCCTTCAAACGGGACGCATACAATGGAAAGCTGCGGGTGAATTCGCGCACTTCGTCTCGAATCCGCGATAACTTTGCCGCATCGTCGCTCGCATCCAGCGCGCGCCCGATGAACGCACCCACCGTGGCCATGTCGACCTCGCGCATCCCGCGCGTGGTCAACGCGGGCGTCCCAATCCGAACGCCCGACGTCACCATCGGCTTTTCAGGGTCGAAGGGAATCATGTTCTTGTTCACCGTGATGGCCGCATGGCCCAGCGTTTCTTCCGCCACTTTGCCGGTGAGCTTCTTGGGCCGCAGGTCCACCAGCATCAAGTGATTGTCCGTCCCGCCCGAAACCAGCCGTAGGCCAGCGCGCACGAGCGCTTCTGCAAGCGCTTTTGCGTTTCGAACAATCTGTTGCTGATAAGTCTTAAATTCCGGTGTCAGCGCCTCACGGAACGCCACGGCTTTCGCGGCAATGATGTGCATCAGAGGCCCGCCCTGGATGCCGGGAAACACCAAACTGTTGAGCGACTTGGCGTAAGCCTCCTTGGCCAAAATCAGTCCGCCACGCGGCCCACGCAACGTCTTGTGCGTGGTGGTGGTGGTGATGTCTGCCAGCGCCACGGGCGAAGGATGCTCTCCAGCGGCAACGAGTCCCGCGATGTGCGCCATGTCGACCAACATCAGGGCGCCGACCGCGTCGGCGATTTCCCGGAACAGCGCAAAATCAATGATGCGCGAATAGGCGGACGCGCCGACGACAATCATTCGAGGCTTGTGTTCCAGCGCGAGCGCACGCACTTGGTCGTAGTCAATCCGCTCGGTCTTCGGCGACAGCCCATAGTGAACAATCTTGTACAGGCGCCCCGAAAAATTCAGCGACATGCCGTGCGTCAAATGACCGCCCGAGTTCAAGTCGAGCGACAGAATCGTGTCGCCGACTTTCAGGACCGCCATGTACGCGCCCATGTTGGCCCCGCTTCCCGAATGGGGCTGGACGTTCGCGTATTGGGCGCCGAACAACGCTTTGGCACGGTCGATGGCCAGCGTCTCCGCCACGTCCACGACTTCGCAGCCGCCGTAGTAGCGTTTGCCCGGGTAGCCTTCGGCGTACTTGTTCGTCAGCACGCTGCCCGCCGCTTCAAGTACCGCCGGGCTGACGAAATTTTCAGAGGCAATGAGCTCTAAGCCCTCTTCTTGGCGCCGGGTTTCATCAACAATGACGCGCGCGATGTCAGGGTCGACGACTGAAAGTGGCGCGGTGTTTTCCATGTGCCCTACCGCGCCCGGCGAAATACCAGCACCGCGTTGGTGCCGCCGAAGCCGAAAGAATTGCTCAGCACACCGTCGACGCGAACCTCGCGCGCCTTGTGCGGCACATAGTCCAAGTCGCACTCGGGGTCGGGATTGTCCAGGTTGATGGTGGGCGGCAACACGCCTCGCGTCAGCGCCAGTACGGAAATCACCGCTTCGCAGCCACCGGCCGCGCCCAGCATGTGCCCCGTCATCGACTTGGTGGAGCTAATCGCCACTTTGCGCGCGTGCGCGCCGAACACGCCTTTGATGGCTTTGGTTTCGTTTGAATCGTTGACGGGCGTCGATGTGCCGTGCGCGTTGAGGTAGCCGACCTCTTCGGGGTTCATCTTTGCCGAGGCCAGCGCGAGGCGCATGCAGCGTTGCGCGCCCTCGCCTTCGGGCGGCTGGTTGGTGGCGTGAAACGCATCAGAGTTCGCCCCATAGCCAGCGAGCTCGCACAGAATGTTGGCGCCGCGACGCTTGGCGTGCTCGTACTCTTCAAGCACAACGATGCCGGCGCCTTCGCCCATGACGAAACCGTCGCGGTCTTTGTCAAAGGGCCTGGAGGCGCCCTGCGGGTTGTCGTTGTTGCTCGACAAGGCCTTCATGACGCCGAAACCACCAATGCTCAGTGGCGTAATCGCAGCTTCGGAACCGCCCGCGATACAGGCGTCGAGGTCGCCGGCGCGAATGTAACGAAACGCTTCACCAATCGCGTGACCGCTGGTGGCACAGGCGGACACCGGCGAGAAGTTCGCGCCTTTGCAGTTGTATTTGAGACTGACCTGCCCCGCCGCCATGTTGATAATCATCTGGATAATGAAAAACGGCGACAAGCGGTCGAAGCCCTTCTCGAGCCCCCGTTTGTGCTGTTCTTCCAACGAACCGAGACCGCCAATGCCGGACCCGACAAAGGCACCCACGCGCTCAGGGGCATAGGCACGACCCGCAGCGCCGCCATCGCCCCCACCGGCACTTCCGATCGGCAGGCCGCTCTCTTTGACAGCCATTTCGGCCGCGGCGAGCGCGTACTGAGTGAAGAGGTCCATGCGGCGGACCTCTTTCCTGTCGATGAACGCTTCGGCGTTGAAGTCGCGGACCTCGCCGGCGATTTTGACCTCAGTCAACGCCGGATCGAATTTGGTAATGCGCCCGACGCCCGGCGTGCCGGCCAAGAGCGCTTTCCAGTTCTTTTCGACGCCGGTGCCCAGGGCCGAAATCAGCCCGGTACCGGTCACAACAACGCGACGCTCAGACACGAGTAACCTCGCTGTGGGGGACAACCCACGCAGCCCCCCGAGGCGGCCTTCGAGAGGCTACTTCTTGTGGGTGTTGACGTAGTTGACCGCGTCCCCGACCGTTTTGATGTTTTCGGCCTCTTCGTCAGGGATTTCCACTTCAAACTCTTCTTCCATCGCCATGACCAGCTCGACGATGTCGAGACTGTCGGCTCCCAGATCCTCGATGAAGGAGGACTCCGTCTTGATCTCGTCCTCCCCGACTCCGAGCTGGTCGGCAATGATGGACTTGACCTTGGCCTCGATTGATGACGTCGCCACTGAATATCCTCCGGAAATGACGTGGTTGGGCAATGCGCCCGTTTGGACCGGCGCGCCATATAACCTAGGCAGCGGCGCGCGCCAACCTGAGAAACTTACATGTACATGCCGCCGTTGACCCGTAGCACCTCACCTGTCACGTAAGTGGCGTCATCACTCGCCAAAAAGCGAACACTGCGCGCCACTTCTTCTGCACTGCCAAGCCGTCCCAGGGGAATGGTTTCGGCCATCTTGGCTCGCAATTCGGCCGAAAGGTGGGCCACCATTTCGGTGTCGATGAAGCCTGGACTCACGGCATTGACCCGAATGTTGCGAGAAGCCAGCTCGCGCGCCAGCGACTTGGTCATCCCAATCAGGCCCGCCTTGCTGGCCGAGTAGGCCACCTGCCCGGTGTTCCCCATCTCCCCCACCACCGATGTGAGGTTGATGATGGCCCCAACACGCTGCTTCATCATCGGTCGGGCCGCGGCGCGACACAGCGCGAACGCCCCGCGCAGGTTGGTCGCCATCTGCTTGTCCCAGTCATCGTCTTTGACCCGAAGGGCGAGCCCATCCAACGCAATGCCAGCGTTGTTCACCAGAACGTCGAGACGCCCGTGGTCCTTGACGACTTGGTCGACCAACGCGGCGCAGGCGATCGAGTCCGCCACGTCCAGGCGCGCAGCAAAAGCCTTGCCACCGACGGCTTGGACTTTACCCACCGCCTCGGCCGCAGCGGCTTCATTGCCGACGTAGGTCAGCACAACGGTTGCGCCCTTTTCGCCCAGCGCAACGGCACAAGCGCGTCCAATTCCGCGTGACCCACCCGTGACCAACGCCACTTTCCCGCTGAATTCCACGTTGTCCTCCTTGCCGACTTGGGCCGCCAGGCCGAACTTACTTGGCCGCCAGGGCGGCGACCGCTTTGTCGAGGCTGGCTCCGTCTTCGACGTTGAACGTTTCCATCTCTTTGGAGATTCGCTTCACCAAACCGGAAAGCACTTTTCCGGGGCCGACTTCAACCACACACGACACGCCCTCTCGTGCGAGCGCCTCGATGCACTCAATCCAACGCACCGGGTGTGTCACCTGTTCCACCAGAAGCGGCACAACGCGTGCTGCCTCAGCATTCGGCTTGGCTTCGACGTTCGTCACGACGGGAATTTGTGGCGCGCTCACGCGCACCGCGGACAGCACGGCTTCCAGTCGCGCCTTCACCGGCTGCATCAATGCGCAATGGAAGGGGGCCGACACGGGCAGGGGCACAACGCGCTTGGCGCCAGCCTCTTTCAGAAGAGGAAGCGCACGTTCGACAGCGCCGGCGTCGCCCGCAATGACGGTTTGCTCGGGCGAGTTGTAGTTCGCCGGCGAGAGCACCTGCCCTTGCGCGGCCGCCTCGCACACGGCGCGAACACGTTCCGGTGCCAAGCCCAACACCGCCGCCATGGCCCCAGTGCCCTCGGGCACGGCCTCTTGCATGAAGGTTCCCCGGGCGCGCACGGCACGGACGGCGTCAGCCAGAGAAAGCGACTGGGCCGCGACAAGCGCCGAGTACTCGCCCAACGAATGCCCGGCAACGAAGGCCGGTCGAGGCACGCGTGCTTTCAGCACTGCGTGCGCAGCGATGGACACCGTGAGAATCGCCGGCTGCGTGTTGGCTGTCAGCTTGAGCGCGTCTTCGGGGCCCTCGAAACACTTGCGCGAAAGTGACTCGCCCAAAGCCGCATCTGCCGCTTCGAACACCGCGCGTGCCTCAGGGAATCGCTCAAAGAGCTCTTTCCCCATGCCCACAGATTGGCTTCCCTGACCGGGAAATACGAACGCGACTTTCCCCACGAACTTTCCTCCCGTTGAGACGAACTACTGAAACGAACTACCAGCGCACCAGCGCACTGCCCCACGCCATCCCTGCGCCAATGGCGGCCATTGCAATGAGGTCGCCCTTCTTGAGTTTTCCGGCGCGGTTCGCTTCATCCAACGAAAAGGGCAACGACGCCGACGACGTGTTGCCATACCGAGAGATGTTCAACCAACACCGTTCAATGGGCACCCCCAGCCTTTCCATGACCGACTCAATGATGCGCTGGTTGGCCTGGTGCGCGATGATGTGTTTCACATCTGAAATGCCCACGCCGTTGGCGTGAAGGGCTTCCAAGAAGGCTTGGGGCAGCGTCCGGGCCGCGAACTTGTAAATCTCGCGACCACTCATGTGGACCTTGTGCTCGTTGCGTTCGATCATCTCGACCGAAACGGGACTCTTGGAGCCTCCGCCTGGAATCGTCAGGATCTCCGCAGACCGGCCATCCGAATGCAGGTGCGTGGACAAAATGCCCCGTTCCGGCTCTGTCGATCGCCCGAGCAGCATCGCCCCCGCCGCATCGCCGAACAGCACGCAGGTGTTGCGGTCCGTCCAATCAATGATGCGCGTGAGCAACTCCACGCCAATCACCAACGCCACTTTCGCGTTTCCGGTCCGAATGTATTGGTCGGCAATCGACATGCCGTAGATCGACCCCGCACAAGCCGCGGAGACATCGAACGCAAACGCGCGGTGCGCACCCAACTTCGCCTGAACGAAAGTGGCACACGAGGGCATCGGCATGTCTGGGGAAACCGTGCCGACGACGATGAGGTCGACGTCCTCTGGCGAAACGTGCGCCATCTCCATCGCGCGCAACGCCGCCTTCGCCGCCATGTCTGAGGTGAGTTCATCCGGCGCCGCCATCCGCCGTTCACGAATGCCGGTGCGCTCGACAATCCACGCGTCGCTCGTGTCGACGAGTTTCTCGATATCGTGGTTCGTCACGACCTTTTCGGGAGCGTATGAGCCTGTTCCAATGATTTGAGTGCGATGCACGCGGCTTCTCCCTTGGGTCCCTACCCAACAGAAACGTCTTCGTTTGTCCCGTGTTTGACAGGCTGCGGCGCTTCGTCAAGCCACACCTTTGCCGCATTGAGTCGAAATTCCAGTTCTTCCCGCAGCCCACGCTCCACAGTATCCGCCGCGGCAAATAGCGCATTCATCAACGCTTTTGGACTGGAGCGCCCATGCGCGACGACCCCAACACCGTTCACGCCCAAAAGCGGTGCGCCGCCAATCTCAGCGTAGTCCACAGCGTTTCGCAGACGCCCGAGAACAGGTTTCAGCAACGCCGCACCCGCGCGCGCCAACACACCCCCGTGCAAGACCGCTTCCCGCAACAGCGACGTCATCGCCGACGACGTGCTTTCGGCAGTCTTCAGGGCGATGTTACCCGTGAACCCATCTGTCACGACAACGTCGGCGCGACCGGAAAAGAGGTCCTTGCCATCGAGGTGACCCACCACGTGCATTTTTGAGTGGCGAAGCAGGCGGAGTGTTTCGCGCGTGAGGTCGGTGCCTTTGGAATCCTCTTCGCCGTTTGCGAGCAACGCGATCTTCGGTCGCTCCACCCCAAGACGGGATCGGACGAATGCTTCACCCATGACGGCAAATTGGGCGAGATGCCTTGGCTTGCATTGAACGTTCGCGCCCGCATCCAAAAGAAGCCACCGGCTGTTCAAGCTTCGGCCAGGAAACAGCGCGGCGATCGCCGGCCGCTCCACTGGACCCAACCGACCCAACACGAGCAGCGCACCCGCCAGCACGGCGCCAGAATGCCCTGCCGACACCATCGCCTGTGCCGTACCCTCGCGAATGAGGTCAAAGCACACCCGCAGGCTTGACTGGCGCTTGCGCCGAATCGCCTGGGCCGCACCCTCCTCCATCTCAACGACTTCGGGCGCGTGGCACAACTCGACGTTGGGGCCAGAACGCATGCGTCCTAAGAGTGGGCCAACCTGCGCTTCGTCACCGACCAAGATGACGCGATGCTGAGGTGCGGCACGTGCAAAAAACACCGCGCCCTCGACAGCTGCGCGCGGGGCATAGTCACCCCCCATCGCATCCAGGGCGAGGTTCACCGGACGTCCCAGGGTTGGATGAGCCGCACTTAGGGCCCTGGTCTAAATAGCGTGCGCAGGGATAAGCGCCGAGGTGCCCGCCTGGCGCGACGCGAGGAGGGAGCATGCCCGTCGGCATGTAACCGACGAGCAACAAAGCCAGGCGGGATAGATCGGCGCTTAGGATGCACAGGCTATTTCGACCAGGGCCCTTACTCGACCGCGAAGACCTCGCGGCCCTTGTAGGTGCCGCACGACGCACACACCCGATGCGGCAGAATGGGGCTTCCACACTTGCCGCACGCAATCACCTGAACGGGAGTGCGCAAATTGCTGTTGGCCGCGCGACGACGGTCACGACGCATTTTCGACGTACGTTTCTTCGGAACTCCCACGACACTCTCCTGACAAAAATTCGCTTAAACTTTGATGTTCTGCAGCGGCGCAAGCCTTGGGTCTAATGTTTTTCGATCACACCCGCACTCGGCCTCGTTCAAATTCTTTCCACACCGCGAGCAAAGCCCTCGGCAGTCTTCCTGGCACACCGCCCTCATCGGCAGGGCGAGCAATATCTGTTCGCGCAGCAAGGGCGCAAGATCCACCTGCTTTCCATCGAAAGGCTCGTCGTCCGCATCGGCCAAATCGAAACTTCCAGCCGTTTCGCTGCCTTCGGACTCGTCCAGAACTTCGCCAGAGATGGGAGGCGCCACGTGCGGCACCAAGTGAAGCGTGAATTCGACCGGAATTTCGGCCTTTACCTCTGACAAGCATCGGTGGCATTCCCCCACCAAAGGCAGCTGAGTCTGGCCAAAGAGGCGCAGCTCACCCTTTCCCACAGGCTCCAGCCGTGCCTTCAGTTCGCTGGCGCGTTCGGGCGTCCAGCCCACTTCGGACTCGGCCAATACGCCAGCCAAGAACGCCGGAGACAGGGGCTCACGCACCTCGAGAGGGTCTCGAATCTGCTCAACATTGACGAACATGGGGACCGACATCGATGCGCCTGCCGAAAAAGGGGCGCAACCTACAGCCGAGACGTAAATCCCGTCAACGCAGCGCGTTTTCGCTGGTTTCGTCACACGCCTGTTGCAATCGCAGGCCTCGAGCTGGCGTATTCCACTGGCGCGGAGTCAACATGCCGAGAATTTTGATTGTCGAAGATGAGGAAGACCTCGCCAATCTGCTTCGCTACAACTTCAACACAGAGGGTTTCGAAACAGAGGCCTGCTCGACCGCCGCCACAGCGATTGAGAAAGCCGAGAATTTCCGGCCCGATGTCGTCTTGCTCGACCTGATGCTGCCCGACAAGCCTGGGAGCGAAGTGATTCGTCGAATTCGCGAGAGCCGAAACCTGCGCCGCACCGCCGTCGTGATGGTCAGCGCGAAAGGGCAAGAATCGGACCGGTTGCAAGGCTTTGAACTCGGGGCCGATGACTACGTCGTGAAGCCTTTTTCGGTGCGAGAGCTCATCCTTCGCGTGAAAGCCGTGATGCGTCGCATGGACAGCGACAGCCAGGGCGGAAAACCATTGGAAGTGGCGAGCATTCGGCTCGACCCCTCAAGGCACGAAGTCAAGGTGTCGGGCGCTGAAGTGTTGCTCACGGCGCTGGAGTTTCGCTTGCTGAAAACGCTTCTGGAACGTCGGGGGAAAGTTCAGACGCGGGAAGTGTTGCTCAGCGACGTCTGGGGCATTCAAGCGGACATCACCACCCGCACCGTCGACACGCACATCAAGCGCTTGCGCGAAAAGCTCGGCCCAGAGGGCGAAATCATCGAAACTGTTCGCGGCGTGGGCTACAAACTCGCTTCATAGTGTTCCAGCGACGCCCCATCATTGCCGCCGCCGCCTGGACCTCTGCGCTCATTGCGGTGGGCGTGAGCGTTTGGACGGACAGCCGACGTTTTGAAATCGCCGCGCTCCTCGTTTTTCTCGTCGCGACGGTCGCCGGGGTTATCTGGATGATCCGCCATTACCGTCAGCTTCAATCCGAGATGCACCGACTTGAAAAAGTGCGTCAGGACTTCGTCGCGAACGTGTCACATGAGTTGCGCACGCCCATCACCGCCATCCGCGGCTACGCAGAAACGCTGCGCTCCGGCGCACTTCAAGATGCGGAAAACGCGTCCAAGATGGTGGAAGTCATCCACCGTCAGTCGGAGCGACTTTCCGAACTCGTCACGGACCTCCTCGAGCTCGCGCGACTCGACGCGCGCGAGCGAAAGCTTGCGCACAAACCCGTCTCGCTGGCAGAGGCCGCTTCAAGGGCGACTGAAACCGTTCGCCCTCAAGCGACCCTCAAGCAGATTTCCATCGCCGTCGACGTGCCCGAACGCTTGGCCGCCGTCGGGGATATGGGGGCCATTGAACAGGTGCTGACGAACTTGCTCGACAACGCCGTCAAGTACACCCCAGCGGGCGGACGGGTCTGGGTGAACGGGGCGCTGAAAAATGGCGAAATAACTTTGGCCGTGAGGGACTCCGGCCTGGGCATCGAAGCCGCGCACCTGGACCGGGTGTTTGAGCGATTCTACCGGGTCGATCGCGGGCGGAGTCGCGACATGGGCGGCACGGGGCTTGGGCTCTCCATCGTGAAACACTTGGTCAGCAGCATGCGCGGGGACATTCACGTCGACAGCAGCCCGGGGGCGGGCAGCACCTTCACGGTGCATCTGCCGCGAGGTTAGGTTTGGACATGGCCGTCTTCCCCCCCGACAACGCGGAGGCCTACCGAGAGCTTGCGCGGCGCGTGGCGGCCACCGTCGCGGTCATCACAACGCGGCTCCGCAAGACAACAGCGAGACCCCATCCCTTGGACGGCTTTACGGCAACCGCATTCCTGATGGTTTCGATTGACCCACCGTTGGTCCTGATTTCTGCGAGCAATGAAACCAGCGCCGCCGCGATGTTGGAGGCAAGCGACGGGCTGGTCATCAATCTGCTTTCCGCCACGCAAATGCGCATCGCCCAAGCGTTTGGGCGCCCCCAGGAAGAGCGAACCGGGGTATTCGACACGGTGAGATGGAGCCCCGACGCCTGGGGCGTGCCGAGGCTTCACGGAGCGCTCGGCGGGTTTTCAGGACGCGTTCAAGAATGTGTTCCCGCAGGCGACCACACCCTGGTGGTCGCACGCGTCACCGCGCTGCATCACGGAACCGCGAAAGAGCCGCTCCTTTATTCCAACCGAACCTATGGGGGATGGCGCGCGGCGTCGAAAGTCCCCAGGAAACGTTCGCAGTAGATTTCCTGCCTTAGATTTCGTGAATCACCGGCGGGCGCCGCACGGGCCTGGCCGGGCGTGCGGGCTGTGTGCGGACCGGTGATTCCTCGTCATCTTCAAGATCCGCCACCCGGCGGCGGCGCTGCAACTGACGTTGCTCTTCTCTGCGACGCTCTTCTGCAATCCGCTGCCGTTCGACGTCTTGTCGGCGCTGTTCTTCTCTACGACGAACGTCTTCCCGCTCGCGCTCGACGTCCGCGCGGCGACGCTCTTCGCGCAGCCGCTCCTCACGCGTACGCTCTTCCTCCTCGCGGTGCCGCAACAGCCTTTGGGCGTCGTCTTCGCGCCGTCTCAGCTCCGCGACGCGCTCTTGCAATTGACGCTCTTCCAGCGCCTCGCGCTCGCGCTCTTCGCGCATCCGTTCTTCATAGCGACGCTGCTCTTCTCTCAACCTTCGCACTTGATCCGAGTCCTCACGACGGTCCTCTTCGAGGCGACGTCGCATCTCGTACTCGCGCCGGAGATCATCATCGTCGTCGTCCCGCCACTGCCCCAGCAGTGCCAACGCGACTAAGAACCCTTGCCACATCGCCTGATTCCCTCACCCAAAAGCCACGACGCCTGCGAACATTGACAGTTTCGCACGAGCGCGGGGAACGTTGCCGCTGCGTTCCCACGGAGCAGACTTGTTGTTGTTGTTACAGGTATTTAGCCTTCAAGGCATGTTTCCCAAAAAAACCTCCGGTTGGCCTGTTTCGCCTTTGTGCGGTCCTCACTGGCAGCTTCGCCGCGTTTCAATTATTGAGCCGCACCGAAACACATTTTCCATATCAAGGAGCGCAGGGAACATGAGGACTTCGTTTGCAATCGTTGCGGTGGCGGCGCTGGCAGTTGGATGTGCCAAACCTGATTTTGGACCGCTTCAGGCGGAAGCCAATCAACTCATTCAAAAGTACTCGGGGCAAATGACCGAAGTGGGCGCCAAGATCGACGGCCTGATTGCGCGCGCGAGCGCGTTGCCGCCCAACACGCCGGGCGTGAGCGAAGTCGTTGCGGCGCTTGGAACCACAAAGGGCAAGCTGGCGACTGCCGGCAAGACGATCCAGGTTTTCCCAGCGCGCCTGCAGGGTGCCATCCAGGAAGGTAAACTGGAGGGTGTTGTTTCGCTCATCGGAAGCCTAAAATCAGACGTCGGCACCACCCTGACGGGCGCCGTCGCTGCGGCCACTGAATCGGCGACCAAGATTGAAGGCGCTGAGCAAGCCGCTGCCGCTGCCGCGGCGCAGTTCTCCAAGCAGCTCAGCACAGGATTTTCCTTGACGGGCAGCCCGGCCGGAATTGAGAGCCAGCTGCTCGGTTTCATCGAGGACGCAGGCAAGCCAGTGGACAAGACCACGTGGTTCAACTTCGACCGGTTGACGTTCCAAACTGGCGCAGCCGAACTCGACATGGACAAGTCGAAAGATCAGCTGACCAACATCGCCGAAGTCCTGAAGGCCTACCCCACGGTGAAGCTCAAGGTGGGTGGCTACACAGACAACGCGGGCAACCCCGTCGCCAACAAGAAGCTCTCTTTGGCGCGCGCGAAGACGGTTGCGGCTGAACTCGGAAAGATGGGCGTTGAAGCTGCTCGCCTTGACCCCGAGGGCTACGGTTCCGAGCACCCAGTCTGCGCCGCCAACGATACAGAGGAGTGCCGAGCGGCCAACCGCCGCATCGCGGTTCGCGTGGCTGCGAAGTAGGTCTCTCGCCCACTCCCCAATAGGCCCGGCCCAACTCTGTGTTGAGCCGGGCTTTGTTGTATCTACCGTCATCACCTGAATAGGTTGTCCAGCCGTTCGTACAAGGAAACATGAGACACCCATTCCTCGCGATGCGGACCCTCTGCCAGCAGTTGCTCTGGATAAGCTTTGCGGCCGTCGCCTTGCCGGCAAACGCCAGCGCAACGGCGGACTGCCCCGCCCTCTCTTCTGCGCCGCTCACCGCGCCTTTCGGCCCAGGCGAAACATTGCATTTCGCACTCGATATCTATGGCGTCCGTGCAGGCGCCGCCACGGCGCGGGTGCTCGCCTCGCGCGGCGCGATGTTGCCCGTCGACTTTAAGGCTGAAACGAACGGCTTCTTCTCGGCGTTGCACCGTGTCGAAGCCCATGCACGAACGCTGCTCCACCAAGCTGGATTGCGCCCCACGCGCTATGAGGAAACCTCCATCGAAGCGGGGGCGCGGCGATCCTCCACGGCAAGCTTCGACGCAGGCGGACGGCGCGTTCATGTCCGCTATGACTTGCCGAGCCGCTCTGGCACCACGCAATATGACCACGGCCCCGATGGCTTTGACGCCTTGAGCACCGTATATGCGCTGCGCGCGCTGCCCCTCGCGGTCGGACAATCGCTTTGCTTGGATGTCTACAGCGTTCGGCGCATGTGGCGCCTCACGGGGCGGGTCGTCGGACGGGAACGCCACGCCGTTCCCTCGGGCGAATTCACGGCCTGGCACATCGCTGGCGAGGCCACGAGCCGCAAACATCGACGTGAAATCCACCTGTGGATTTCCGACGACAAGAAGCGCTTGCCGCTGTCCTTGACGGGAAGCGGCGAGGGCGGGGGGCTGCGCGCCACGCTGGTGTCGTTCGAGAACGCCGGCCCCAAGATGAACGCCTCGCGCTAAGGGTTGAAGCGCCACGTCGCCGTGTCTTGATTCCCCGCTGGGTTCACGCTGTAGCCGCCAACGACGATTCGCCCATTTCCGCCACCGCCACCCTCGTCTTGGGCCGGTCGGCGAAGTGACGTTCGTGTGAATTCTCTTGGGACACCGTCCGGTCGGGGCAAAAGATTCCTCGCTTCCCATCTGGACCAAATGAGGTAGGGATCTGGGCCATGGCTCTCCAGTCTCTGTTGGCTTGGCTGCTTCCGCGCGAAGATCGCTTCTACGAAATGCTGGAATCCCTGGCGCGCCTTTCCCACGAAGCCGCGAAGGCACTGCAACAGTTTCAGTCGCGCCCGGCCGGCGAGGTCCGCGATGTGGTCCAGAAAATTGAACACGAAGCCGATGACATCGTCCGGCGCATGGAAGATGCGCTCGCGCGGATTTTCGTCACACCACTCGACCGCGAAGACCTGCACCGACTGACATCGCAGCTGGATGACATCGTCGACCTCACCAATCTCACCGCCCGCGCGATAGAGCTCTACAACCTCGAGCGACCCAGCGAGCCGCTGCTGCAGTTGATGGAGAAACTGGTGGCCGTCACCGCCTTGATTCAAGAGGCCGTCCCGTACCTCCGAACGAAACAATTCAGCGCCCTGCTGGAAGTGGGCCGGCGCGTCCGGACGCTCGAAAAGGAGGCGGACACCATCTACCGTTCCGCCATCAGCGCCCTGTTTCGCAAAGAGCAGATCGACTTTCGCCAGCTGCTCAAAGAGAAAGAAGCGCTCGACGATGTGGAACGCGCTGTGGACCACTGCGACACCGTGACCGACCTCCTCTCGAACCTTGCCGTGAAACATGGCTAGCGTCCTTATCGCGGTGGTTGTCATGGCCATCGTCTTCGACTACATCAACGGCTTCCACGATGCGGCCAACGCCATTGCAACCGTCGTGTCGACCGGTGTCCTGCCGATTCGCACCGCCGTCTTGCTCGCCGCGATCCTGAACTTCGCGGGCGCCATGGCCGGCACGGCGGTCGCCAAGACCATCGCCTCCGGGTTTGCCGAACCCGCAGTCGTCACCCAAGTCGTCGTGCTTTCGGCGCTCATCGGCGCCAGCGGCTGGAACCTCCTGACCTGGTGGTTTGGCATTCCCTCGTCTTCTTCGCATGCGCTGATTGGCGGCCTGGCCGGCGCCGTCGTCGGACATGCGGGGGTCTCGGCGTTTCAGTGGCAGACGCTCATCAACAAGGTGCTTGTCCCTTTGGTGGCATCGCCGACTATTGGTTTTTTCGCAGCTTTCTTCGTGATGATTGCGCTGCTGTGGGCGGTTCGCCGGATGAAGCCCGCGAGCGTCCAGCGCGATTCCCGGCGCCTTCAGCTGGTTTCCGCCTCGATGATGGCGTTCTCCCACGGCTCGAATGACGCCCAGAAATCGATGGGCATCATCACGCTGGGTTTGGCCTCATTCGTCGCCAGCGGGGCCCCCCTTCCCGATTGGGCGCCAGCGTGGATTCTTCCCGACCGCGCCGACCATGTGCCGACCTGGGTGATTTTCATCTGCGCGCTGGCCATCGCGCTGGGCACCATGGCTGGCGGCAAGCGCATCATCAAAACGATGGGTTCCAAAATCATCCGCATCACACCGCTTCAGGGGTTCGCCGCAGAAACAGCCGGCGCGCTCACCATCCTCGGTGCCAGCCGGCTTGGCATTCCCGTCAGCACGACCCATTGCATCAGCGCTTCCATCATGGGCGTTGGTGCGTCCAAACGCCTTTCCGCCGTGCGCTGGGGCGTGGCCACCAACATCATCATGGCCTGGGTGCTGACGCTTCCTGCGTCGGCAGCGCTGGCGTGGATCTCGCTCAAGTTGCTCCAGCCGCTGCTTGGCTAACCCCGCCCAAGAGTGCTTAGAGTGGTTCGCCTGTCCCGGGAGGATTGCCCATGGCCGTGATTGAACCTACCGCTTCTGTCGATGTTTCCGATGTTCAGCGCATGTTCATGACGCGCGTCTACCGCTGGATGTTTCTTGGCCTTGGCCTGACTGCGCTGGTCGCCTACGGCATCTCGGACTCTCCAGCCATCCTAGAACCGCTTTTGATGAATCGCGGACTTCGCATCGGGCTTCTTCTGGGGCAGCTCGGGCTGGTTATCGTGTTGTCCGCCATGGCCACGCGCCTTTCCGGCGCCGTGGCGACCCTGCTGTTCTTCGCCTACGCGGCCCTGAACGGCGTCACGTTTTCGACGCTGCTTTACGTTTACGATCCCGCATCCACCGCGCGCGCCTTCTTGCTGACTGCCCTCACCTTCGGCGGAATGAGCATCTATGGAACGGTGACACGCAGAGACCTGACCGGCTGGGGCAGCTTCTTGTTCATGGGGCTCTTTGGCGTTGTCATCGCAGGCCTCATCAACCTCTTTGTCGGCAGCTCAATGATGAGCTTCGTCATCTCCTGCGCCTCGGTCGTCATCTTCACCGGCCTCACGGCCTATGACACCCAGAAGCTGCGCGCGATGGCGCTCGCGGCAGAAAGTGGCACGCAGGTGCAGTCGCTCAGCATTCTGGGCGCACTGACGCTGTACCTGGACTTCATTAATCTCATGTTGGCCCTGCTTCGCCTCACCGGCGACCGGCGGCGGTAGCTGCCAGGCGCGTCGGCAGCCATCAGTCGTGCTCATCCGGCGCGCGTGGCCGGTGCACCAAAGACACCAGGACCGCGCTGATGATCATGAGCAAGTACCAAGAGCCCAACTTCGCGAGCGGCACCATGTGCCAGCCATCGCGCTGGCTGGGGTAGCGCCAGGTGTGCGTAAACGTTCCGATGTTCTCTGCGAACCAGATGAACAGCGTCACCAGCAACGCGGCGACCACCAGCGGCATGCGTCTGGGATGTCTGTGAATGGTGAAGTGAATCCACGTGGGGCCATACAGAACCGCAATTCCGCCAAACAGCAGCCAACGCAGGTCGGGCCCGTAATGATGCCAGAAGAAATTGAAATAGATGCCGCACGACAAGAGCACCGTCGTCCACACGGGCGGATACTTCGTGAATCGAAACCGAAACAGCCGCCAGGCCCGAACGATGTAGCTGCCAATCGACGCGTACATAAAGCCCGTAAACAGGGGCACGCCCGCAATGCGAAGCAAGCCGGGCTCGGGGTAAACCCAAGAACCCATGCGCGTCTTGAAAATCTCCATCACCGTGCCCACCACGTGAAACGCGAAAATCACTTTGGCTTCCTCCAGCGTCTCCAGACGAAACGCGATGAGGACCCCTTGCACGCCGATGGACGCCAAGACGAGAAAATCGTAGCGCGTGAGCAGCGCATCGGCGGGGTACGCCAGGTGCGTCAACATCAGCAACATGACCATGATGCCGCCGAACAAGCACGCCCAGGCTTGCTTCACGCCGAAACGAAGAAATTCATACGCCAAGCGCCTGAACGGCGTCGTCGCCCATTCGGACATCCGCGCGTCAACGCGAAGCAGCGCTTCAAGCGGCGGCCATTGGTGGACGGCAGAAGTTCGCTCGCCAGAAGTCGTCGCGTCCAAGCGGTGTGAACCTAGTCGACCAAAGCGCAACGCGCGATGATTGTGCGGGTACCTGCCGAAGCCGAGTGACGTGGCCTGACATCGGCCGGCACGTCGTCGCTATGACTCACCCATCACGTCGGTGGCCACAGCTCTCTGCGTCTGACTTCGCCGCCGTCCTGGGTTACCGCAAGGAACACACGCTGCGTTGGCCCACCTGGAACCGTCACTTCAAGGCTCAGATGATAAAGCCGCGTGCCGCTCTGGTCGGCCGTCAACGCAGCTCCCGCCACGACAAAGTCTGTCTCCTTCGGAATCGGCGAAAGGCCCGCGATGACACCCGCTGCTGCCGCTTCCAGAGCCCCATCGTGAGCCTTCAAGAAATCGGTGAAGGATTTCGGCACGCCGAAGTGGCTTGTGATGACTTCTGAAATCCGCACGTCGTGCCTCTGGGAGCTAAAGACGTAACCGTTATCGGCGAACCTTCGCTGAGGGTTGTCTGTGGACCCGGAGGTGCTCTCCCGCGCCAAAACAAGGCGCCCCCGAGGGCTGGACGCGTTCGAACAATCCGACGTCCACCATGGCCGCGCCGCAAACCGCTTGAAGGCACGTGCAAGCCTACTAGCGCCCGCGGGCTAGCTCGCAGCGCAACCCGCTGGCCTCGCTGCGCTTGAAGCCGAACTCGCGCGGATAAAAGCCACCTTGGGTGAGCTCAGGGCACGCGTTGACGCGCTCTGTGCGAAGACGGCCGCGCCTACCGACGTATTTCAAGATTCGGGTCCGGCGGGCGCTAGTAAACCCGTCCCACCACGAAACGGGTCGTAACATCGCGCGATACAGGATTCGAACCTGATGAAGGCTAAGGCTGAAAAAACCTCAAAGCAGAACCAACGGTTACCCCCCATCAGCCCGAAATCATTCGAATTCGTGTCGGCACGCCCCCATCCGCCCGCATTCGGATCAAAACCCGTGGCGGAATGAATGTCGTGGATCACATTCCCAATGGCAAAAACCCGCTGACCAAAAGCGATGGCATCGCTCCCGCTCCCCAAACCCGTCGTGCAATCGTGCATTTCGTTAAAGAGAAACCAGACGAGCTCAGGCGCATATTGAAAGCCCATGCACGCACCCAGAGGTGACGAATCACTCGGCGCGTGGTCGTACGCGAGATTCTGCGAAAAAATGACGTCCACCGCGGTTTTGGTCCAGAACCCCGTCTGCTTGTTGCCATGTGCCACGTTGCGCCCCACGAAAATGTGGTGCAGCACAGCAGGGTCTGGAAGGCTGAAGCCGTTGATGTCTGAAACGCTGAAGCAAACCCAAGTAGTCGCCACGAACCTCGACCACGCTCCCCGCCCCCAGGGGCAGGCCGTCCCGACCGGGAATTGTGCAGCGAGGTTGCGATGGCGTACCGCGGTTGTCGCCGTCCACGCAGAACGG
>JBJXGM010000102.1:0-31990 GCA_046155985.1 Myxococcaceae bacterium | reverse complement strand
GCACCCAAAAGCAACCGCTCGCACAGCGCGGGAAATTCGATGCCTCGCCCGGCCGCGATTTTTGGCAAAAGGCTGGTCGCCGTCATTCCTGGCAGGGTGTTGATTTCGAGAAGCAGCGCTTCGCCTTCGGACGTCAAAATCACATCGGAACGCGACGCCCCAGAACAACCCAGCGCACGATGCGCGGCCAGGCAGACTTCGTTGACGCGTGCGTACTGCGCTTCGGGCAGCGGCGCGGGGAAAAGGTATTTTGTGCCACTGCCAGCCTGGTACTTCGCTTTGTAGTCGTAGAATTCCTGCGCCGGGATGACTTCGATAACGCCCAACGCTTCGTCATCCAATACGGCGCCCTGCACTTCGCGCCCTTTCACGTAGGCCTCGACGAGAATTTGGCCGGCGTACTTTCCGGCGTCTTCCACCGCGGGAGCATACTGCGAACGTTCCTTACAAATATGCACGCCTACCGAAGAACCTTCGCGTGAGGGCTTCACAACCAGGGGAAACGAAATTTCCAATGTTTTGAGGGCCTTCAATGCAGCGTCCGTCGACGCAAACGCGCGGTAGGCCGGCGTGGGAAGACCATGTGCCTGAAACACCTGCTTGGCGAATACCTTTTCCATGCCCAGCGCCGAGGCCAAAACGCCCGAGCCGGTGTACGGAATGAACATCGACTCCAATAGGCCTTGAATGCAGCCGTCTTCGCCATAGCGACCATGCAGCGCTAAAAACGCCAGGTCGATGCGCGCGTCGACAAGCTGCTTGGCGACATTGGATTTCGCATCGGCTTTCACGTCGATGTCGACGACGTTATAGCCAAGGCCCGACAACGCGCCGCTGATGGCCGCTCCGGAACGCAGCGACACCTCGCGCTCGACCGAAAGGCCACCCATCAGTACGCCGACACGCTTCTTGGAAAGCCCTTCTTTCGACAACACCATCTAGTGCCTCCCCAAGCGCTGCACTTCGGGGTGAAGCGCCACGCCAAACTTATCGCGAACACCGGCTTGCATCTTGTTCATGAGCAGACCGATATCGCGCGCCTGCGCGCCGCCCAAATTCACTATCCAATTGGCGTGCAAGGTCGACACCTGAGCTTTGCCCTCCATTGTCCCTTTGAGTCCGGCGGCTTCAATCAGTCGACCTGCGTGGTCGCCCGGGGGGTTGGTGAAGACGCTGCCGAAGTTAGGCTGCGACAGCGGCTGCGTGCGCTTTCTGTAGGCCAGGTCTTCGTCCATCACCTTCTGCGAATGGGCGAGGTCTCCTTTGGGCAGGCGAAAGCGGACGCGTGTCACGACAGCCCCGGCCGGCAACTGTGTCTGACGATACGCAACCGAAAGCGTCGAGCGCGGCAGAAAACCCGCACCGTCTGCGGTCGCAACTTCAATTGCCTCGACCACGCTCATGCACTCACCCATTTTTGTGCCGGCGTTCATGCGCACAGCGCCGCCCAATGTGCCGGGAATTCCGGCGAGAAACTCTGCGCCCACGGTTTGGTGCCGCTTCATGGCGACAATCAGTTTTGCAATGGGCGTGCCTGCGCCAAACGTCAGCTGGACAACGTCGCCACCGAGAACGGCGTCGTCCGGGAACATGTCCGAGGGAAGCTTCACCACAACGCCGGGCACACCCTCGTCCGACACAAGCGTGTTGGCTCCGCCGCCCAGCACACCCAGCGGCACGCCCGACTCGCGCATGCGGCGCAGAAGTTCGACAAGCGCGTCCACCGTTCGCGGTCGCACCAGGCGCTCCGCCGCACCGCCCACACGAACGCTCGTCCAGGGCGCCAGGGGTGTGTTCTCAGACACCTCAAGTGCCAAGCCCGAAAACAGCGACTGCGTCGGTGTCATGGCATCCGCCGAAGCGCGTCCAGCAACTCTGGCCCCACGTGCGTCACGTCGCCCGCGCCCAGTGTGAGCACCAAATCGCCGGCCTTCAAGCGGGGAAGCAGTGCGGCGACCACGTCGGATCGCTTTTCCACAAGCGACACGTCTTTGTGCCCATGCGCTGAGATGGCATTGGCGAGAACTTTCCCGGTGACACCGGAGATGGGCTCCTCGCCAGCGGCATAGATGCCCAAGAGCACCAGCACGTCGGCGTCATTGAACGCGGTCGCAAACTCCGCCATCAAGTCTCGCGTGCGCGTGTATCGATGCGGCTGAAACACCACCACCAGTCGCCGCCCAAACGCTTTGCGCGCACCGGCAAGCGTTGCTTTCACCTCTTCGGGGTGATGTCCGTAGTCGTCCACCACAGTGATGCCGCGGGATTCGCCACACACCGTGAAGCGGCGCTGAATGCCTTGAAACTCTGCAAGCGCTGTGCGAACGACTTCGAGCGGCACGTCGAGTTCTTCAGCGACTGCGATGACCGCCAGGGCATTGAGGGCGTTGTGGGCGCCCACCATTCGAACGGCAAAGTCCCCGAGTGGCTGCTCCCCCCGGAAGGCGCGAAACCGCGTGAGGTAGCCCTCCAGAACAACACCCTCGAGCCGGTAGTCTGCCGTATGGGCCAAGCCATACGTCACGTACCGTTTCTCCAAGTGTGGCAAGAGCGCCTGGACGTTCGGATGGTCCAGACAGAGAACGTTGAGCCCATAAAACGGCACGCGATTGCAAAATTCCACGA
This sequence comes from Myxococcaceae bacterium, assembly GCA_046155985.1. Classification (GTDB taxonomy): domain Bacteria; phylum Myxococcota; class Myxococcia; order Myxococcales; family Myxococcaceae; genus JBJXGM01. The sequence continues at coordinate 29,365 of JBJXGM010000102.1, read as the reverse complement.
ACGCAGCCCGGAGACGCTCGATATCACCGTAGTGGTCCAGGTGTTCGGGGTCGATGTTGGTGACGACGGCCAGCGATGGATGCAGCTTCAGAAAAGAACCGTCAGACTCATCGGCTTCAACAACCATGAGCTCGCTGTTTCCGAGCTTGGCGTTGGAGTCCAAAACGTTCACTTTTCCCCCAACAACCGCCGTGGGGTCGAGGCCCGCCGCGGTCAATACGGCAGCCACCATCGAGGTCGTCGTGGTTTTGCCGTGCGAGCCGGCGACCGCGACCGCGTACTTGAGCCGCATGAGCTCCGCGAGCATCTCCGCGCGCGGAATGACCGGAATTTTTCGAGCGTGCGCGGCGACAACCTCGGGGTTGTCTTTCTTCACCGCTGACGAAATGACGACGACATCTGCGGCCACCAAGTTCTCGGCCCGATGCCCATAAGCGACACGCGCCCCAAGCCCTGCGAGGCGCCGGGTCATGTCGCTCTCTTTGAGGTCAGAGCCGGAAACCCGATAGCCCAGGTTCAAGAGCACCTCGGCGATGCCGCTCATGCCGATGCCGCCGATACCAACGAAGTGCACGCGCGCGGCGTGCCGCGTTTTGAAGAGACTGTTTTGGCGTTGGCTCACGCCGCCCGCCCCTTCTTGGCAAGCATGAGCTCTTCAAAGACATCTGCCAGCTCTTTCGCCGCTTCCGGCCGCCCCAGGAGACCTGCCTGGCGTTCCATTTGACGGAGGCGTGACGGGTCGGTTTTTAGTTTTCGAATCTCTTGCGCCAGGCGTGCACCGGAAAGCTCGGATTCACGCAGCAAGACAGCCGCGCCCTTGTCGACCAGTGCTTGGGCATTCAGCTCTTGGTGGTTGTCCGCCGCAAAAGGAAACGGGATCAGAATGGCCGCCTTCTTGCACACGGTCAGCTCGGCAAGCGTCGTCGCGCCTGCACGACAAATCACCAACTCGGCACGGGCGTAGGCCTCCGACATGTCCTCGATAAACTCGACCACGTCGGCTTGAAACCCCAACTTCTGATACGCAGCGCGGACGGTTTCGCCCGCTTGCTTACCCGTCTGGTGGACGAAAACGAGGTCGCTCTTCATGTCGACCAGGTACGGAAGGGCCTCCATCATCTTCTCGTTGATGGCACGCGCGCCTTGAGAGCCTCCAAACACCAGAATGCCGAAACGCCCGGTGTCTTTCCTGGAGCGAAGGTAGTTGTCGAGCAGTTGACGCCGAATGGGGTTCCCCACCAGTTGGGCTTTCCCTTCCGGAAAGTGAAGCTTCGCCGCTTCGAAAGAGACGAAAACAGCGCGCGCAATCTTTCCGAGAATGCGGTTCGTCATGCCCGGAAACGCGTTTTGCTCTTGGATGGCCGTTGGAATCCGCATCAGCCAAGCGGCCAGCACCACCGGCCCAGAAGCGTAGCCGCCCACGCCAATGACGACGTCAGGCTTGTGTTTCCACAAGAGGCGCACGGATTGAATCAAAGACAGCGGCAGGGCGAACATCGCCTTCAGCCAGCGCACGCCGCCGACACCTTTGATGCCACGCGCGGAAATCAGCTCGAGGCGATATCCCGCCGCAGGAACGACCCGGGCCTCAAGGCCGCGCTGCGTCCCCACGAAGACAACTTGGTGATTGGGCCCGCGCGTGAGCAGCTCTTCCGCCAGCGCGATGCCCGGGAACACGTGCCCGCCGGTCCCGCCGCCTGCAATCAGGACCTTCACGAAACAACCTCGTGGAGGCGTCCCGGCGATGCGGGTGTGGCCTTCGCCAAGCGCAGTGGCGCACCCTGCGCCTCCACAGAAAGCAGAATGCCCGCCGCGCCCAAAAGTACCATCAGCGAGCTGCCCCCATAGGAGACAAACGGCAACGTCAGGCCTTTGGTCGGAAGCAACCCCATCGCCACGGCCATGTTCACCGAGGCCTGGAAGCAAATCAGCGAGGTCAACCCCGCCGCGAGGTAGGTGCCAAAAGGTTCTGCCGCACGCGCCGCTGCACGAATACCACGCCACAAAATGACAACGTACAAAGCGATGACAACACCGGCGCCGACCAGCCCCATCTCTTCACCGATGATGGAAAAAATGAAATCGGTGTGCGCTTCAGGAAGAAAAAACAACTTTTGGCGACTGTCGCCGAGTCCAAGCCCAAACACGCCTCCAGAGCCCACCGACATCAGCGACTCGGCCACTTGATAACCCGCATCGTGCCGATGCTCCCACGGGTCCAAGAAAGCCAAGATGCGCTTCATTCGATAAGGCGATGAAGCGACCGCGTAGTAGGCGAGTGGTGCCGCCAACATGAGGGCGCCAACCAAGTACGGCAGGCGCGCGCCCGCTACGAACAGGAGCACAAACAGCAAAAACGCCAGGGCCACCGAACTGCCGAAATCGGGCTGTTTCATGCACAGCAGAACGAGCACGCCGGCAATAAGAAAGTGCGGGAGCAGCCCGATGGTGAAGCTGCGAACCTTCTGCCCTTTTTTGGCCAGCGAGTAAGAAAGATAGATGACCCAAGCCAGTTTGGTGAGTTCAGCGGGCTGAAGCGACATGGGCCCCAGTTTTATCCACCGCCGTGCACCCCCGACGACCGTACCCACACCCGGAACGGCCACCAGCACCAACGTCACCACGGCGACAATCAGGAGCGGGTACGCCAGGCGGGCGAGTTTGCGATAGCCGACACGAAGGGCGAGCGCCATGACGCCTAATCCGACAGCGCCCGCACCGAGCTGGCGTTTCAAGAAATAGAAGCCATCGCCCAACTTCTCCTGCGCCATCACCGCGCTGGCGGAATAAACCATGACCAGCCCGATGGTCGTCAGCGCGAGCACCGCCCCCAAGAGCATGCGGTCCACGTGCAACACAGGGCGGTCGGCAGTCACAGGGCCTCCACGCATTGACGGAAAGCCTCCCCCCGGTGTTCGTAGTTGCGAAATTGATCGAGCGATGCGCACGCGGGGGACAACAAGACCACATCTCCAGAAACGGCCAAACTCTGGGCCTGAGCGACTGCCCGGTCCAGCGTCCCGCAGACGAACACCTGGCAAACCCCGTCAAACGCGCTTGCCACAGCTGAGGCATCTTCCCCCACCGTCAGCACGCCTCTGACTTGTCCGGCAGCCGCTTTCACGAGCGGGGAATACGGCGCCCCTTTCCCTTTTCCTCCGGCGATAAGCCAAAGCGGTCGCCCCGAAAACGCCTCAAGGGCGGCCACAGCGGAATCCACGTTGGTGGCTTTGGAATCGTTGATCCATTCCACGCCACCCACCGTCCGAATCCACTCCAACCGATGCGGCAGCCCTCGGAAGGCGTCGAGACCCAGCTGGAGCGCATTCGCGTCGGCACCCAAATGATGCGCCAAAAGCAATGCGGCCATCGCATTCTGCACGTTGTGACGTCCGCGCAGCGCGCGATTCTGAACACGAAACACTTGTGGCACTTGTCCTTTTGCGCCAAGCGCTACGCCACCTGGGGTGCACCACGCAGCGCCGGCCAATTGGGGCGCGTTGGGTCGAACGCCCCCTTGTGTGAATCCCCACTTGGTACCGGCAGATTGGAAGCCAGCGGCTTTGGAGCGTTCGTCGTCTAGATTGAAGACCGATGTGTCCGGTCCGGATTGCCGGTCGAAAATGCGCGCTTTGGCCCGCGCATAAGCGTCGAGGTGAGCGTAACGGTCGAGGTGGTCGGGCTGCAGATTCAGGTGCGCTGCAGCGCTCAAGTGCAGCGTCTCCACCGCTTCAAGTTGGTACGACGAAAGTTCGACAACACAAACGTCTGGGGCCGTCGACGACAGTGCAACCTCCGACAGCGGCGTGCCAAGATTTCCGCCGACGAAGACCTTCAACCCCGCGGCTTCCAGCAGCGCGCCACAAAGTGCGGTGGTCGTGCTTTTGCCGTTTGTTCCTGTGATGCCCACAAGCCGGCTTTTCCCTTCGAGGGCCCGCGCAGCGAGTTCAATCTCTCCCCAAATGGTCTTGCCGCTTTTGCGCGCGGCCTCGAGCGCGGGCAAAGACAGCGGCACCCCGGGACTCACGACGACGAGCGAAACACCTTCAAAACACTCCGCTCGAAGAGGCCGACCCGCGCCAATCACCACACCCTGGGCGGCCAATGCCTTTGCAGCTTCCGGCAGTGCGCTCAAGGGCTGGGTGTCTTCGGCGAATACTTGCGCGCCATGAGCCAGCAAGAGGCGTGCGGCAGCCACCCCTGACCGCCCCAATCCGATAACGCACGCGCGTGCTCCCTGGAGTTGGAGCACAGTTAACCCAGAGACCACTTGAGTTGACCGGATGATTGCACAGTATTTGGCCAGAGACGAAGGCGCGAGGAGGAAGCTTGCCTGGCGGCAAGTGACCGACGAGCAACGCACGGATCGGGCGAAAGACGAAGCAAGGGACGGTCACCTCAAGTGGTTTCTGGGTTACCTCAACTTGAGCGACGCCAGCGCGACACCGCCACACAGGATGGAAACAATCCAGAAGCGAACGATGATTTTCGGCTCTGAGACACCTTTCAGTTCAAAATGGTGGTGGACAGGTGCCATGCGAAAGACGCGCTTGCCCGTCAATTTGAAAGAAGCCACCTGCACCATCACCGACAGAATCTCCGCCAAAAACACGCCGTGAATGATCGCGGAGGCCACCTCATTCTTGGACAGTACCGCCAATCCACCGAGGCCGCCCCCCAGCGCCAGCGAGCCGACATCGCCCATGAAAACCGTTGCGGGGTACGTGTTGAACCAAAGAAACGAAATGCCCGCGCCGACAATTCCGGCGCAAAAAATCGACAACTCGGCGCCCCCGGGAACTTGGGGAATCCCCAAGTACTTCCACAGCGGCGTGCCTGACAGTCGAAGCGCGCCTTCGCTGGTCGCACCATCAACGATGTGCAGCGTGGTCCCTGCCGCGTAGCAAAGAACAGCGAACGTCGTTGCGGCCACAATCGTTGGGACAATGGCCAAACCGTCCAAGCCGTCGGTCAAGTTCACTGCGTTTGAGGTCCCGACAACAACGATGGCCGCAAAGACCACATAAAACCAACCCAGGTCAGGATTCCACCAATGCGTCGGTACAAAGGGAAGCGTCAGCCGCGTGTCGACGAGAAGCCTTGGACCACCGTCCCACTCGCACATGAAGCCAAACACTGCGACCAGGAAAAACAGCGCTTGGAGCAGTAGCTTGATCCGCCCAGGCAGCCCTTTTGAATTTCGCTTGGACAATTTGAGCCAGTCGTCCAGAAATCCAATGGCGCCATATCCGAAAGTGAGCGTCAGCACCGCCCACACGACGCGCGAGCGCAAGTCAGCAAAGAGCAGCGTGCTCGCGGCAATGCACAAGAGAATCAACGTGCCGCCCATCGTCGGCGTGCCCTTTTTCTTCTGGTGAGAATCCGGGACGTCTTCGCGCACGTTGCTTTGGCCATGCTGCGAAACACGAAGCGCGGTGATCAGCTTGGGCCCAAGCATCATCCCCAGAAGGAGTGAAAACACGCCTGCCGCCAACATCCGAAACGTGGGGTAGCGCAAAAAGTTGAGCCAAGGCCCCAGGTCGCTGGCCTTCAGGCTCTCGTAGAGGAAAAGCAACACGCCGTCAGTGCCCTCCGGACCCCGCTGACACACCTGTCAGCGCATCCACCACACGTTCAAGTTGCATGCCGCGACTGCCCTTCACCAGCACCACATCCCCGGCCTGCAAGTCCGCCCGAAGCCAACCCAACAACGGCGGCACCTCCAAGAAGTGCGCCGCCCGTTCCTGCATCCCCGAGGCTGCAGCATGAGCGGTTTTCGAGCGGGGTCCAAAGAATGCCACGCGGTGCAAAACACGCGCCGCCTGTTGTCCCAATGTTTCGTGAGCGCTCGTCTCGGCTTCGCCCAGTTCGAGCATGTCGCCGAGGACAGCCAACGCACGCCCCGGTGACGCGGCCCGCTGGAGTGTCTCGAGTGCTGCGGTCATCGACCCTGGATTGGCGTTGTAGCAATCGTCCAAAATGCGCACGCCCGCTTCACCCGCAAGCATCCGCAAACGCCGCGCGTGCGGCTGAGCGGCCGCGAGGCCTTTGACACACGTGTCCGGTGAGACGCCCAACGCGAGCCCCACCGCGAATGCGCCGGTCGCATTCTGCGCGTTGTGCTCGCCCAAGAAACCGAGCGTGACATTGTGGGTTTTGCCAAACGCCGAGATGCGCGCGGACATCCATGTGTTCTGTTGGCCTGTGTTCTGTTGGCCTGTGTTCTGCGGGCCCGCGTTCTGTGGTGTGACCGACAGCAAGCGCACATCGGCGCGCGGATGCTTTCCAAAGGTAATCTTGCTCGCCACGCTCGCACTGGCCTGTGAGACGATGTGCTCATCGTCCAAATTGACGATGGCAATGGCCTCTTTGCGAAGCCCACGAAAAAGTTCGCCCTCGGCTTCGGCCACACCCCGCAGGGAACCCAATCCTTCGAGGTGCTCAGGCTGAATGACTGTCAGCAACGCAGCGTCGGGCTGAGCGATTTCGGTCAGGCGCGCCATTTCGCCGGGGTGATTCATGCCCAGTTCAATCGCGGCCAACTGATGCGCGGGTTCCAAGCGAAACAACGTCAGCGGTACACCAATCTCGTTGTTGAGATTGCCTTCTGTCTTCAGCGAGGGTCCGTGGGCGGCGAAAATGGCACCGACCATCTCTTTGGTCGTCGTTTTGCCATTGCTTCCGCCGATGGCAGCGACCTTCCCCTTGAACCGGCTTCGATGAAACCGCGCGAGCCTGCCCAAGGCCACAAGGGTGTCGTCGACTTCGAATACCGCCAATTCTTCGGGAAGACTTTGAAGGGCCGTCCCCTTGGCAACAACAACGCCGGCCGCCCCCGCACGGGCTGCGTCTACCAGGAACGCGTGCCCATCAAAACGTTCTCCCTTCAACGCGACAAACAGCGCGTCTGTGGGAACATGACGGGAATCGGTCGAAACCGCTGCGTAGGCCACACGCGCCCCGGAACGCACGCGCTTGCCACCGGTCGCCGCCGTGACCTGGTCGTCCGAGAAACGAACCGCCATGAAAGAGCCTACGCCTTGCCCGCGTTTGCCAACGCGCGTTGCGCCTCTTCGCGGTCGTCGAAACGCTTGCGCTCCGCACCGACGATTTGCGTCGTCTCATGCCCCTTTCCCGCCAGCACGATGAGGTCGCCCGGCTTGGCCAGGGAGACGGCCATTTCGATTGCGGCGCGTCGATCGACTTCCACGAAGTAGCCCCGTTCACCCGAGCGCGCCTTGCCCGCGCTGATACGCCGCAGACCTGCCTTCTCGACGCCCGGTGTGATTTCGCCAACGATTTCGTCCGGGTCTTCTTTGCGCGGGTTGTCACTCGTCACGACCACCCAGTCCGCAACTTCGGCGGCCGCCTGACCCATCAGGGGGCGCTTTCCGCGGTCACGGTCACCCCCACACCCAAAGACTGCAATGAGCTTTCCCTTCGCCAGCCCCCGCGCTGCCTCCAAGACTCGCCGCAACGCATCGTCGGAATGGGCGTAGTCCACCAGAACAGTGCGACCCTCGTACTCGATTCGCTCCATTCGACCCGGCACGTTCACGAGCCGCTCAACACCCTCTTGAACATCCCGGCGCGCAAAACCCGCGCCGAGCGCCATCCCGGCTGCTGCCAAGATGTTGTCGAGGTTGTGCGGCCCAATCAACGATGAACGAATCGGAATGTCTCCCGCTGGCGTCTTCAACGTGGCGCGAATGCCTTGCATGGAGAACTCCACATGCGTTGCAGACAACTCACCGTTTCCCTCTCGCGAAAACTTCCACGCCATCCGGCGACCCTGTCGCAACTCACTGTAGATGCGCGCGCCGTAGGTGTCTTCACCGCTGACCACGGCCATGCCACCCGGCGACAGAAGCCCCGTGAAAAGTGTTCGCTTGGCCTGAAAGTAGGCCTCCATGTCGGCGTGGTAGTCGAGGTGGTCTCGACTCAAGTTTGTGAAAGCCGCCGCCTTGAAAACGAGGCCATGAACGCGCTCTTGCGCCAGCGCATGAGAGCTGACTTCCATCACCACGGTGTCGACACCCGAATCCACCATTTCGCGCATCGTGCGGTGCAGCTCAATCGCGTCGGGGGTGGTGTGCGTTGGCTCGCGGCTTTTGCCATCGAACTTCACCTGGACGGTTCCAATCAGGCCCGTGTTGGCACCACTGGCAGCGCAAATCGACTCCAGCAGACATGCCGTGGTCGTTTTGCCGTTCGTGCCTGTCACACCGAGCAACACCAGGACGTCCGATGGACGCTTGTAGAAATTGCTCGCGAGGGTCGCCAACGCTTGCCTGGCGTTGCTCACCACGAACGTGGGTAGACTCGTCGCCTCCCGTTGTTCGGTGAGTACCGCGACCGCCCCCTTGGCCTTGGCCTCGTCGACAAACTGAAGTCCATCGACCTTGGTGCCCGGCAGGGCAACGAAAAGGTGCCCTCTTTCGACTTTGCGGGAATCGCTGGAGACGCCCAACACGTCGATGGCAGCCCGCCCGCCGGAAATCTGTTCTGCGCCGCAACCCGCCAAAAGCTCGACAACCTTCATCGAAGCTCCTTCGTCATCACTTCGTGAGTGTCCAACGTCAGCCGAACCGGCGTGCCCCGCACCACGCGTGCCCCCGATACCGGCGCCTGTGCCACCACGCGCCCCGACCCCTGAAGCCGGGGAGCCAACGACCGCTCCAAAAGTGCGGCCACTGCAATCCGACCACTGCGCCCCTTCACATCGGGAACCAGCACCGTCCCCGCCGAAGCAAGCGTCGTCACCGCGGACTTCAACACCTCGCCGGCGGGTGCTTCTGGCACGTCCGTAGCCGCCGGAGCCTCCGAGACGGGTGTGCGTTTCACAACCGCCGTCCGAGAAGGCGAGACCCCCAAATACGGCATCGCGGCTGTGGCAATTTCCTTGAAAGCGGGCGCAGCAACCACGCCTCCGTAAACGTCTGTCTTGGGCTCATCCACCACCACAAGCGCGACCAGACGAGGCGCTTCGGCCGGCAGAAAACCGACGAACGAAGCAATCCGTTTGTCTGAATAGCCCTTCGCGACTGGATCAACCTTCTGAGCCGTCCCCGTCTTTCCCGCCACCCGGTACTCCTCTAAGTAGGCACGAGGTGCCGTGCCTTCTCGCTCAACAACAGTTTCCAGCATGGAGACCACTGCCTGCGCCGTGGTTTCAGACACCACACGCCGAACAGGTGTGGGTGCATTCTCCAAGAGCACGAGGCCGTCGGGATCTACCACTTTTGCGACCAAGTAGGGTCTCATCAGTACACCGCGATTGGCAATCGCCCCATAGGCAGCAGCCATCTGCACGGCGGTGGAGGTCATGCCCTGGCCAAAGGCCTGAGTTGCCAGGGAGATCTCCGCCTGTGGGAAAGGAAGACTCCCCTTCCCTTCCCCTGGAAGCCCCAGCCCCGAACGTTCCCCAAAACCGAATGCTCGGTAGTACGCCGAAAGGCGGTCGCGCCCCAAACGTTGCGCGACCTTCGCAGCACCAATGTTCGAGGATACTTGAAGGATCTGCTGAACCGACAGGCGGGTATAGGGATGTGTGTCGTGAATGACATGCCGCCCGATGCTGAACACACCATTGCCGCAATCAATTTCCTCAGACGCCGTCACGACATGTTCTTCCAGGGCCGCCGCAACCGAGAACGCCTTCATCGTTGAACCAGGCTCAAAAACATCGAGCGCAGCCCGATTGCGCATCGCAGCGCTCTCGAGCTGCGAGGGACTGTTGGGATTGGCCCGCGGGGAGTTGGCCATGGCCAGAATTTCGCCTGTGGCTGGGTCGAGCAGAACCGCCATCCCCGCGGTCGCCCGCGCATCTTCCACGGCGCGGGCGAGCGCCTTTTCCGCGACATACTGAAGGTGCCTGTCGAGCGTGAGGTAAACCGCGGCGCCCTGGCGTTCGTGCGGGTCACTTCCCCCGTGGGTCAGCAATTTGCGGCCGCGCGCATCGCGAAATCCCGGAAGACGCGAGCGACTTCCAGACAACTCATCCTGAAACGCCAGCTCGAGCCCCTCTAAACCTTTCCCCTCGATTCCCACAACGCCGAGCACTTGTGCCGCCAATTCTCGTTGAGGGTAGAACCGCCGGGGCTCTTTGGTCACCCCGACACCTTTCAGCCGAAGCTTGTTCACGGCGACGAGCTCTTCGGGCTTCACCGCACGCTTGACCCACACGAAACGCCGCCCGCGCGCTACCCGTGCCACCAAGTCTTTCGTATCGACGCGAAGCGTTCGTGCGAGGGCGGAAACCGCGGCTCGCCGGTCCACCAAGAGGGAAGGATCGACCCAAACGCTGTCCACTTCGACACTCTGCGCGAGCGCAACGCCACGACGGTCGAACACGTCGCCTCGACGGGCCGGAATCTCCAACTCACGCACGTATTGGCCTTGGGCCATCTCGGCAAGGCGTTGACCCTGATGAACTTGAAGGTAGACGGCGCGCCCCAACACCAGGCCGAAGCCTGTGAAGAAAAGCGCGAACAGGGCGAGGACGCGGTGCCGTCCGGCTTGTGCGCGGGCGACTTTGAGGTCTCGACCTCTCATCGCAAAGAAGGGTGCCAACGCGTCACCGCGGCGATGGGCGACTGAGGTGCCGACGGCGACGCCCGTCGCAGGTCCAGCACCGCATCGGGCGCAGGCGGGCCCATCCCCAGACGCTCTCGCGCCAGGCGTTCGAGCCGCGCGGGGGCTTTGAGCGTGGCCAGCTCGAGCTTGAGCCTGTCGTTTTCAACCGCGAGCGCACGATGGCGCGTGTCGAGCCGAGAGAGACGATACCCCGCACTGACCACAAGCACGCGCGACGTCACATGAACCACACCCACGCCAACGAACACCAAACTCAAGAGCGCCGGCCCTGCCAGCGCGCGGAGCGTTGCTTTTAACGTGATGCCGGCCTGTTGTCTGGGCACCAAGGCGGGGCTCTTCATCATCGCACTTTCTCCACGGCGCGCAGGCGGGCGCTTCGCGCTCGAGGGTTTGCAGCGACTTCTGCAGGCGATGCGGTGATCGCCTTGCGCGTTTTCACTTCGAACGCACCCTTGGCCTCGCAGCGGCATTCTGGAAATCCTGGCGGACAGGCGCACTGTCCTTCCATTCGCCGAAACGCATGCTTCACCGCACGGTCTTCTAGCGAGTGAAACGCGATCACCGCCGCGACACCGTGGTGCGCAAGGAGGCTGGGCAACGTCTCGAGAAAACGCTGCAGCGAACCGAGCTCGTCGTTGACCGCCATGCGAAGCGCCTGAAACGTTTTGGTCGCCACGTGGACACGCGTCGGCCAGCGTGCACGCGGGACGGCGGAGGCCACCGCCGATGCAGCCTCGAGCGTCGTCTTTGGAGCGGTGCGCTTCAGCGCGCGGGCGATGGGCCTTGCGAAGGACTCTTCTCCCAATTCAAAAATCAGTTTCGCCAGCGAAGCCTCGTCCGAGCGCTCAATGAGCGCCATCGCCGTCTCACCCTCTTTTCCCATGCGCATGTCCAGCGGACCTTCCGTACGGAAGGAAAAGCCGCGCTCCGGTTCATCCAATTGCGGCGAGGAGACCCCCAAGTCCAGCACGATGCCCTCCACCGGCAACCTGTCTGCAGCAATTTGGTCCAGTTCTGAGAAGTTCCCTTGCCGGGCGACAAACCCGGGGAAGGACCCAAGTCGTTCTGCGGCCGCGTGAAGGGCGTTCGGGTCGCGATCCACCCCGAGAACACTTGCGCCTTTGCGCAAGAGCGCCTCTGCATGTCCGCCTCCACCAAGCGTTCCGTCGATCATGTGTTTCCCCGGAGCGGGCGCGAGCAAAGCAACGACTTCGTCTAACAGGACAGAAGTGTGCGTAAAGGCCAAGGTCAGTGTGCGAGCAGCGGTCGACCCAAACGGGCGTAGGCCTCTTCGCGCTCGTCGGGATGACGGTAACACTCGAAGGCGGAGTGAGCGCCTGCCGCCCGAAGCACGGCTGCAAGGTAAGGCGAAAGGCCGGTGAGTTTCACTTCGCCACCCTTCGCCCGAAAATCTCCCGTGAGAGCCATGAGTGCTTTCACCCCACGGTAGTCGAGATGCGCCACGTCGGTGAAATCGAGTGCGACACCGCGAAAACCGCGTCGTCCCAGGCGCAGGACTTGCTCGCCCACGTTGTAGAGATCTCGCACGGTGAGCTCACCGTCGAGGAAGAGGGTCATCATCGGTTCGGATTTGATTCGCGCGGCCATCTTGATTCTCCTTCTTTGGGGGTTAAGACCCCCGCAACTCACTGAGCACTTTCATGACTTCTGCCGAATCGGCTTCGTGTTTCGCCTCGGCTTGAGCCTTTGCCCACCCGTCTTTGGACCAGACCTCGATGACGCGGACCATGCCGGCCCAGACAATGTCCTTCTCGAGATTGGCGTGATGTCGCAGCGAAGGTGGAATGAGCACCCGCCCCAATCGATCGAGCGGACACTCTTGCGCGCTCGCGACGTACAGACGCATCAGCGTCTTCACGCCTGGCTCCATGGGATTGCGCCGCGCCAAGGATGCTTCGAGCTGTTCCCACTCGCGAACGGGGTAGGCGTGCAGACACGCATCCAACGCCGTCGTCAGGATCAACCGTTCGTCGTACGTACCCACCAGCGTCTCGCGAAGCTTGACGGGCAGACTCGTCCGACCCTTGGCGTCGATCTGATGCTCGTAGACACCCCGAAACACGTTGCACAGCCCACCTTACGCCCGGAAATCACACCGGAAGCCACTGCTTACCACTTCTTGCCACTTCGCTCTAAATATTCGCCAGACAAGCAGTCAGAACCGATCCCCTTTCTGAAACGTAAGTTTTTGAAATTACGTATTTTATTGACCACAAAGGAGTACTTGGGATTCCAGTGCGAGCGTTGTAAGCGCCCTGAGGATGAGCAACGGTTCACCGGTCAGACTTCGGGTCGCGTATCGCCGCGTCGAGTCGGTCATCGAGGAGTTCACTCGCAGCGTCGGCTTGGGCACCGTGACGCTCGACAGCCTCCGCGCGCTTCCGGTCGGAACCCAGTTCATCTTTGAAATGGTCGCCGATGGCATCGAGCAGCCGATCGAGGTCCACGGAACTGTCGTTCAAATCATCGCGGCGCAAGGGCGCTTCCTCTTAACCATTCGCTATCTGCCGGGCCCGGAGCGCGGTGGCCTCGACGCGATGCTGATTCACATCTTCAATACGCACCGCGCCGACCGGATTCGGGAGTTCGCGCGGGTGCCGTTACAAATCAGGGCTACCGAAGAGACGCCTTACTCCCCCGCTTTTCTCATCAAGGATTTTTCCATGGGAGGAATGGGCGTCGAGGTCGAGGCCCCCACCTTGCCCAGGTCCGTACAACTTGGCAGTCCGTTTTTGGCGGAGGTGTGGACCCGCAACGGCTGCCTCACTTTGCACGGCGAGGTTGCCTGGGTCGCTAAAAGCCCCGAGGCCGTTGTGCGTTGGACTCAACCGAGGTTTGGCATCCACTTCGGTCGTTTGCGCGAGGACACGCGCTCTCAGCTCGACACCATTCTCCAGCTTCAAGCGCTGCCTCCACCCCCTTGGAAGGCACGCGTCAGCTTTGGCAAGACCGCGGTCGAGCGGATGCCCTAGGGCGACTCGTCCGCGCTCAAAACGGGTAACCCTGCGACGCCTCGGCTGCTGTCACAAGCGTCTCACGCAGTGTTTGAGGCACATCGGGAACGAAAGGCAACGCCAGACCCACTTCCATTAAGCATCTTTTTTGCGCGTCACCCTCCAGCGTTGCGCAGATGACCTGCTGCGCTCTCGCCAGTGCGCGCGTGTGCGCCTCTTGCCGCCACCAACGCACCGCGGCCCATTGGGCTTCGGCAGGCGGTTTGACGGCGAGCGTCCGGGCCACCATCGCGTCCATCGCGAAGGCGTCCATCAAGAGATCAGCCAGGGCAGCCATGGAGGCTTGGTCTTGTTCGAGCGCGGGGCCTCGCGCGGCGTGGGCGTAACCCACAAGCGCGGCGAAAACGCGCTTCAGCGCTTCGGCAGAAGCCGATGGGGACTCCATCGGTCCCGTTGGGGCAGACAGCTCACGCTGCGCGACTTGCGCCAGCGGAATCAGGGGCAGACTGCCTTTGGCGGCGCGCTTGAGAAGCATGCCCACCATGAGCAGTCGGTTGATTTCGTTGGTCCCTTCGAAAATACGGTTGATGCGCTGGTCGCGAAATGCGCGTTCCACCGGGTAGTCTTCAATGAAACCGGCGCCGCCGTGGAGCTGCACGGCTTCATCCGTCAGTCGGTGCAATGCTTCGCTGCCAGCGACCTTCAGGATGGAGGCTTCAATGGCGAACTCCTCCAGCGCCATCACGGTGTTCGCTTCCAAGCGCGCTTCTGGCGCATCGCGGAGCGCAGCGTCAATGAGCCCAGACGTCCGATAGCCCATGGATTCAACACCATAGACAAGCGCCACCATCGTCGCGAGCTTCTCGCGAATCAGCCCGAAGCGAATCAGTGCCTGCCCAAACTGCTTGCGCTCCTGCGCAAAACGAAGCGCAGCCGCCAGCTGGTGTTTCATCGCTCCGACCGTCGCCAAGCCCAGTTTGAGACGCCCCAAGTTAAGAATGTTGAAGGCGATGCGATGCCCCCTCCCGATTTCACCGAGCACCGCAGCTTCGGGAATGACGGCATCTTCGAAGAACAGCGGGCACGTCGACGAACCTCGGATGCCCATCTTGTGTTCTTCGGGACCCACAGTGAGTCCAGGCGTTCCCCGCTCCACGAGAAACGCCGTGAAGTGCTCCCCGTCCACCTTGGCGAACACCACAAACAGGTCGGCGAAGGCTGCGTTCGTGATGTACAGCTTCGAGCCATTGAGCACCCACCCGGTACCGTCAGGGCGACGCGTCGCGCGAGTCTTGGCAGCAAGGGCATCTGATCCGCTTCCGGGTTCAGTGAGGGCGTAGGCCGCAACCCGTTCACCGCGCACGAGTGACGGCAAGTACTTCTCCTTCTGTTCTGCTGTCCCAAACCACGCCAGGGGCAACATGCCAATCCCGGTATGAGCCGCAAAAGTCACAGACCACGAACCCAGAGCGCCCATGGCCTCTGTCACCAGCATCGATGTCGTCTTGTCGAGACCCAGCCCGCCATACCGCTCAGGAATGTCCACGCCCAAGAGCCCAAGCTCACCCGCTTGCTTTAGAAGCTGCCTCAAGACACCTGCCTTTTTGGCCTCAATGTCCTCGGCACGGGGCAGAACTTGTTCTCGCGAAAACTGATGAGCGGTTTGCAACATCAACCGTTGGTCTTCTGAAAAACGTTCGGGCGCCGCGACAGGTGAATCTCCCGCCTTCGCGAACAAGAACCCCCCGCCCTGCGCAGCGTGGTTCATTCCAAAGCCTCCCCAAAACCTCTCTCAACCCGCATTCAACGTCCGGTGGAAGGATAGCCTGCAGCCTGAGGCGGCGGCCTAGGAAACACGAGTGCGGTGTAGGGAAAGCGGCTCTCTTTGGGCAATTCCCCTATCGTTCGAACGACCGACAAAACCGCGCTCAGAGGCATGCCGAACGACGGAACAATCCAGATGCCATCTTCTGCGCCAAAACGTTCTCGAAGCATGACGAGTACTTTCTGCAACGACGGATGGGAAAGCGACCCGGCACGCGCGGGAAGCGTCGGACCTTCGGGGTCTGGGCCCGGAACTTTTCCAACAGCCGTTTGCACTTCCACGCCATCGGCTCTCTGGATCAGTCGAATCTTCCCAGGCCCCTGTGCGCCGACCCACTGTGCGAACTCGGCTTCATCGCGAAGCGCCACCACGTAGCCCGAAAATGAAACCTGCGTCTGGGCGTCCCTCAACTGGGCGAACGTCTGCGCCGCCTGCATCCAATACGTCTGCTCTGCCCACTCCAGGCGTACCCGCCTGGCGTTCAACGGGCCAAGGGTGCTCTCCCCATTGAGAAAAACCCGCGCCTCGGGACCGATCGCCCCGGGTGGCGCTGAGGCGGGATGGCATGCCAGTCCAAGGCAGAGGCAAAAGGCAATGACCCTCAAGCGATGAAATGCTAACACCCTCATTGCCGTGGCCAACGAAACGCCCCTGAAGCTTTCTATCGGTGACCGTGTTGTCTACCCGAATCAGGGGCTTTGCCGCGTCACGAGCGTCGCAGCCAAAGAAGTCGCTGGCCAAAAGCTCACCTTCGTCAGCCTTCGCCGCGAAGAAGACGGCGCAGTCGTCATGGTGCCGCAGCAAAAGATCTTGGCGATTGGTGTTCGAAAAGTCTCGTCGCCCAACGACGTGAGGCAAATCTTCGCGTTTCTTCAATCGGACACCGACCGCGCCAACCTCGACTGGAAGCAACGCGCACGCACCAACCTCGACCGGATGAGTACCGGTGGCCTTTTGGGCCTGGCCGAGGTGGTCAAAGGCCTTCAAGTTCTCTCCGAACTGCGTCCACTGCCCACCAAAGAACGTGAGCTCTACGACACCGCGCGCCACCTTTTGGCCAGTGAGATTGCGGCCTCGCTCGACATCGCGGAGTACGACGCAGAAGACGCGATCGACCTCATCCTGTTTCCACCCGGACGCGAACGGCCCAAGCGAACGGCAGAGGAGTTTCAGCCCACAGGCGATGGCGAGAGCAGCGATCTGGATAGCGACCTCGACGCCGAACTCATGGACCTGGACTCCGCGCTTGAGCTGCCGGGGGACGAAGCGCTTCTGGAATCCACTTCCAAAGCAACGTCCAAATCGAAAAGCGCGGTTCCCGTCGTCCCAAAGAAGCGTGGGCGGCCCCCCAAACCAAAGCCGGTGGTGACGGGTCCGCCAAAGAAACGTGGCCGCCCACCCAAGCCCAAACCTGCCGTCACGGGTCCACCGAAGAAACGCGGGCGCCCACCGAAAGCCAAGCCGACAACGCGGGTCTCAACAAGCGCTTCGAAAAAACCTGTCAAAACCGGAGCGAAGTCGCGCGGCGCCGTCAAAAAGAACAAGAAGAAACGTTCCTGAGTGATGCTTTTCGAGGTGCCCTGTGATTCGCGTCGTGATGCTTGATGAGTTTGATGCAAAGCAGGTTGTCGACCTGTCCAAGCTGCTTTACACCTCGTTCGGCGTGGGTTGCGAAGTCGTCGGCGTTCGCCCGGTTCCCGCAGGCGTTGGCGATCCCATCGTGCCAAGCCGGTTGCTCGAAAAGCTCGACAACATCACCGCCTACCCCGACGACAAGGTGCTTGTCCTGACTTCGCGACCTTTGGCCGATAGACCCGTGCCCTCTGGGACGGCGCCGTCGATTGGCTACGCACAGCAAGGCCTGTCGCGGGCGCTCGTCTCCACCCACCCTGCCACCGATTTGGAGTCAAGCTTCAAACTCATCTCGCGAAACGCCTTGCACCAGTTGGGCCATACCTGGGAGCTGCATCACTGCTTGGATCCGCGTTGCGCAATGTACCCCCCGTGGACCCCTTCTTTTCAGACGGGCGAAGCGATGTTCTGCAACTTCTGCCGCGACAAGAGCGACCACAAGATTCGCCTTGCGAAGTCTTAGTCGATACGCCGAGGCATTCCTCCTCGGAACGTTCGCGATGGTGGCATTGCTGTTCCAGCTGACGCTCTCGAAGCGCCTGCCGACGGACGTGGACTACCAGGCCGTGGGCGACTTCCTTTCACGCGAAGCGCACCCGGGTGACGTGCTGCTGTTGCATCCCTGGTGGACTGACCGTGCGAGACTTTTCGTCCCTGCCCACCTTCCCGTGGTGGGTCATCTGGGCTCCGACAGTGCCGCGCTCCAAACGCATCCTCGGATTTGGCTCTTGTCTCAACCTCGCCTGCCGCGCGCCGGAACCGGCGCATTGAAAAAAGTGTTTCTGCCTGCACGGGTGCCGCTGGGCGGGCCTCGTTCTTTCGGAAACCTTTCGCTTTCGCTGTTCAAGAACGGCCGGGCCCAAGAACCACCGCCCTCGTTCCGCCCGACGAGCCCCCTGTGACGCGCCGCGATGGCATCACAGCCGTTGTTCTTTTTGTCGCCACATTCGCGCTGATGGCCGCGACCGAGCGCGCCATCGGAATTCCGCGCGACGAAAGCGTCTACTTCGAAGCCGGCGAACGGTATGCCGCGTGGTTTGCCGACTTCGCCCATCGGCCGCACCAAGCGTCATCGCGACAGGACATCGCGCGCGCCTTTTCCTACAACGCTGAACACCCCGTTCTCCTCAAGAATCTCTTTGGTCTCTCGCATGCGCTGTTCCACAACGCGCTCAAGGCCATGCGCCCCATCAGCGCATTTCGCGTACCCGCTTGGCTCATCGCCGCAACGCTGCCATCGCTCATTTACTTGCTTGGCGTGTGGACGCTCGGCCGCATCGCGGGGCTGTTTGGCGCGCTCGCGTTTTTCGCCATTCCGAGACACTTCTTTCATGGCCACATCGCGGCCTTTGACTTGCCCATCACTGCATTCTGGCTCGCCACTGTGTTGGCTTTTCTGCGTGCACAACATGAACGCCGCTGGGCATATGCCTGTGGCATCGCGTTTGGCTTGGCCCTGGCGACGAAGCACAACGCTTTCTTTCTTCCGCTGGTGCTCGCCCCTCTTGCGGTTGCCCGCGCCTACCGAAGGTCTGCACCGTTTCCAGAAGGCCGTCGAGCCCTGTTTCATTTGGTGCTGAGCCTGGCGGGCACTTTGGCCGCGTGGGGGGTCATGTGGCTCTCCCAAGGAATCGAACGGTTCGTTCAGAGCGTTCAACCCCTCAGCCCGCCTGTCGCTGCCCTCCTTCTGGGCGTCGCAGCCACGGCTTTCTTCCATCAGCGGCTGGCGGTCGCTGCACCCGCCGCAGCGGAAACACTCCTACCCCTCTGGGCCATGGCGGTCATTGGGCCTCTCGTCCTTTACGTGCACTGGCCGCTCTTGTGGCATGCGCCCGTTCAAGGAATCGCCGCTTGGCTGTCGTTTCACGCCCGGCACGAGCACTACCCCTGGATGTACCTGGGCCAGCTGTTGCGAGAACCACCGTTTCCGCTTGCCTATGTTTTGGTGGTGACCGTGCTGACGGTGCCCGCCAGCCTTTCGCTGCCGATGGCGCTGGGAACCCTGGCGCCGATTTTTCAGTCCCTGCGCATGCGGCGCTGGCCGTCGTTTGACATGGCCGTCATCTTGGCCAACGCGGCGGCATCGATTCTCATTATCAGCCACCCGAATGTGCCGCACTTTGGTGGCGTGAAGCATTGGTTCCCCTCGATGCCGTTCCTGTGCTTGTTGGCCGGTGCATCTGTTGCTCGCGCCATCGATTCGCTTCCTTGGCCGCGTCGTGCATCCATTCCCCTCGCCTTTGGCCTGCTGCTCGCGCCCGCCGCCATCGCCACCGCTCGCGTTCACCCGTACGGCACGGCGGCTTACAGCGAGTGGGCCGGCGGCGTTCCTGGCGCTGCCAGTCTCGGCATGCAAAGACAATTTTGGTCGAGTCATGTGACCGGCGTTCTTCCTTGGATCAACAGCCAGGCGTCGAAGGGCGCACGCGTTTGGCTGCACGAAGTGACGTCGCTGGCGTTTCGCGACTACCAAGAGAATCAAATGCTGCGCTCGGACTTGGTACCCGTTTGGTCACCGGACCAGGCAGACATTGTCGCCTACCAGTACCACCAAGAATTCCGGGAGCATGAATACCAAACCTGGGAGGCTTTCGGCACCGACCGACCCGCGTTTGGCCTGTACGTCGATGAAACGCCGCAGGTCGTCGTGTACGTGCGACGAAAGCCTTGAACTGAGGCTGCGGCGCATCGCCACGACGACAACTCCGGCATTTATTGAGAACGCTCCTCACCTCGAATCGTGCGCAGGAGCGGGTCCCAAGTAGCCTCTGCCGCTACTTCATCCCAGGGCGCGGTGTTTTGAACAGTCGCCACGAAGGGCAGCAACACCTTGCAAGCGACAGCGTTGATTTCGGCTACGCAATCATCTGAAACCGGAATGTGATCGTTCGCATTGCGCCGGCGAACACGGTCTAAGCACTCCGATTCCGGGCACGAAATTCGGACAAGCGTCACCCGTGCGAGCGCGCGCAACGCATCCAGGAACGCACTCGTTGAGGCCGCAGCGCCAGTCGTTTCGATGACCACGATCTTGTGAGACTCCAGTTCCCGTTGAACAGCCGCCACAACACGTTCGTAGCCTCGATGTTCCCAATACTCGTCGCGTGTTCCTTTGGCGTGCTCAATCCAAATGGGCTCCACTCGCAGGAATCTGACGCCATACCTTCGCTCCAGAAAGGCTCCGATGGTCGTCTTCCCAGCCCCCTTTGGACCGACAAGAACGAGAATCGAGCCCTCCATACGGTCGTGGATACCTCGACGGTCCTCATTTGGACAGCCGCATGGAAATCGACAGCGTCGGGACTCGCCTCCTCCGCCTTGCTCTCACTCCGACCCAAGTCTCCCAACCCACACCTCTCCGAACGCTTGCTTTGCTGCTTCACGGTTGTGCCGAGCGCAAAGCAGTCTCAGGTTGTCTGTCGCGCCGTCACCACCTCTGGCTTTCGGAATAACGTGGTCGATTTGCAGAAATCGCTTCTCGCCGCACACGGCGCCTTGGAGTAGTGGCCACTGACATTGCCCTTCGTCTCGTTGCTGCACCTCTCGTTTCGCCGCCTGCGAAACGCCTGCCCTCGGCCGCTTGGCTTCTTTCTCAAGCAGCGCTTCTAGGGCAGCGTCCAGCACGGCCTCCAGTTGGCTTGTGTCGACTCGGTGCGCCAAAGCGTCTTTGGCCTTCTGTCGCTTCTGCACAAACTTCTCCGAAGCCGTGAAGTGAATGCGGTGCATCGGTGTTGCCACCCTTGGAGGCGGTGTCCGCGTGCCGTCAGCAGCCTCAGCCCAGCCGCCAGTTTCGCCAGGCGGGCACGCCCCATCTTCGCGTGTTGACGCTGCGACCTCTCCTTGTGAGCTGCCGCCAAACATCCCCCACCGCGCACTCTCGCCGGACTGCACTTTTGCAGACTCATCCTTTTTCACTTTCACCGGTGAAAGTGACCGCATGGGCACAATGACGTCACCTTTGGGAGTGGCCGCACCGGGCAGCATTTCGGCCACCAACGTTTCGGCCTGTCTCTTCGATGCGCCAAAAAAGCGCGGCAGCACTTCCTTCCAGTTGTCTGGCGTAACCACTTTTGAAACTTCAGTCAGCGTGCTGAAGCACAGCTTTCCGTCTTCGATGGCGGGCACTATTTCCGGGCACCATCTTGAAAGCCGCACCGCCTGAAGCCGCCGAAAAGCCGTCGCTTCCGACATCCGCAGGCTGCCCGTCAGGTAGCGAAACAGGCTGTTGTACCCAAGAGCCACCCACACATTCTTTTCGTCAAACTCAGCCAAGGCCAGCAGAAACTCTGCTGCGGCCTTCCGTTCGTCTGCCCAAAGCGAAACCAACGTCTCATTCCACCGCGCCGCCGCCGCCAATGTTGTCATGCGAAACGTCTAACACAGCGGTCTGACATCTAGAGGCAGGCGGAAATGAGACTGTACTCAGACACATCCTCAGACTGCCCGAAGCCGTGGTCGATATCCGAACACGGCGCCCTGAAAAGCGAGTGACCCTGGCAAAAGCGGCCGACTGCCCTCAACGAGAGCGCGGACGCTGATCGCGACGAAAACCAACACGCCTTGTCTAAAACGACGCTTGCAGCAGCCCCAAGAGATCGCTCTCGCTTGTCTTGCGTGGATTGCCTTGGTGGGACGCGTCTTGAAACGCTTTGGATGCCAGCACTGGCAACTGCTGTTCTTTCACACCGACTTCGCTCAGCCGCGCCGGAAGGCCGATGTCTTTGGACAGATCTCGGACTTTTCGGATGGCGCTGGCCGCCAGCACTTCTTCGCGCGCAAGCGAGTGGTCCCCCAGGGCAAGGGCAACTTTGGCCAGCCGCTCGACACACGCAGACCGGTTGAACTCCATGACAGCGGGCAAAACGATGGCGTTGGCCAAACCGTGATGAACCTTCGAAACGGCCCCCAGCGCATGGGCCAACGCGTGGGCTGCGCCCAGGCCCTTTTGAAACGCCATGGCCCCTTCCATTGCGGCCACCATCATGTCACCTCGCGCGTTGAGATTCTTTCCATCGTGGACAGCAAGCGACAGCGAACGCGCGCAGCGCGAAATGCCGTCGATGGCCACGGCATCGGCCAACGGATGAAACCCATTCGAAACGTACGCTTCCAGACAATGGGTCAAGGCATCCATGCCCGTTGCGGCCGTGACAAACGGCGGCAAGCCCACCGTGAGCGTCGGGTCACAAATCGCCGCCTTGGGCAGCAAAGACGGGCTAAAGATGACCGTTTTTCTTCCGGTATCCGAAAGCGTCACAACCCCTGAACGGCTCACTTCGGAGCCCGTCCCAGCCGTCGTGGGAATCGCAATCAGGGCCGGCAAGTCATCGCGAACGAATTTGTCTCCCCCCGTCGCATCGTCGTAGCGCGACAGCGGCGGCTCATGCGTCGTCAAAAGCTGAATGAGTTTGGCAGTGTCCAGTGGGCTGCCACCCCCCAACGCAATGATGCCGTCACACTTCCCTGCCCGATAAGCGGCCAAACCGTCGAAAACGTCTTTCTCTGTCGGATTCGCCTGGACCGAATCAAACGTTGAAAACGAAATGCCCCCGCGCTTGA
The DNA here is from genome assembly GCA_046155985.1 of Myxococcaceae bacterium. GTDB lineage: Bacteria > Myxococcota > Myxococcia > Myxococcales > Myxococcaceae > JBJXGM01. The sequence goes on along the minus strand of JBJXGM010000102.1, from coordinate 6,778 downwards.
GCACTTCGCTGGTGCGCGCCGCCAGACCCGCTTCAACGATGCCTTTGTCCGTGACCAACAGCGGGCGCGCGATGTGAAGCCGCTGGCACTGCGCCACCAAGCGTTCCAGCGCCCCGGCCCCGAAAACCACACGGGTCGGCCAAGCCATCTCGGTGATGCGCGATTCCCAGTCTGCAAGCATGTCTGTCACTCCCGAAAACGAGACCCGTTGGGCTCAAATCAACTCGAGGTAGCGCTCCAACTCCCACGTCGTCACGGCCGTCTCGGCTTGCCGCACTTCCCATTCGCGCGTCCGAACGTAGTGGTCGACAAACCCGGCGCCAAGCAGCTCCCGCGCGCGCTCCGACTTTCGCAAGAGTGCGGTCGCGTCTCTCAGGTTTCTCGGCAGCGGTGGCGCATCGCTTTCGTACCCGTTTCCGCCGATGGCAGCTGGCGGCTCGACTTTTTGCGCGACGCCCCAAAGTCCGGCGGCCAAAGCAGCCGCCATGGCGATGTAGGGGTTGATGTCCGCACCGGTCTGTCGGTACTCGACACGGCGCGACTTTTCACTGTCGCCAATGACGCGAAGTGCGGTGGTTCGATTTTCAACTCCCCACGTCGCCGTCGTTGGCGCCCACGTCTGTGCGACGCTTCGTTTGTAGCTGTTGATGGTGGGCCAATAGAGCGCGGTGAACTCAGGCATCAAGGCAAGTTGTCCACCGATGAAATGCCTCAACGTGTCACTCGTCCCGTCGCTGGCGCCGGGGTCAAAGAACAGGTTCCGACCCATGTCCAGCGTCCACAAGGACATGTGGATGTGGCCTGAGCAGCCCGGCAGTTTGGCGTTGGGCTTGGCCATGAACGTCGCCGTGACGCCGTGCCTCGCACAGATTTCTTTCGCGACCGTTTTGAACATCACCGCCTTATCGGCAGCCTTCTCCAATTCGTCGTAGCGAATCGCTGTTTCGTAGGAGCCCGGGCCAGTCTCGGTGTGCATGCCTTCAATGTCGATGCCGAAGGCGTTCGCCCCATCGATAATCGCATGCACGAGCCCCCCGTTCGCCGAGGTTCTCAGCCAGGAGTAGCCGAACATGCCAGGTGTCAAGGGCTCGAGACCCCGAAACCCCTTCTCGTGCAACGACTGGGGTGTCTCCTTGAAAATGAAGTACTCAAACTCCGAACCCGCCATCGGCAAGAAGCCCATGTCACGCGCGCGACGTGCGACGCGCTGAAGCAATTGGCGCGGCGAGGGTTCAAAAGGCGAACCGTCGGGGTTCACAAAGTCCAAGAGAAAGGCCGCCGTATCGGGCTCCCAAGGAATCACCCGACCCGTGGAAACATCGACGCGCGCTTGACCGTCGGGATAGCCGGTGTGCCAGCCGGTGACGAGCGCGTTGTCGTACAGCACATCTCCCACGTCCCAGCCGAAAACGACGTCGCAAAACCCCAGCCCGCCGCGAATGGCAGACAGAAGCTTCTCGCGCGACACGTACTTGCCGCGCCACACACCATCGATGTCGACACCACCCATCTTCGCTTTGACGATGTTCTTTTCGTCGAGCCAACGTTCGATGGCGTCTGCGCCACCCGGTTCACGCCCTTGTGCTCGGTCCGGCTTTTTTGCGGCCATTTTCAAACCTCACTGGGAAGCTTCGTCCAAACCGCTTTCCACTGCGTGTAGTTGTCCAATGCGTGTGCCGAAAGGTCTCGACCCCAACCCGATTCTTTGTATCCACCGAACGGCGCGGCGTCGTCGAATTCGTTGAAACAGTTGATCCACACCACGCCCGCCGCCACGCGCTTGGCCAGCGCGTGGGCCCGTGCGACGTCGCGCGTCCAAATCGATGCCGCCAATCCATACGGGGTACCGTTGGCAATGCCCAATGCGTCGGCTTCGTTCTTGAAACGCAGGCACGCCAGCACCGGTCCAAAAATCTCTTCCTGCGCAATCTTCATGTCACCGCGCACGTCGCCGAACACCGTCGGCTGGATGAAATTTCCCTTCGCTTTGACACCCTCTGTATCGCGCGACCCACCGGCGAGCAGTTTGGCGCCCTGTGACTTGCCGCTGTCGATATATGCGAGGACCCGCTCCATCTGTGTTCGGCTCACTTGCGCGCCCATCTCCGTTTGTGGGTCGAGTGGGTCGCCGACGCGCAGCCGCTTGGCCCGGTCACTGAGTTGTCCGACGAAGGCTTCGTAAGCACTTTCGTGCACCAGCACGCGCGAACCGGCGTTGCAGACCTCGCCTTTGTTGCCAAAAATTCCCCAAAAACAAGCGTCGATGGCAGCGGAGAAATCCGCATCCGCAAAAATGATTTGAGGGCTTTTCCCACCGAGCTCGAGAGACAACTTCTTCAGATTGGTGTCTGCGGAAGCATGAAGCAGCCGCCGCGCCGTGCGAGAAGAACCTGTGAAGCTGATTTTGTCGACGCCGGGGTGTCTGGCCAACGCTTCCCCAGCAGGGTCGCCGTAACCGGGAACAACGTTGAGAACACCTTCGGGAAATCCGATGTCGCGAGCGAGCTCACCGAGTTTGAGCGCCGTCAGTGGCGTCATCTCCGAGGGCTTCAGCACCACCGTGCACCCGACCGCGAGTGCGGGGCCAAGCTTCCACGCCGCAAGGCACATGGGGTAATTCCAAGGAACAATCGCGCCCACCACGCCCACCGGTTCTCGAAGGGCGTACGTCAGAAACGGACCATCCACTGGCAACACTTCGCCGTGAAGCTTGTCCGCCCACTCGCCGCAGTAGGCCAGGGTCGCGGCGCCAGGGGCGACATCGCCACGCACGGCCTCCTTAAACGTTTTGCCGTTGTTCAGTGACTCAACGAGGGCAAACTCTTCGCGTCTCTCCCAAAGCGCTTCGGCCAAACGCTTGATGCGCTTTCCGCGCTCGCGCGCATTCATCTTGCGCCAGGGCCCTTCGTCAAACGCCCGACGTGCCGCACGAACGGCAACATCGATGTCTTTCGCCGATGCGGCCGGAACGTCGGCAATCTTCTCACCTGTTGCAGGGTTCACCACTGGCAAAGTGCCGCCCTCCAACGGATCAACAGAGCGACCGTCAATCAACAACTTCAGCGTGGGCAGTTTTGGCGTGAGCGCTCTGGCATCTGTCATGAACGACCTCTTGTTTTTGTGCCGGCGGCGGCCGACGCTATGCGCGCCCACGGTTTGGGGCAATCTTCCTGGAGCACCCCGTGCGTCCTCGAATCTGTGTGGTTCAAACGGGCGATGCCATCGCGCCGCTCCAAAGAACGCTCGGCAACTATGACCGCCTTTTCGTGCGGCAATTTGCGTGCCTCGGGGTCTCCACCACCGTGGTGCGCGCGCACCTCGGTAGCCGCTTGGCGACGCCCCAGGCCGATGCGGTGCTCGTCACAGGCTCACGCCTATCGGTGGTTTCGCCAGCCCCCTGGATGGAACAACTGGGCGAAGACCTGCGTGAAGCCTCTGCGCGCGGCACACCCATTTTGGGTGTCTGCTTTGGTCATCAGCTGCTCGGGCACGCGTGGGGTGGGTCAGTTCAACGCAGCCCCAAGGGTAGAGAAATTGGGACTTCTTGGGTTCGCCAATCTGCAAAGGGTTTGGCAGACCCCCTTTTCCGAGGGCTGCCGGAAACGTTTGCGGCGCAGACGACACACGAAGACGAAGTCCTGTCTCCGCCCCAAGGGACGCAGATCTTGGCGTCCAACGCGCACAGCCAAGTCCAAGCCCTTGCCTTCAACAGCCATGTGCGTGGCGTTCAATTTCACCCCGAGTTCGACGCAGCGGTGTTGCGCTGCCTCATCACCGCCCGCGCCAAAGAACTCTCACAGCAAGGGCGTTTACGTTCGGCATTGGCGGGGCTTTCGGCAACACCCTTCGCCCACCGCGTTCTCGCCAACTTTATCGCTCATTTCGTGTCGAAGTAGGCGGCTGTCGGACGGCACGAAGCGCGGCCGCAGAGCGGCATTCCATCTGGGACGGCGATAGCATGCTCCTATGCAGAAACACCTTCGCATGTTGCGTCGCCAGCTTCGCGACTTGCGCGGGTACGTGCAGTTTGACCGCCGCGGGAACGAAGTCGTCCGGCGCTCAGATTTCAAACAGTGTCCGCGGCCCGTGTTGCTGCTTTATGGGTTCTTGAGCACGCGACGCGTGATGGAAGTCTTGGAGCACCGGCTTCGTCGCGATGGCTATTGTGTGTGGTCCATCAACCTGGGCGGTTTGTTCGACGCTTTCAACACCCGCGGCATCGACGAAAGCGCAGAGAAGGTCCGCGAAAAAGTCGAGCGGCTCTATGCCCGATATCCGCTGGGCCCGCTGTCCATCATTGGCCATTCCAAGGGTGGGCTGATTGGCCGCTACTACGTCAAACGCCTCGGGGGCGATGAGCGCGTCCGCAACCTGATCACGCTGGGCACGCCTCACGTGGGCACCCCGTCCGCGTATTTTGGCATTGCGACGATTGGGCTCTTCGCGAAAAGCGTTTGGCAGATGACGCCGCGCTCCCGATTCATTCGCCGTCTCAACATGGGGGCTTTCCCCCGAGGCGTTCGCAGTGTGTCGATATATTCACAAGAAGATGGTCTGAGTCCTTTTCCTTCGTGCGTCCTCGACACTTCGTCAGAACCGAACACTTTCAACTTCGAAGTCCCGGGCGTCGCGCACCGTGACTACTTGCACAGCCGCAACGTCTACCAAGTCATTCGCCGCGAACTGGCGCTGGGCTATGGTGACCCCGCTCCCGAAGAAAAGACGGGCGCGACTCCGTTGAGCCAAATCGGATGAACGAGCGCTGGGAACGCATTTTGGAAGCAAAACCCGTCCCTCTGCGCGCCCAGCTCGCAGAAGAGTTTGCCAAGCTTTTTTCCAATGACTTGTCGCGCTGGCCGCTGCCGGTCACCGACATGGCGTTGAATGCGCCCAATTCGTTCACCTCGCTTCTTCATCCCGACGCGCCGCGCCCGCCCAGAGAAGTGTTCCCCGAAGCTTTCCAGTTGACCCGTTGGGAGCTCGCACACGCACTGGAGGCCATCGACGACTACTTCAGAAATCGTCGCTACCTCGAGAAGGGCATCGCCGAACAACACCGAGCGACCCTTCAGTTCGTTTCCCGCTGGCTCTTCGAACAAATCGCCGCCTTGCGTGAACAAACCGAGGGCCGTTTGAAAAATGCGGACCTTCTTCAATGCATCGACCGAACCGAGCAACACTGGCGTATAAACTCGGCTCGCGATGCCTGAATTTCGAACCCTCGCTCCCAGTGACAGGCGCCGGCTCTTCCTGTTGGGTGGGCTTTGGTTGGCCGCTTTTTCTGTTCTGATTCTCTTTCACAGCGCGGTCCTTCCGTTCGCCGGCGCCGCACTCATCGCTTACCTTGTCCAGCCGCATGTGACGCGGCTTTCGCGCATCGAGATAGGGCGCTGGAAAGTGCCTCGTTGGACGGCGCTGCTCATCGTTTACGGCATTGTTTTTCTGACGCTCTATGTGTTTTTCATCACGGTGTTTCCGCGCCTCTACGGCGAACTCACACGAATCAGCCGAGATCTGCTTCACAGCGCTCAGTCGCTCACCCCCGAGCGCACGGCCGCGCTGACGGTGGAATTCGAAGCCTGGCTCGTCGGGCGTGGATTGCCCCCCACCATCGCGCGCGGCTCTTCGGCCAACGTGGCCGCTTTGCTGAACGAGCTTGCGCAGCGAACGGGTCAGCTCATCGAACAAAATTTGTTCAACATCGTCCGGATGTCCCGACTCTTCGTCGGCAGCGTCTTGGCGGGCGTGTTCACGCTGTTCTTCATGCTGATGGTGGCGGCGTTTTTCTCCATCGACTCAGCAAAAATCGGCGCATACGTCCGAACGTTGATTCCGCCGGAGTATGCCCAAGACATTCAGCGGCTGGTGCAGCGCATCGACCGCTCGCTCGACGGCGTCGTGCGTGGACAAATCACGATTTGCCTCGTCAACGGGGTGCTCACGCTCATTGGGCTTTGGATTTTCAAAGTTCACTTCGCCTTCATCCTCGCCACCCTCGCAACGATCCTAAGTCTCGTCCCGATTTTCGGAACGATTCTCAGCTCGATTCCCATTGTGTTGGTCGCCCTCGTCACGGGTTGGAAAACAGCCTTGGCGATGCTGGCGTGGATTGTCGGCATTCACGCGCTTGAGGCCTATTTCCTGAACCCCAAAATCATGGGCGAAGCCGCCCGCATTCACCCGGTCATCGTTGCGTTTTCGCTGCTCGCAGGCGAACGCAGCTTCGGCATCGTCGGCGCGCTGTTGGCTGTGCCCGTCGCCGCCATTGTCGTCGCCTGTTTTGAATTTGTTCGTCAGAAGGCGCAGCCTGCCGCGGGTGGCGTCGCCGCTGGCTGATAAAGGTGCCGCAGTTTTCTGAGGCCCCGACGCCTACCAAACGGCTATTCCGGTCGCGTTGTCTTCTTACAAAATCACGCACTTCCGCCGGGTGAAGTAGTGATTTTGCAACGAAACGTTGTGGATGAACTGCCGTCGATGCGGCAGCGCGCGGCTTTCGGGTGGCGCTTGTCGAAGCCAAAGACTTTGGGTCTGGCGCAACCACGGGCTCGAGCAACATTGTGCACGGAGGCGTCCGCCATCTCCGAAAGGGTGAATTCAGCTTCTTTCGACGTGCACTCTTGGAACGCAAGCGCCTCAGAGATCGCGTCCCCCCATCGAACACTGCGCGAGGGCGAAGCACCACACCGCTTCCAGACGGTCTAACGATTCATCGACCCCAAGAACTCGGTGTTGGAGCGCGTGGGACGCATGTGCTTGAGCACAAACTCCATCGCGTCAA
>JBJXGM010000101.1:0-10787 GCA_046155985.1 Myxococcaceae bacterium | reverse complement strand
GGTCGATTCGGAGGTGCCTGTAGAGTGCTAAGTGCTCGAGAAGTTTGAAGCTCCTCGGACTCTCTCGCCCGCGCCGGCGCGAATGAATCGGCAAACTTTCCTTGGTGTTATCGCATGGCTTGGCCGTGCTCGTCATCGAGGTCCGAGGCCTGGGCGCAGGTGTTGGGGTGAGTCAGGCGTAGAGCTCGAGTTGTGGCGAGTCCTGTGCCCGGGCCTGAGGCAGCACCTGTGAGGGGAGGCCCAGATGCCGAAGAATCTCTCGGACGGTGGCGTGGGCCGTGACGTAGGCGACAAACAGCACGGGTTCAGGGCAAAACTCCCACCCGCCGTCGGCACCGACGAACCTCCGCCGGCAGAGTTCGATGTCACCGGGCGGATAAGGTTCATATGAGCAGCGGAACCACTGGGCGGCGAGTTCGCTCGATCGCCGATTGATGGTGTGCATTCCTGCGCGTCACCAAAGCATTCGGAAGTTCTGGAAGGGAACCATTCCTTCACGAATCACCTTGAAGACGTGGTCACGAAACGCGTGGACGTTCTCGTTGCAGTCCTTCCACAACTTCTCGATGCCAGCCGGATGAATGTCGCCCTTCTGCGCCGCCTCGAGGATCGCATCGATGGTTTCGACGCCATCCTCCATTCCTGAAAGGGCGATGAGCGCGTCGGCTCCGTCTAGTTCTGTACCAACGAATGCAGCGACCTTCCTTTCGAGCGGAGTCGCCTCACTCTCCTCGCTGAAGGCGGCGAATACTACATGCCTCCCATCGAGGAGCGGCTTGGGGTTCTCGGCAAGGGGAACCGTGACCTCCGGCCGGCCGAGGTCCTCTCCCAATTTCCACCGGACGCGGAGTGTGAGGAACTGTTGGATGATGCCTTCATAGGGGCGAACGGTTTCGTGGTCGACGACGCTCCAACCTGCGCGCGTCACGGCGCGCCACACGTCATTCATGGGATGGACGTGAAATTGGGTCGCTGGGACGGCTTCGCCCTTCGCAAAACGGTGGGTGTGGGAATAGGCACGGTGTCTGCCGGTGTCGATGTTCAGGGAGACGAGCGCCTGGCCGTCGGGCTTGAGTGTTCTCCGGAGCTCTCGCAGCGGCGCAAACAGGTCGGCCGGATCATGATGGATGAGAACGCTGAGGTAAGTGATGGCGTCAGCGCTGCCGCGGAACGGAAGGTTTCGATCGTCTGCGCGCACCGCCACCCCGGTGCTGAGGCGCGCGCGCTCAGCCAAGGAGCGTGCTGGCTCTACCGCGATGGCTTTGAGACCATATTGGGACCGCGCCAGACCCCCGACTTCGCCGGCTCCCGCGCCCACGTCGATGAGGGTGCCTCCGGGTGCCGACTCGCGAACCTTTTCGAGGAATCGCTCGACGATCGGTCGCGTCTGTGGATGCTTGAGAACGGACAGATGCTCGGCCACTCCGGTCTTGCCGAGCGCTTCGTAGTAGTCAGCCTGGGTGACCTTCGGCCGAGCGGGTGAAGCCCGGTGGTTGCGTGGGGCGCGGGGAGGTCGCATCACGCGCGGCTGTGTCCGCGCGAAGACGTCTTCTGCGACGAGCGCGGCGCGCGCCTGTTGCTCCATGGGACTTCGAATGCCACGAGCGATTTCGAGGAACCGTGAGATGTCATGGGGCAGCGCGAGCACGTCCAACATGTTGAGGTCCCCGCGCACAACGAGCTGCTTGCGCTCTGGATCCATGAAACAACTGTTGCGAAGGCAGATCAGGAAGCCTTCGATGGACATCACCTCGCGCGACAGTCCATTGCTCCGACGCATGGCCTCCTGCTCGAGTTGGGCGCGGTCGTCCACCATGACCAGGAAGCGCTTGGGCAAGGCGGTCTCACCGGCGGCGGCGGCCTTCCGCGCAAAGTACTGCACGAATCGTCTGACGTTCTGCTTGCCGACGGGGCCCAGTTCTCCGTGCATCGCCTGAACCCGGGCGCGCCAGATCTCCTCGAACGGTCGACCGTCGGAATCCGCCTCAGCCTGAACCTCCAGGGCTTTGGCAGCCACAACGAGGTGAAGCGCCTCGACGCTTCTCTTGACGCTCCAATGACTCATCACTGATGGGAGTTATCGACAAAGAACACCGCCAGGTTGCCACGTTGCCACGAGGTGATTGCACTCGCGGAAATTTACGCAGTGCAGCACGCCTCGTGCCAAGCCGGTTCAAACGCTCGACTTTTTAGGCGGTGAAGGTTGCCGGGAGTTTGCGCCATTCAGGTAGTGACAGTCCCGAGATTTGCACAAGAAAACGTCGAATACGGGCGCATCTTTTGCCGCTCATCCGCCGAAAATTCCGTGTGGTCCGTTGGCTTCGATTCCTCGTTGGTGCGCGCCCTGACGTAGGGAGAGGGCCTGCTTCGCCGAGGCCAGTTTCTCCGCAGTGCGTCAATCCGCCGGCCCGTCGCAACCTTGTCCATCGCCCCTGCGAAGACTCGCGGCCGATATCGAATGATGCTCGTCGCTCGTGGAGAAGCAGACATCGCGCTTGGCGGTGACGGGGCGGAGGTGTGGGACATGGCTGCCGCGCACGCGAGCGGTCGCCCAATAAGCCGACGTCGAGGCCAAAGCCATTCGTCATGTAAATGTGGTCAGCGTCTCCATCTTCGCTGAGCCCATTGACCAGACGCACCCGGTACAACCAGGTGCTCTCCGGTCATAAAGTCAGTGAAAAGGACTATGCGCGTCGGAGCGCTCGAATGACGCCGGGGGAGAGCGCCGCTGCGAAGGCTGCCGCGCGCGAAGCGCAGACTTCGGACATCAAGAAGAAGGTTTTGGAAGAAGAAGCCAAGCAGGCCGCGAAAGGCATCGAAGTCATCCCGAAGGACGAGGCCAAGCGTCGGCTGCGCGAGAACCGGACCATCGAAGTGAGCCCCGAGGGCAGCAAGTAACGCTTTCTCGAGCCACCCATTCGGCCATTTTCAAAGGACGATGCGGAGCCGTCATGACGCCATCGTATTCCGACACGGCACACCTCGTGCGTGTCAGCTGGGGCACCGCCTGGAGACAACGGCGTACTCGGCGGTCAAGGGGGCCGTGCTTCCCAGCGGAATCGGTGGCGAGCGGGAAGGCGGCCTTCGGATCAACAGCGGAACGCTTCAGTTCCTCACGCAGAATGGCGTGGTGGGACCTCTCCAGCTGACCTCCGAGCAAGAGAAGGGGATTGTCGCGAACCAGCTGGGCGAGAGCGCGACCGTCACCGCCCAACGACAACCTGAGAGCCTACCTTTCATTTGCCATCCGCTCCTCAAGGGACGGAGGAACCGACCCCACTGGGTGGGGCGCGTTGATGAACGGCGCGGTGGAGACTCGCCCGGAGGAGGGAACAGAAGCCCAGTCCCTCCGGGCTCTGCGCGCGCTGGACGAGCTGATCGCCACGGCCGACCGGGACGCGCTCGTTTCTGTGGGGCGGTTTCTGAAACTGGACGCCAGCACGCCTCCACCCGAGGCAGGCAGCGGCGCATGGATTGATCCGGAGACGCAGAGCTTGATCAAACGCGTTCGTCGCCAACGTCCAGATTTTGACTCTCTCGGTCCATCCGACCAGGCAATCGCCTTGCATGTTCAAAATCTCCGCGAACAGGCGGGGATTGCGCTCTCCACCGTGGGCCTGAACCGCGCCCTGCCTCTTGGATCAGCCCCCACTCCTTCCGGAGTCTCGCTACGGCCTTGAAATCCGCGGCCCTCAGGAACCGTAATCGTCTCGGTCGCGCTGGACGGGTCCTGAACGCGCTCTCAAGCCGCCACCGCCGGATGAGGCCGGTAGCGGAGTCGCGGCAATCGCCAACATCGCCAGGAGATCTTTTGCGGCCCGCTGTTTACGGTTGAAGTCTGCCTCGGATTGCCGGGGCCTGCGTTTGGCGGTCAAAACCGCCTTAACTGCCCCTGTAAATTCATCGACCAAAGTCGACAGAGATACACATTCGGTCTTCGAGAGACCCTTGTAGAATGTGGTTGCGGCTTTCGGGACGGCGGTTCTTGCTTCGGATCTGAAGCTAATATTTGCCAGAATCCGATGTGCCTGCTGACCAATTGAAGGAGGCCCCCCCTCTTCCTTGGCTAACTGATCAATACGTTGACGTCGTATCTGCGCGGCTCCTCCGTCGAGCCTTTGAGAACGCGTCCTCAGATTTTTCGTTGCGGATGTCGTCATGGAAGCGAATGGACTTATCGAGGGCGGCCTGACCGAAGTTGTTTGCCATTGTACGCGGATTCGGCACCCATTTTGGATGGCGTTCCAATTGGAATCCGACAGTGCTTCCAGGTGTTTGTCGAACCTCTTTCCGTTCATGTTATGGCTCCGGCCGGACGAACGAACGACGATGGTGACAGGCGGACCCTCAAGACCTTCTCCCAAGACAACGGGGCCCCGTACTGCCTCGTCGGCGGCTCCCGTCTGGGCTCCACTTCCGCCAGACAAAGTCATCGAAGTCATCCGAGCAGCGAAAGGCGCAAACATCCTTCTGTGCCCTCCACCCAACGAGATCGCCAACCAGGTGGAGGCGAAGCTCCGAGAGTCGCTTCCCACGCATCCGTGTGTCTCGCGTCTCCCAGGATCTCGCTTTGCCTCCAAACCGCTCGAAGCTTCGGAGAACGAAATTGCAATGATGAGTGCGTGGGTGCGGGGCCGCGGAACTCGAAAATGGAGCAGCGTTGAAAAGGTTTTTTTCGAGAGGACCGGTTTGACGAATCGGGTGGAGGCGGTGGTCACGGCCGTTCGGCAAGGTCTCATTGCGGCACCGCGACCCTCCCGTCCGCTGAAGGAGCTCCATTCTTTGCACCAGAACTTTCTCCTAGAGCTCGTGGCGGGGACGAATGATGCCCGGGCGCGTCAGGAACGCACCGGAGTCCGGGACGAAGTCCTCAAAGCCGTCGGGGCGGCGAGCCTCCCGGAAGCCGCGGCCATGTTTGCCAGCGCGCCGCGCTGTGTGGAGGATCCGAGGGCATTTCACCAAGCGGTGTTTCTGCGTTTGCCCAGTTCGCAACAGTCCCTCTTCATGGAGACCGCGCTGGGAAAGCGACCGGTGGAAATCGCCAAGGCGCGCGGAATACCGGAGAAATGGGACTCTTTTGCGCAGACGATATCGAAGGGGCTGGAGGCTCTCGAGCTGAATAACCCGGTGCAACTGGCACTTCGTTTGGCCGCGTGTGGGTTGATCGACTGGCCGGAAAGAGACGCCACCCTCGCGGCCCGCATCGCAGCGCTCAGCCCCGTTGATACTTACCTCTTGGGGCTCTTGGGCCGGGGCTACAGCGATGGGGAGATTGCCGCCGCGGTGGGTTTGTCACGACGCGCCGTTTCGGAGCGGCTGGAGACCCTCCTCGCTTCCCTCGCGATTGCCAATAAGCCTCAAGCCGCATTGCTCGCGGTGGTTCATGGGCTTGCGCCCCGGCCCGATCTCAGTCGTCCGGCTCTCGCTCAAGCCGCCCCCACCCCGCCGCAAATCTTGCCGCCGAAGAACGCGAACGCGAGCTGGTGGAGACTGACGCCTCGCGATCGAATGTGCATCGCGATGGTTTGTGGTGGGCTGAGCAATCCAGACATTGCGAGCGAGTTCAAGATGTCCCTGTCTGATGTCGAAGACTGGATTGGTGAACTCTGTTTCACGTTGGGTTGCGCGAGCCGTGCATCGCTCGCGGCGTATGGTGCCCGTCGAGGCGTACGCACTGCACAAATCGCTCTGACGAAGCCGATCCAGGACAGCCTTCAAATGCCCGCCTGGCGGTTCAGCGTCCTGTGTCTCACGGCGGAAGGGGCATCCGGCCGCGAGATTGCGCGCTCCGTAGGTCCGAGAAGGCGCAACGTGGTCGACCCACTCGAAGAGACCCGGGCCGAGCTCGGGATTCCTCCGGGACGCGGCGTCTACGGGCTCGCGCAGCTGTGTGCGCTGGCGGCAACTCCCGGGGTTCATATCGTCCCGATGGGTGAAGAACACGCGCCCAACGTGCCCGAGACGGGAGCGTTTCCGGCAAGTCGCCTGAAAGATCCGCCTCCTCAAGAGGGGCGTAGCAGAAGCCTGAAGAGCTTGCCCAAGGCGGAGCTGGACGTTGCGCGTCAGTTGCTGAAAGGCGAGTCACAGGATTCCATTCGCGCGGATCGCCAAACGTCGTATTCCGCGTACAACGGCCTTCGTTCTCGGATTCTGCGTCGGCTCCAGGTCGACAATGAGTGGCAGTTTGCGATTGTTGCGCTCGGAACGGGATTCATCCAGGGGTACGAACCCTCTGACTTTCAGCGGCGCGAAATGCTGCGAAAAAGGGGCAGCACCGATCGCTGGCTTCTGTGGGCGCTCGGAAGCGGCCTCCACCTGGGCCAGATGGCATCTGCTCTCCAGACCACGGAACGCAACGTGCTGGGCGCGCTGAACCGTTTAAGAACCCGCTTCAAGGTCAAGGGCAACACTGCGCTCGCACGCCTCGCCCTTGCGCTGCGCATTGCCCGGCTCCCGAGCTAGTGCAGAGAGATACAGCGTGAGGCGACCCCGGCTCCGCCAACGGCTTTGAGGCCGTGCGAGAATTCATTCCTCCAGCGCGTCGATGCTTTGACTTCGATTGCCACAGACTCCTTTCCACGGGTCCATACCAAGTCAACCTCGCTTCCGTATGGTGTTCGCCAGTAGGCGAGGTTGCCGCCACAATTTGAGACGTTTTGGTACGCGCGCAGCTCGTGAAGAACGAGTGTTTCCAGGAGATGTCCCCGCTCGGCGGTTTCAAGAGGCTCCCGGAGGCGGTGGGCGAGACCGCGCACGACTTGGATTCCAAGGCTAATCCACCACGCCGTGAGTTTCGAAATTCCTCCGCGCGCGCGGATGGCGATGAAGGGAGTCCCATTGTCACATTGAATGACTTTGGGCATTCCGAATTTAAGAAACAGTTTTTCAAACTCACTCTTCACCGCGGCTACCGTGCCGGACGCAAGAGACTGGATGCACAGGATGTAGCGGTTGAACGCATCGCGCACGGTGAGCGGGTTGCACTTGTCCGAGTCGAGGATGTGCCAATAGCCCTTGAAGTCCGCCGTCCAGACGTCGTTACAGGCCTTGGCTTCGACTTGATGGCGGGGCTTGGCGGATGCTCGAAGGCCTCAGGAAGTTTTGGCGGGACCGCTGGCGCACGGCAACGAAGCGCTTGCCGAGCGTAATCGCAAAGTGCTGACGGCGAGCCCGGGCTTGCAGCGCCGGACAACAGGAAGTAGGCGAAGAAACGTTGCATCCGCTCACTATGCGCGCAGGCGGGAGAATTCCGAAGCACAACGTCTGCCGGGTGCGCGCGTTGCTCTGGAATCGATCGCGATACGGCTGAAGCGCTTCGCCAATTGTGGACAGCAGAGGCCATCTGGAGATTCACTGCGCCCATGAACAAGGCTGATGTCGCATGGATGCTGCTTTCCACCGCGCTCGTGCTGCTGATGACGCCTGCGTTGGCGTTTTATTACGGTGGCCTGGTGCGCTCAAAAAACGCGCTCAACACCATGATGATGAGCTTTGTTGCGCTGGGCCCCATCACCGTGGCGTGGGCGCTCGTGGGTTATTCGCTCGCATTCGCGCCCGGAAATGCGTTTATCGGGTCACTGCATTTTGCGGGACTTCGTCACGTGGGCCTGGAGCCGCAAGGTGCGATTCCGCATCTGTTGTTCATGGCTTTTCAGGGCACGTTTGCCATCATCACGCCAGCGTTGATTTCGGGCGCAGTCGTCGAACGCATGCGTTTCAACGCTTACCTTTTGTTCATCACGCTTTGGGTTTTGCTCGTCTACGCGCCGGTGGCGCATTGGGTGTGGGGCGGTGGGTTTTTGGCCACGATGGGTGCCCTGGATTTCGCAGGCGGTGCGGTTGTCCATGTCAACGCTGCGGCGGCTGCACTCGTGGCGGCGACAGTCGTTGGCCCGCGCAAGGACTACGGGCGACACGCCATTCTTCCGCACAACGTGCCCTTCACCATGTTGGGCGCTGGCCTTTTGTGGTTCGGGTGGTTTGGGTTCAATGCGGGGAGCTCACTCTCAGCTGGCACCACTGCGAGTCTCGCTTTCACTAACACTTTTCTCGCGCCTGCAGCGGCCTTGGCGGCATGGACTTTCATCGATTTGCTGCGCGGGGGGACGGTCACCGCTGTGGGCGCGGCCACGGCGATTGTTGTGGGTTTGGTCGTCATCACCCCGGCAGCCGGCTATGTCGGACCGACTTCTGCGCTTCTGATGGGTGCGCTCGGTGCCGTTCCCAGCTACTTCGCGCTGCTTTATCGCGCCAAGTCTAAACTCGACGATTCGCTCGACGTCGTGGCTGCACACGGGACAGGTGGCGCAACGGGCGCGATTCTCACCGGCGTGTTTGCGGATGCAACTTGGAGCGGTGGCGCGAATGGGCTGCTCGCCGGTCATCCTGCTCAGGTGGTGACTCAGTTGCTGAGTGTACTGATTGTGCTTGCCTACAGTGGGGTCGCGACATTTGTGATTCTCAAGCTGCTCTCGCTGGTCATGCCGCTGCGAATCTCCAGCCGCAACGAGAAGCTTGGTATGGACATGAGCGACCACGGCGAAGAGGCGTACACGCACGGCGATGGTGCCATTCTCATTCGACAGACGGAACCGGCAGTCGTCGCGCAGGGCGCCGCCCACCCGATTTCGGTTCAGGCTGGAGGCCCCCGATGAAATTGATTGTCGCTTACGTCAGGCCCGAACAGCTGAGCGAAGTGCTTGAAGCGTTGTTTCACGCCGAAGTCCGCGGGCTCACCATCAGCCGCGTCCAGGGGCATGGCGGCGAGATGGAACATGTCGAAAACTATCGCGGCACCACCGTGAAGATGGCGCTTGCAGACAAAGTGCGCTTGGAAATCAGCGTGTCGAATCACTTTGTTCAACCCACCATCGACGCCATTCTCGCGGGCGCGCGCACCGGCGAAGTGGGTGACGGCAAAATCATGGTGTTGCCGATTGAGCGAATCGTCCGCATCCGAACCGGCGAAGAGGACCAAGATGCCGTGACGCCGGTGCAACCGGTGAAGGAGTCGTAAGCGCTCCGCGCTGAAGGGCCGAAGGAGCGCTGCACCCGGAAATTGGCAGCACCGTACGGCGCTGCGCGCGTTCTGAAGAAAGCCGACTTTGAGGTTGTGTTCGCCCAGTTGGGCACCTTATGGCGCCTTCGCATTCGCATCGAGGAAGCGTTCGAGGGCTACGTCGCCTACCGGCAGCTCGCGAGAGATGGGCGGGCGAGTGAAACCGTGAAGAAGATGCCGGTGACCGTGCTCGCCAGTAATTTCATGCCTGAAGCGGCGGCTTATTAGGGCGTCTTCGCGTTGGGGGGGGCTTCGCCGCTAACCAACGGATTCCCTTCGGCAAAGTCGCCGCAAACACGTGCGAAGGCGTGCGATTTCGGCAAGAACGGGGCAACCCCGCCCCGATGTCTTCGACAATTTCGGTGCACAAGCCGGTCAGGGCGAACAGTGAGAGGCAAACAATGCGCGTCACGACAGCCACCGAACGCCTGGAACGACGGATGCAGCAAGAGGTGGCGATTCTCGACCGCGCGAGACGCGAAGGTGTACCAAGCACCGAGAAACATATTGATTCGCTCAGCACATCTCCCGCGGTGCGCGGCCGCCTCCTCGGCGCGTTGGCTGCCTACGCCGCTGGCGAAAACCCAGAGAATCGAGAGCTCGCCACCGGACTTTTGGAACGCGCCTCTCAACTCTCACCGGACGCTTGGAGCATCCCGCAGCAGGGCGCCGAACTGTGCATGAAGTGGGGGGACTGGAACGGGGCACTCGTGTGGCTCGAGAAAGCTTCACAACAGCGCGCCACGCTGCCCGCCATCCCTGTCCAGCAAGCGGTGTGCTTGTGCCGGCTGGGGCGCATCGACGAGGCGGAGCGTCGACTTGCCTACGCTGTGAATGCATGCAACGCGACGCGGCGCGACACCCAAGAAGCCCGCGCGCTTCTTGAGCACGCTCGAGCATGCGAAGGGTCGCCGGATGCCTTTGCCGCGACGAGCCCGGCCCTCACCCGAGTGCCAGGTTTGGCTGAATTGCGGGCGGCCATCGAGCGCCAGAATTGGGCGGCGGCGGAAGGGAGTCTGCGGAGGCTTGCAGCACGGTCGGACGAACTGCCCGTTTGTGTCCTGCGAGAGCATCTCCGTGCACTGCAAGGCAATTCAAACGCCGCGCATGACGCGCTGCAGCGTTTGAAGCGGAGAGCAGCCGGCGAGATGCTGCTCATCGTCCACGCAGCGCTTGCTTACGCGCAACACACGCCGAATGAGGAGCTCCGGAAGCTCGCCCCACACCTTTCTCCCGAAACCAGCCTTGTCGACGTCCGTGTGACCGTGGGCCGAGCGGTTGCTTCCCGTCTAGTCGCCCAACTTGAAAGTAGCTCGGCCTAGCACCAATGCCAGTCAGTTAACACGAGGCCGCCGGACCCACTTCTTGTCGTAGTTGCTCATCTTGATTTTGACGACGCGTGGGTAGTGTCGCTCAGTTCTGCGCTCGGGCAAGAGCAAGTGCCCGAGCTGGCGTCTAAGGTCGAGAAGGTGTTCCGGGATGCGACCCGGAGCCAGCGGCGGCGCCGACCACACAACCCATGCGGTTCGAATCATCGAGAGCGAATTCACGAAACTGATACGCCGCGGTTCGACGCCCGCCTCTGCGGTCGCACGTTCCATTTCGACGCGCACAAGGTTGTAGGCGAGTGCGATACCCCAGATTTCCTGACGGACACCGGCCGCGGTACGGCTCCGAATGGCCTCTTCGCGGGCGAGTTGGTGCGTTTTTATCTCGTCGAAGCCGAGCT
>JBJXGM010000093.1:0-28207 GCA_046155985.1 Myxococcaceae bacterium | reverse complement strand
ATTCACCCAGTCGAATTGACGGGACGTCCCATTGTCTCTGTCGTTGTTTCCGAGAAGCAAGCCAAAGGCCACGTTGCTTCCGGGGGTATGCCCGACGCGTGTCCAGGGAATAGCGACTTCCAGGGTGTAGCCGCCCGTACGAGGCAACACGGCGCTGCGCGTGGCCGAGTCGCTGAGTGCGCCAGCCGTTGTGAAGTTAAACGAGTAGTCATTGCTGTCCATGGCGGTGGACTTGTTGTTGCCAATGTCGAGGTACACCTCGAGTCCGTCGTCGGTCCAAAGCTGTCCGCTGTTGGACTCCAGCGCCCCGTCCGTCACGTCGAATGCGAAATAGAGGTGCGTGCTGTCCCACGCCGCTTTCGCGCGGACTTGGTTGTCGCTCAAGCCCGAATTCGAAAACGCGGCATAGTTGGAGGACGTCCAGATGGACTCACTCAGGTTGCCATCCACCGTGACGGCGCTGGACACGCGTGCCGACGTCAAGGTGCCGAGAGGGAGTGCGGTGCCCCCAGACGGTGGTGGCGGGTTTTCAACAGGTGGCGTCGTGGAAGCCAAAAACAGACTGCCCCACGCGTTGGGTTGGAAATAGTTGCCCGAGTCAATGAGTCCCAGCCAGTCAAACTGAGACGTCGTGGCATTGTCCCTGTCGTTGTTGGCCAACAAGAGGCCCAGCACTTTCCCGACAGCAGGCGTCGTCCCGACGCGCGTCCAAGGAATGCGGAATTCCAGCGTGTAGCGCGTGCCAGCGACTTTCCGGTTTCGCACCGTCACGCCACTGACGTTGCTGGTGTTGCGCAGCGTCGCGATGACTTGAATGTCGTTGCCGTCTGGAGACGCGCTTCTCTCGTTGCCGGCGTCCAAAAACACCTCAAGGCTGTCGTTGAAATGAAGCTCGCCCTCGGAAAGCGTCTCGTGCTGTGCGTCTTCAACGACGGCGCCCAAGTACAAATACGTGGCGTTCCAAACCGCTTTGACTTCCACCCGGTTGTCGCTGCGCGCCGAGTTAGAAAACGTCACCGCGGGCGCATTCGTCCACGCGCCCTCGCGCAAGTAGCCATCGACTGAAATCGACGTGCTGGCCTGCAGCGCAATCAGCACCTCCGGCTGTGCGCCTTCAAGCGACGCGCGGCCCCCTTGCTCAGACGAACCGCAGCCGATGCCCATCGCTAGCGCAATGAAAACGAGACTTAGACGTCGCAAAAAGTTCTGGGTCATGGACACAAACTACAGACACGCACAGTGGCCTCGCAACGCGTGGCGAGGGCCCCTCAAATCTGCGTCGCGGCCGAAAATGGAAGCAGGACGAAGTACGGAGGCTTGTGCGGTGGGGTGGGGAATTCACCCCTCGCACCTGGTGTGTGGAGGCCACACCCCCGCATTGCATTGGCGCTCAAGCGAAAGCGTTCGCTCACGCAATCGCCGGAGCGGCTTATGGCTTGTCAGTGGCTAATGAGAAGTCTTGTTCTCAGGCACCATACAAAGGACGGCGCTAAGGGAAGAGCTCGCTCAGGGGCCCCGTGAATCCCGGAATCTGGCGTCCGCCGTCGAAGATGTTGCTGACGCTAGGGACACCAAACGACGAAAGCGGAAGGCCGAGCGCCTGCCCAATCGTCACCAGCAGGTCCGCAAAGGGACGGCTGCCGCCACCGGTGTAGTCCAGTGCCACGCCGCGCCGAAGACCGACGCCGCCGCCACCGGCCAAGACGACGGGGGTATTGAAGCGGTCGTGGTTTGCGCCCCAATACATGTCGGAGAAGAAAACGATCAATGTGTTGTCAAACAGCGTTCCGCTACCTTCGGGTACCTGCTTGAGGGAATCGATGAAGTAGGCCAGCTGCTCCACGTGCCACTGCGCAATGAGGCGAATCGACTCGCGGCATCGACTGCGTTCGGTCGCGTCCCCTGCGTCCACTTGGTTGTGGGCCAACGTGTGGTGGACGGTCGATTGATGACTGGAAGGGAGCGTGCTCATGAAACGGTATTCGAACGGGCTGGTGGAAGCGCCGTATTGCATGAGCGCAACACGCGTGGCGTCTGCCGCCAGGGCACCGGTCAAGAGATTGATTTGCAAGCGACTCGCGTTGTCCACCCACTCGCCATAGTTGGCATAGTTGCTGTTGTAGCGAAGCAGCTCGAGGTAGCAGGCATCCATCACTGGGAGCCCGGCAAGCGGGCCGCCGCTGGTGCCGCCGAGCTGTCGCTCGAGTTGACGGATGCCTTCAAGGTGAGCATCGAACTTGCTTCGACCCTCCTGCCCCAGTGAACACCGCAGGCGTTCGTAGTCCGTATCCAGTGCAGCCAGGACGCTGCGACGCCATGGGCGTGCATCGGTGGATGGCGGCGGGGGAGTGTTTCCGCCAACGACTGTACCCGGTGGGTTTCGTTCCATCGGAGAACACTCTGAGAACGGGACTGACGTGGCGTTGCCAATGTTGTCTGCGCGAAAGCTTGGTCCACTCCATTGCCCGCCCAGGAGGTCGCGAAGGACGGTCAGCGGGTTGCTGACGGCCTGCCTGCCCTGGCCTCGTGCGTTGAAGCTCAGCGTACGCTGCGCCTCGTTGTTGAAATTCGCGTTGATGCCAAGGTGGTAGCTCCGAAAAGGGGTCGTTCCACCCAGATGGGTTGCGAGAAACTGATCGAACGAGATTCCCGCGGGCGTGGTCAAACCGTTGACCGTGACCGCCGGCGCGTCCATGCCGCCCGTGAGCAGGTGCTGCATCACGTAGTCGTGAAGATTGTCGTCGCGATAGAAGGTTCCGCGATGTTGCAAGCCGTGAATCAGGGCGACGTCCGACCGGTGCCGCATGAGCGGATTGAGCGACGAAGTGGCCGACAAATCGTAGTCGGTTGGGCTGCGAACCGCGCTGGGCCACCAGTGGTCGGGCTGAACGCCGTCAGGCATGAACCAGAAGACGATTCGCTTCGGAGGGCTCGTGGCCTGTGCGCGGGCGTGAAGCCGAGGCAGCAGAGAAGCGCCGAGCGCGGATGCCGAGAGGGCCTTGAGAAGCTGGCGCCGCGAAAAGGGAACGCCGCGTGGGGGAGAGGGCTTCATGGTGTTGCCTCGCACGTGGCGCCGAACTCGTCCGTTCGGTGCGTGAAGTGAGCGCTCGTGACGTAGTCCACGACGAGCTCGCGCACGTCGCCACCGGTGCGCGAGAGGCTTTCCGCGAGCAGCGATGCCAGCTCCGGATTCTCACTGCCGCTCAGCATGCGCGCCCACTGGGTGCCCATGCACGAAAGGACCTGTCCGCTGTTTGCCATGCGAGTTCCCAGGCCTGACAGCGACTGGAACTCGCCGTCGATGTCGGTGCCGCCGAGGACCGAACCGACCTGCGATTGGCTCTGAACATGGCGCCCAACGGCGTCGTAGGCCGTCAGTCCCATCCCGATGGCCTCGAACCGGCGGTGACACGTTGCGCAGGGTTCGGTGACCAGCCGGCTCACGACGACTGTTTCTCTCGCGGCCGGGGGGGGTGGGGGGGGCGGGTCGCACAGCACGCGGCTGCGAACCATTAAGCCGCGAAGAATCTGCGAGCCCTCTGTGTCATTGGCCTGGCTCGCCAAGAAGGCCGTCAGCCCCAGCACGCCCCCACGGCCCTGCGCCGCCGGAAGGGTGATGCGGTGGAACGCGCCATCATTGGGCACGCTCTGGCCGTACAAAGCCGCAAGTCCGCTCGTTGCCCAAGTTGCCGAGTGCGTCCACAGGGCGGAGATTCCCCCGCGGCCCTCCCACAGCAACTCGTCGGTGACGCGGCTCGTCTCTTCGCTCATGGCGGCCTTGAGGGCGTCCGAGAACATCGGATAGAGATCTGCGCGCTTGGTGCTGTGCGAAAGCCGACGGAGGTCAAGCAGCTCGGTGACGAACCGCCGAAACAATGCCTTGGCGCGTGGGTCGGCCAGGAGTCTCCGCGTTTGGACTGCAAGTTCCTGTGGTGCATGAAGCGCCCCGGTGTCGGCGGCGGCCAGCAGCGCGTCGTCCGGTGCTCCGTCCCAAATCAACTGCGCGAGGCGCGCTGAAAGCTGCGTGTCAGAAAGCGGGTAGGTCCTGCGGCCTGGCTTGCGGAGGTCATCCGGTGCGACTTCGAGCACATACAAAAACTCGGGTGCTTGCAGCAGATACTCGGTGACCGCACTCAGCGCCCTTGGGAGCGTCTCCGTGCTGCGAACGGGCTGAAAGACGCCTGTGACGACTTGTTCCCGACGCGCAGCGGAAACTGTTGCCCGGAACAAGATGCGGCCTGCGCGCGTGACGTACTGGCGAACGCACTCCTGTTCACCCGAGACCGCTACGCTACAAGGGGAGAGAAGCGCAGCTGGGTTGGCGGCAACTTCGTCAGCGATGGCTTCAGCGGCTCGTGAATAGGCGCGGACGGTGGTGTCGTTGGCGAAGGCGAGTCGGTTGTGCGTGAAGCCCTGATACTCTGAATCCGCGGGCAGCTCAGGAATGGCGCTGAGCGTCGGAAACGCGGTGTGCACGGTCTTTGAATATTGATCGGCGCTGATGTGAACCAGCGACGACAATGCAAATGACGTCTCGGGCGGTGGTGTAAAAAAGGTGCCGGAGCACCCGAGGCCCGCCATGAGCGCCACCACACGCAGGGCAGTTCGGGCCTGGCGGCATCTGACTAAGCTGCCGGCCACAGATGCCCCAGTGTGCCCGTGGCGTCGCCGTGCGTGGCCACTTGGCTTGCGTTGATCCCCATTGCGCGAATCAACGTGAGCCAAAGGTTCGCTAGCGGAATATTCGTGCCGCCATATTCTGCGCAGTTGCGGGGCATCCCATGACTCACCCAATTCGGGTTGTCGAGCTGGGTCCCCGGCGGAGGGGTCTGGCCGCCGATGTGAGCCAGGTAACAAGGATAGCTAATGACGTTGCCGGCAGACATGCCCAGGCCGGCCGTCACGATGGGCAGGTACCTCCGACTGTGCAAGTCGGCCGCGGAGAACTCGCTCAAGCCGACGAAGGCCGTGCTGTTCAGCAGAGATTGCCCGCCGGCCGCCAGACGGTTTTTGATCTTCGCAAGTGTTTCGGCCATGCGGGCGATTTGGAAGTTCGAGGCGGTCTGCGCTCGGTTGATGGCACCTGGGTCCTGCCATTGGTAGGTGAGAGTGGTGCCGCCGTTGATGTCGTAGTGTGACACTTGGTGATGCTCGTACCCGGGTGCCCAGACGATGCCATCCACGCCTGTGGCAGTCAGGCAAATCGAAACAACGCGCGTGAGGTCGCATTGCAGCGCAAGCACCGCGAGGTCGGTCATGAGTCCGATCCACGCCTGACGCTCGGCGGCTGTGGTGCCGGGACTGACGCTGCCAACAGAACCCGGCTGATTGCACGTTGGCGCTACGGCATTGATGCGGCGTTCGAGATCACGAATCGTGCTGAGGTGCTGGTCCAGAAGGGTGAGGTCCGAGGCGCTGGCGCGCCCTTTGACGAACTCGATAGAGTCCGCCACGTAGTCCAGAATGCTCGTCTTTCTGCGCTTCTCACTGTCATCGCCAGTTGCCGAACCGAAAAGGCGCGTGAAAAGCGCTCCGGGATTGGTGTAAGGCTGAACGGCACTTGTGTCTCCGCCACCGGCGAAACACATCATCGTGGCGGCCAGTTCAAATCCGTTGAAGGGCGCGATGAACAAGCTGTTCATCGTCGAGGCCACGGGTCGGTTGTAGCGGGCGATGACCTGGTCGACCGATGTGCCCATGCCGTCGCTGACACTCGTGAGGAGTGAACGCAGCGCGTGCTGGTCGTTTTCGCCGTTTCCATTGGCGAGCCCTGTGACGACGTTGATGTCCTGCCCAACCCCATTCTGAAAGAAGCGGCCGATCAGTGGGCTGACGCTCTCGTCCATCGGCAGCGGTGTGTTGGTGGCAACCTGGGCGCCGCCCCAGGGCGTGAAGTCACGCATGTGAAGCCCGTTTCCGAAGTGGAAAATCATCGCCTTCCGCGGTTCCGCGGTCTGAGCAAACGCTCTCCCGAAGGGGGTCATCGCTTCCAGCAGGGGGAGGCCAATGGCGACTCCGGCTCCCTGAAGAAACATGCGGCGTGGAATTCGGACTGACATCGGTGAATGACTCCTCGCTAAGGTTGCGCTTCCGCGCGTCGGTATTTCAGCGCTTCGCTGTTGAGCAGACTTGTCCACAGGGCCGAACCGCGGAAGTCGGAATCAGCGAACGCGGCGCGTGCGGATTCGATGGTGCAACTGTCCTCCGGTGTAAGGGCTCGCCCAGACACCCATTGCAATGTCTTCTGGACGAGGCAGCTGTTCCACGCGTCGTTTCCGAGAATTGCGTCAGAGACGCCCGCTGGCCCCTGGAGCGGGACTTCGTCGCCTGTATTCGTGTCGATGAAATACCCATCTGTGCGAGCGGCACTCGGAACGATTCGCCCAAGGACGTCGTAATGCGCCACCGCGTAGCCAATCGGGTCCATCATGCGGTGGCATCCACGACAGCTCGCACGCGTCATCCGTGTCCCGGCCCCATTTTGGATTTCGAGTTGCGTCGCATCGGCAGGAGGCGTCATCCGTGGGCCACACATCAACGTCTGGCGCACAAATTTTCCGCGCAACGTGTCCGAGGGTTCACCCGCGTGGCTGCCCAAGAGCATGTATGCGGCTGACGTCAGCAGGCCACCGCGGCTGCCGTCCGGGGCGACTGCGACGCGCCGAAATCCAAGGTCAGAAGCACTGATTCCTGGAATGCCGTAGGCCTGAGCCAACGGGCCATTCACGTTGACGTAATTCGTGCGGAACAGCTCGCGGGCGTTGCCACTGCCGCCCAAGAGTTCGCGGCCGAATAACCTCACCTCTTGGACGGCTGCCGCCTTGATTTGCGGAACAAGCGGGGCCAGCGTGCCCGCCTGGGTTGCGTCTGGACCCAAGTGGTCGACGTTCTGGAGTCCAAACAACTCGACGGCGAAGTTTTCCCGTTGCGTCGCGGCGCGCGGGTCGCCCGTCAGACGGTCAACCGCTGCGGCCAGGCCATCTGGCGTCACGAGTTCACCGCGACTCGCCGCTGCCATCAGCGCAGCGTCAGGCCCCTGTCCCAGCAGCGCAAACGACAGGCGGCTCGCGATTTCGTAGTCATCGATTCGGATGTGACCGGGTCGCTCCGGTGCTCTGGGGCGCGAGAGTTCCACGCGGAACAGGAACTGCGGGGACTGCAGGATGGCGGAGACCAACACGCGCGCACTGCCGTCGATGGCTTGACCGTTCGTCCAATCGGGCACGTCTCGCGCGAGCGTCATCAAGCGGTCGATTTCGGCTGCTTCCAGCGGACGGCGAAACGCCAGCGGCGCGAACGCGTTGATGAACGCCTGGTGGCATGCCTCATTCGCTTGGGAGCCGTTGCGGAAGGAACAACTGACGAACGACCTCAAGTTGATGGCTTGCGCCGCCTCATCCGCAATGGTGCTGACGGCGTCCACCAACTGCTCGCTGACGCTCTGCAGGCTAAGGTCGTTGCTGAGAAGCCCTGGCAGGGAGACGTCCCGGGGGAAAGCCTGGCGCGCCTGCGAGGACAGACGCGTGCCGGTAACTTGCTCGACGCTGTCCAA
Source organism: Myxococcaceae bacterium (assembly GCA_046155985.1). GTDB lineage: Bacteria > Myxococcota > Myxococcia > Myxococcales > Myxococcaceae > JBJXGM01. The sequence goes on along the minus strand of JBJXGM010000093.1, from coordinate 20,655 downwards.
GTATTCGTCCGGCGTGAGACGGCGGAGAAGGGAAGGAGCAGGCGCGAAGGAGGTGCACACGCCAGCTGTCGATACGCCTGGCGCATCTTCGAAGAGACCCGCGCACGCGCTCAACGAAAGCGCGCTCAGCGCCAAACAGCGAGCCAAGTGACTGTGACGCCTGGTTCCCATGAAGCCATGATACCTGCAGCTACGGTGCCGTTGATTGCCACCGAAGGCGCACGCAATTTGAGGGGCTTGCGCGACTCCGACACTTCCCGACATTTGTGGATCGCGAGGGGAAGAGTCGTCACGTTGTGGCGTACAGGCCTCAAGCGTTTCGCTCGCGCTCGATATGCCTAAAACGCGCGTCCCAAGTTGCCCGCTGATAGAGTGCGCGCCGTGCGTCTGCGGAGCTGGCTGGCTTGGTTGTTTCTCGCCATCGTCGGTGGAGCTCCTGGACGCGCCGATGCGTACGTTTGGATGATTCGTCACGGCCAAACCGGCTGTGCGTCGTGCCACTTCGATCCCTCCGGAGGTGGCATCCTCACCACGTATGGCAGGGCACAATCGCTCCTTCTGCTCCCACCCAGCGCCGGAGAGTTGTCAGAGGGTGAAATTGACCAAAAAAAGGGTTTCTTCTTCGGGCTGGTCAAGCTCGCGGACTGGGTCAACCTTGGATTTTCCGCGCGCATCGGAGGCTTGCTCAACAAGGCTGGGAGCGGCGACGTTGCCATTCGTCCCGTTCAAATGGTGACGGATTTGCGAATGGCGTTTGAAAAGGGACCGTTTCAAGCCTCCGCCAGCGTGGGATATGCGATTCGAGGCGCCCTTCCTGCGGCCCTGTCGGGGGGTGAAACGAACAACATCGTGTCGCGTGAGCACTGGGTGGGGCTCGCCTCTGAGGACGAGTCGTTTCGGGTCCGGGTTGGGCGGATGACCTTGCCCTTTGGTCTTCGAGTGGCCGAGCACACGCTGTGGGTCCGGCGCGCCACGCGCACCGACCTCAACGAACAACAGCAACACGGCGTCGCCGTCAACTACACGGGCGAAGTGTTGCGCGGTGAAGTGATGGCGATTTTGGGGAACTACCAATTGCGGCCCGACACTTTTCGCGAACGCGGCGTCTCGGGCTTCGTCGAGTGGGCGCCTCTCCCCACCCTGGCAATCGGTGCGAGCACGCTCCTGACCCATGCGTTCTACGACATCGATACCCGACGGGCTTCGACATTGCGCCAAGCCCATGGCGTCTTCGGGCGATGGGCGCCCATCGAGCCACTCGCCGTCCTCGTCGAAGCGGACCTTCTCGTCTCTTCAGCCTTGGTGTCTGGCGTGCAGTGGGGCGGGACCGGAGTCGGACAGGTTGACTGGGAGATTATCCAGGGCGTGCATGCCATTGGCACACTGGAGTTTCTCCACCAGTCGGGACGGTTTCAGGCGGGCGGTTGGGCATCGGTCGCCTACTTTTGTCTCCCTCAGCTCGAGTTTCGGCTCGATGCGATTCTTCGAAACGTCGAAACCTCGGGCGAGCGATTGAACGTGTTCACGCTCGTTGGACAGGTACACCTTTCCCTGTGAGCTTCTTCGCGCTCAGGTTTTTCTCCCGTGGGGTTCTGGTGTCGCTGGCGGCGATGGTGCTCGTTGGCGTTCCTGCGCATGCGACCCCCAGTTTCCCAGAGGCCATCCGGACGCATTTGGGGACTTCACGCGCCCCAACATGCGCGCTGTGCCACGCTGGAACCCCAAGCTTCGAAACTGCTGTGACGCCCTTCGCAGATGCCATGAAAGACCGAGGGCTCGAGGCCTATGATGCTGTGTCACTTCGTAGCGCGCTGGACCAGATGCGTGAAGACCGCGTCGACAGTGACCAGGACGGTGCGCCTGATGTCGATGAGATTTTTTCGGGCACGGATCCCAATGGCGGCTCAGAAGTTGAGGAGCCGTTTTTTGGTTGCGGGGGTGGGCAGCTGATTGCGCTGCTCCCCCTGTCGTTGCTTGGACCCTACGTTCTGAGGCGACGGGGTCGTCGAGGCAGGCGCCGCAACAGCGACTCGGTCCTTTTTTCGTTTTTCGCGTTGTTGCTGTTGTTTGGAGGTGCCGCGAACGCTGAATCTCCCCGCATCGTTCTCGACGTTCAGGGAAAGAACATGGTCTTGCTCCGCAAGACGCTGCGTGACGCCCTGGCGAAGAGCGGCGTGGTGGTTGTCTTCCCGTCGGCTGGAAAACTTCCCACCCGTCTGTCTGGTCGAATCGCCCAGCGCGTGACCGAGGCTGCAGAAGCGAACGCACTTCTGATGGCACGGGTGACGCGCGGTACGCCTCGCCGGGTCAACGTCTTGGTATTCAGCGCGCCGCGCTGGGACGAGCCCACCCAGGTAGCGTGGGACGCCGCCGCGACGCGTGGGCTCAGACGGGTGCCCCCGACGGGCTTGCAGGATTTGCTGGACGTGCTCGCTGCGCCCAGGACGGTCGAAGCGGTCAAGGTGGCGCAACCCGATGCAGCGCCGACGCAGGTCCCAGAACCCGTTGCCGCTCCGGTGCCCAATGCAGATGTGGCCGCTGCCGAACAGCCCGCTGTCGCTTCAGCGCCGCCAGGCGGCACGGCGGATGTCCTTCGCAGCACCACAACGCCAGCGTTGGAAGTGGTGGTGGGCGCACGGGGTTTCAGTCGTCGCTTGGCGCTGACCCAAGCCGCGCCGCAGACTTTCGGGCGGTACGTCCTTCCCTTCGGTCCAACGGTCATCGTGGAGACAGCCTGGTACCCGGCCGCCCATTTCCTGAGCGGGGTTTGGGCCAATGTGGGGATTGTTGCGAATTTCGAATCCGGACTCGCGCTGCGTTCAGAGCTCGGGCAAGACGTCTTTCCCACGCGGGTATACGGACTTGAACTGGGCGCGCGCGGGCGCCTTCCTTTGGGTCCAGTGACGCTCGCCGCATCCGTTGCTTACCTCAGCCGGGGATTCGGGTTTCTTCCAAGCCTTGGGGTACGAGCCCAGGCGCCGCTGCCCAGTGTGGATTATCAAGGTCCCCGGTTCGCGCTCGATGCGCGCGCACAACTGAGCTCGCGCTTCGGCTTACGCCTTGCGGGGGGCTACCAGTGGGTCACGTCATCCGGGCAGATCAGTTCAGAAGGTTACTTTCCCGGAATGTCGGGTGGAGCCGTCGACGCAAGTCTGGCGGTCAGCTGGACTCTGATTTCAGATTGGAGTTTGCGGGGTGGAATTGATTTCACCCGTTATTTCCTGACGACCAACGCGCCTCCTGAGGCTGTGCCCTTCGCCGAAGGCGCTCTGGATCAGTCTCTGGGTGTCTCGCTCGCGCTTGTTTTTACATTCACGTAGGGAGAGAAGCTTGGGCGCCGAACTCGGCGACCTCAAGCGCAACGGCCGCGGCGTGAATGACCGAAGCGATTCGCACGGCGTCTTGCACGTGGTCTTCGGAAAGTCCGCCTTCCAGCACAGCCGCTTCGTGCGAGCGAACACAGGCCTCGCATCCATTGATGGCGCTGACGGCCAGGCAATACAGCTCAAAGTCCACTTTGCTTGCCGCCACCTGGGCGATGCGCATCATTCGCAGCCGGGCGGGGCGCTGGGTGTAGCTCTCCTTCTGAATGACGTGACGGAATCGATAGAAAACGTTGTTCATCCCCATCAGCACCGCCGCCGCTTGGGCGTCCTCCAGGTTGCCGGCCTCGACCCCCGCGTTGCGCGCCTCTTGGGTGATGACTCGAACAAGCCGCGCATTCCGTGCGGCGTGCGCGGTCGATACCGCGGTTCCCCAAACCTGTGTGGTCGAGAGCGTTCCCGCGGTGAGGACGTTGCCCAGATTGAGTTTGATGTCGCGCGCGATATCCGGCAGCGATTCTTTGAGTTGTTCCAACGTTTCCATTTGAACCTTTTCGTCAAGCCGATGCAGGGCGAAGCACGGCGCTAAGTCCGTACTTCGCCCCGTGTGAGGGTTGCGTTACCCGGCCTTCTTCAGTTTTTGCGAAAGCGTCTCTTCGCCCTTCTTCCAATTGCAGGGGCAAAGCTCGTCTGTCTGAAGACCATCCAGCACGCGAAGGACTTCATCGACGTTGCGGCCGACGTTGAGGTCGTTGGCACTCGCGTAGCGAATGACGCCCTGGGGGTCGATGATCATCGTCGAGCGCAAGGCCACGCCCGCTTCCGGATGAATGATGCCAAGGGCGTTGCCCATGGCGGGCGAAATGAAGAGCAGCGGGTGCCGCAGCCCCTTCAAGTCAGCATGTTGTTGTCGCCACGCGAGGTGCGAGTGCTCGTTGTCGGTTGACCCGCCAAGAACAACTGCGCCGCGCTCTTCGAACGCCTTCAGCTTTTTGTCGAAGTCGACAATTTCGGTCGGGCAGACGAACGTGAAGTCCTTCGGGTAGGCGTACAAGACGACCCACTTGCCGGAGAAGTCCTTGTTGGAAATGGTTTTGAACTCTTTGCCTTTTTCGATGCTGACACAGGCTTGTGTTTTGAACTCCGGTAGTTTGCTGCCAGGGGTAAGCATGTTTTCTCCTGTTTCGAGTGGTGCTCAGCGTTGACGTTTGTGGCCAGCCGAACGGCTGGCGCTGCGTGGACGGCTGAGTTTTCGTCCACGCATCACAACCATGTACTCACGAACTTCGTACTGCGACAGCCTTTCAATCTCCCCGACACGGACAGCGCTCCAGGGGATGTCTTCAATTCGCCCCGAGGTGTCATCGATAAAGTGATGGTGGGGTGCGAGCACAGGGTCGTACACGCATCGCCCTTCGGCCAGGTCCAGCTGGCGCAAAAGTCCCTTGGCCACGAAAAGGTTCAAGGTGTTGTACACCGTCGCGCGCGACAACACGGGCAAGCGCTTGTGTGCGGCCTGAAACACCTCGTCCGCCGAGGGATGTTCGCGTGTCGCCAACACCACGTCGGCAATGGCCAAACGCTGGACAGACGGCTGAATGCCGGCAGAGCGAAGCACGTGGGTCGAAGTTAGAATCATTCTAAAAATAGATTTAGTCACTCATTGGCCAATGTCAAGGAGAAATGCAGGGCGCTGTCGTGACGTCAGCCGTCAGCGTATACAGGGCGACATGAAGACTTCTTCTGCAAGCGACGCGGTCCAGAGGCCCCTGCCGGTGCTCAGGGCGCTGCTCGATGCTGTCGACCGCGACGTCTTGGACCTGCTGGCGCGAAGGCAGGCGCTGATTCATGAAATGGCGGAACAAAAGGCTTTGGGCGGGCGCGCGGTCCACGAGGCTCGGCACGAGAAGGCGTGGCTGACAGAGCGAGCAACGCGAGGGCATGAGCTGGGGTTGCCGGATTCCTTGATTGAATCGCTTTTTCGAACCCTGCGGTTGGCGGACTTGGATGTTCAAGCGAAGCGCCGCGCGGCGAGTCGTCTGCCCGCAGACGTGAAGACCATCGCGGTGGTGGGCGGGAAAGGCGCGATGGGGCGCATGATGTCGGGCATGTTCGCGGACTTGGGGCACGTGGTGCTCGTCGCCGACGTCGATACAGAGACGACCCCTGAGGCTGCTGTGGACGCTGCCGATGTGGTTGTGGTGAGCGTGCCCATCGACAAGACAGTCGAGGTGATTCGCAAACTGGGGCCACGGGTGAAGCGCGATGCGCTCTTGATGGACGTGACGTCGCTCAAGGAAGCGCCGACGGCAGCGATGTTGGCGTCCACCGAGGCCAGTGTCGTGGGCACCCACCCGATGTTCGGTCCGCGCGTGCACACCCTGCAGGGACAGCGCGTGGTTATTTGTCCGAGCCGCGGGGCCCCCTGGGCGGAATGGGTCCGCACGCAGTTTGTGGCTCGCGGCTTGGTGGTGACCGAGGCGACGCCTGCTCAGCACGACCGCGCCATGGCGATGGTTCAAGTGCTCACACACCTCCAAACCGAGGTGGTTGGTCTGGCGCTTTCGCGCGCAGGTCTAACCCTTCAAGAAACGCTGCCGTTCACATCGCCTGTCTACTTGATTGAGTTGTTGATGGTCGGCCGCCACTTTGCGCAAGCGCACGAATTGTACGGGCAGCTTCAGATGCTCAACCCCCATACGCCGGAAGTCTTGTCTGCCTTTGAGCAGGCCACGCAAGAATTGCTGAGCGTGATTCGCGACAAGAACCTGTCTCGCTTCCGCGAAGTGTTTGCCGAGGTCCGGCATTTTCTCGGCAGCTTTTCGGAAACAGCGCTCGAACAGTCCAACTTCTTGGTCGACCGGCTGCTCGAACGGTCGGCCTAAGTCGTTCCGATGACCTACTTAAGACGTACCGCTGAGCGGTGCGCCGCCAGGGGAAGTGGGGTCGTGCGGCAGGCTGCCGCGTCTTGAGCGCAAATAGGCGTAGGGCGTTGTCGAAAGAAAGTTTGAAACCCGCGACGTGTAGATGTCGGCGTAGCGCTCGATTTGCCGCGCGAGATGACTCTTGTCATTTCCTGCGCGCGTCAGAAGACCCCAGGTCGGGTTGGACAACTCCGTGGCGGCTTTGGCGAGCGGGCCGAGTTCAGCATCGAGCGCCGTCAACCGGGTGCGCAGTTCCGCCAGCTTCTGTGTGACTTCGTCGGGCGTCGGGCCATCGGTTGGGCCGTAGCTGTCGCGACGGCGCTGTTGCAGCACGCGAAGCTGGCATTGCTCTGCTTCCAGCTGCTCTTTTTCTTCCATGCGCGCGGCGAGTTGGTTTTCTGCTTCGACGAACGACTCCAGCGCTTCGACTTCATCTTCGAGCTCGCGAAGGACAAGCGCTGTTCGCCAGCGGAGGACGCTTTTTGTGAACCTCACATCACCAAACATGTGGTCGCCGACGTAGAGAAGTTCGTCTCCCGACAAGCCAAGCAGCGCTTCAAGCTGCGTGGCGCTGCCCCCCAAATAGGCAGCGCCTGCCTTGAGTTCTTGCGTGGTCGTGGGCTTGAGCAGCCCATCGGGTGTGGCCACCTCAAAGAAAGGACTGTTCGAGGTGAAGAACTCGGGCTTGCGGGCCCCGACAATGACGACCTCAAAAAGGTCACGCCACGTCATGCCCGACGGCAGGTGAGGGTCAATGGTGTAGGCCATCATCGGGAGTGTGTAGGTCCACTCCGAATTGGTGATGAGCAAAAGCTTCTTGCCCGCATGCTTTTGGTCCAAAAGGGCGAGCGGCGTGTCAGCATCCTGGAAAACAAAACGTTTCGGGTCGGCGATGATTTCCGCTTTGAGCTTTCCCTCCAAATGGAGGTCGTCCAGCAGCGTTCGAACGCGACGAAACAAGTCTTCGTAACCCAAGACGCCGGGCAGCGCGTGCTGGTCGACAAGGTCAACCAGTTGCGCATAGAGGCACCCTTCCGAAAGCGAAAAGAGGGTGTTGAGGAAGTACCAACGCGGTTCCGACAGGTCGATGATCGTGCGCTCATACGCCTCGCGCATCGCGTCGTATTCAAGCGGTCGCGTTCCGTGATGCGCTCTCTTCACGAAGCCAAAGCGATTGGCCTTGAGCAAGTTGCCGCGTTCAACATCGATGACCAGACCGCGAATGATGCTTTGGGGGTCAAACCGCAGCTGCTGAACCGGCCAACCGAGTGCAGCGAGTTTGTCGCGCAGCAGGTCGTAAGCCCGGCGTTCCCAAACTTCCACGCGGTAGTGGACCAGCGTGTAATCCATGTCGTAGCCGATGGCGCGGATTGCCCGCAGATTCAACGTGCGGTTGCAGAAGATCGCGCGTCCGGAACCACCTGTCCGCGGAGGGGCCATGGGACCCCATCTAGTACGCCAGCGCCCTGGGGTCATCGGGCAAATATCTAAAAATACTCAGCTAGTTCGGTGGATTGCCGGAACTGTGCAAACCATACTGGGTATGCTACATTATCCCACATGCGTTGGTTGATCGTCTTCCTTTTTCTCGGTGCCCCATTCGCGATGGCGGTGCCATCCGGCAAAACACAGATTCAGTTGGACGTGAAGCCCGAGAACGTTGTCATTTACGTGGACAGCAAGAAAGTCGGCAAGGCGACTCGTGTTCGAACACTGCCTGTTTCCCCTGGCCGTCACCGGATTCGCCTCGTTCGCGACATCGTTTCGCATGAAGAAACGATTGTTGTGAAGTCCGGTGAAACGAAGCGTTGGGTTTTCCAGTTGGGTGACGAAGGCAAGAAGTCCGACGAAGTCCAGCTCGAGCCCGACAGCGGCGCAGGGGGCAGTGGTTCCGAGGGTGCGGCTGAAACGTCCGAGGGACAGCAGTCGGGCTTGATGGACGTGGACGAAGCCTTGCGTCAATGGGCCTTACGAGGCAGCGAATAGCGAAGCGACGACCCGGAGGTATTCCTCCGTGGGTTCCACAAGCTCCACACCGATTTCGCCGGCCGTAAATCCTGGGATGTCTGCGGGTGAACGCCACGCAACGATGCCGCTGACGGCCACGCGACGCCCATCCTCAAGGAGAAGTTCGCCCTCGAATCGACCCGTCGGCGCCAGCTCGGCAATCGCCTGGACGCGCAGACCCACCGCCGACAAGTCGACCACTTCACCTTCGACGCCCTCGCGTGTCCACACGGACAGCGTTCGTCGAACGCGAGGAATGTGACGGGGCGGCTCGAATTCCACAGGCACCAGTCTCCCAAAACGGCACCGTCCACTCAAATGGTCAAGCGTTTCGGCCCAATGCATTCATGCTACGAGGCGACCGGTCATGGGAAGACATCATTTTTCCGGGATGAAGCGCGTTGGATTGGTGACAGACGCCCAGCGGCGCACGCTTGCAGACGATGACAAACCGCTCATCGCGGTGCTCGCGGCCGAGGCGAGTTTTCACACGGCGTGGTGAAGCGACCGCGTCGGGGCGATTTTCGAGTCCAGACTTCGCCCAAAGCCACGACGGCCCAGCCCGGTTCGCCAACGCATTGGCACGCGCGATGGTGCTCTGACTCCCGGCAGCTACTGAACCAAGAGCAGGGTCGTGACTGACATTGCGGGCAGGGTGACGCGAAAAGCGTTCGTTGCCACGGCCGTGACATTAGGGCCCTCAGAGATATTGGTGCTCCCTGCGGCCAGCGTGAACACCCGTGCACGGCTGAACTGCGTGGGGTGAGCGACCGTCAGCCCGGCCGTTTTGGGAGATGTGGACTTGTTGACGGCGACAACCACGACACGAGAAACGTTGTTGGAGTCGACGCTGGCGTAGACGCTGCCCACGGCGTTGTCGTTGCTTTCGGCGAAGATGGATGTGTCGCCAAACGCGCCTTGGGCGCCATCAAAATTTCGAAACGCGCGAAACGCGGCATAGGCGTAGCTTTCATCGCCGTTGAGAGGCCAGAACGCTGCGACCGCGACACTTTCACGACCGAAAATCCCCAACACATCTGCAGTGGCCATCGCGCCACTGATGTGTCCGCCGCCACCGTAGTTCCATTCGGTGAACGCCAACGTGACGCCCGGATTGTTTGCATCGATTTTCGCCTGCATTCTGGGAATCAGACGAATCGGAGCACCCAAGAAGTTCGCCACCCAGCTGGTCTCACGGTACGTCGGGTCCCAGAGCGAGCGGGGTGCTTGAACCCGCGCGGCGGAGACTGCGGCGGCGCTGCTTGGGTTTGTGATGCGCGTTCCGCCACCCGTGGCCTCGGGGTACCAGTGCAGGTCTAAGTGCTCGATGAGACGAAAACCGTCGGCTTGCTCCGCCGCGCGAACTTCGGCGAGGAAGTAGTCGATGAACTCGCCTTTTCCAGCGCTGTCCGGGGCGTCCTGAAGGTTGACGTACCCGTTGAACCCATAGCTGACGAAGCCGCAGATGTTCGCCTCTGGCCACTGCGACTTGATCGCGCGAGCGTACTCAACGTTTCGCCGGACAAGCTCGTCATAGCCAACTGGCGACGGATGGATGGGCGCATGCGTGTCGGCCCAAAGGTCGGGCTCGTTGTCGAGAGAAAACAAGACTCCGGTCGACTGAGAACGGGTCTTGAGCCAAGCAACGAACTCGTCCTGGTACACGAAGGCGTCAGTGGCGTTGGGCGATGAGGAGAGCGCTGAATTCTTTCGTGCGCGATTCTGGCGGAAGCGCGTCGTCAGATAGTCAGTGCCGCTTCCCCGAACATCGCCGCCGCCATTCTTGTCTGCAGCGAGGTAGTCAACAATCGGGACGGTGGCGAGGACCTGCGCGCCGACAGCAAAGGCCGCATCCATGGTCGTGGCCACCGCTTGGCCGGCCGTGTTGCTGGAGGAGAGAAATCCGTCGTTCTGAAACTGGTAGTCGGAGCCCGCGTTGGAAGCGTTCGTTTCCCAGTTCCATGCGGTCCAACGGTTACCACCCAGCCGAACCAGCCCTGCTCCGGTATTCGCCAGCTGCCCTCCACCGTTGATGCCGTAGATGAGCGGTGAGATGGGGCGAACGCCTGTGTCCGAACGCACGGAAAATGTGACGTCGACTGGCCCCGGATTGTCGGGTTCAACGGGGGGATCCAGGACCACCGGAGGAGAACTGTCTTCGGGTGAGGGGCTGTTTCCCGAGAGAGCCGGCGGGGCCGCGAGGCGAATCAGCTGACCGTCGCAACCCGATACCAACGCTGACGTGACTAAGATGAGAAGCGAGGAGCGCACGCCCGAGGCAGTGTTGCCGACCCATGCAAGCGTTGGGAATGCAGGCAAAAGTCCTACAGTCACCACACATGTTTGGAAACACCGAGGACCTTCCGGCGTCGGAGAAAAACAACGCCCAGACTAGAACAGCGACCGCAAAGCGAATCGAGCAGCCCGAGGCAGTTGCCCGGGGTCTGCCCCACGCCAGCACGAGTCGTTTCAATACCTTGTGAGGGCGAATTCTTCAGCGTGAGCCGTCCCACGCTTCTGAGAGCTCTTCCACTCTGCGGGGAACAAAAGAATGCGTTGCCACAAGAAGCTTCATCAATTCGTGCTTGGACTTTTGCTCGGGCTGCTCATGAGCGGATGCGGGGGCGTCGAGGGTGTTTTTCTCAATGGTGATTTTGAGACTGGCACGCTCAAGTTCTGGAGCGCGGACAGCGGGGCGACCATCGTGGAAACGGGTGACGAGTCACACGTCCACGCCGGCGGCGCCACGCACGACCATGACGGTTCACACGCCGGTCAGTTTGGCGCCACAGGAAGCGCTGGCATGCTGCTGGTCCAGGCCATCGGTACGCGCCTCGAACCGGGTGTGACGTACGAACTGTCTGCGTGGATCAAGGTGACTGTCGCGGGGGCGGGCGTTTCTGCGCCGGCGCTGCGTGTGAGTCGTGAGCCGCAACTCGGACTTGCGCTCAGCGAGGCGAAAGCGGCGAACGCCGTGGCGCTGGGGTGGCAAAAGCTCACCCTGGCGCTTGCTGTCGCGGAGGAAGACCTCGCTCAGCCGCTTTACGCCGGGGTGACGTGTGAAAATTTCGCCGGCATCGTGGTGGTGGACGATTTCGCCGCAGCAACAGAGGCCGGCGGGGTGTGAGATCGAAATCAAATCGGCACTCGCGAATTCCGCATGCGCCTCACCGGCCTGGCGACGGAACTCGTTGAAATGCGGGTGCTTCGTTCGGAGCGACCTTCCCGACTACACAGCAGAAGCCCTACAGCGCTAGGTTCCGCGCCATGAAACCTCGGGTTCAATCTTTGGTGGTTAGCGCGCTGGGCTGTTGCATGTTCTTGGCCTGCACTGACCCGCCGCCGGATGTGGACACCGAAGAGGAAGAAGCCGTCTGCTACGACACGGCCGACAACGACAGCGATGACGCCGCAGACTGCGCGGATTCGGGCTGCGAGGGCTTGGTGCCCTGCTGCGTTTCACGGGCAGAGGGCTGTTGCGTCGCAAAAACGTCTCTCTTCAGTCGGGACTTTGGTGCGTGCACTTCGGTGACCGTCGACAAATGCGCTCCGGAAGTCGCCCTCTATGGCTCGCCGCTGCTCACGGATGGGGCGCTAGCGCCGACCGGTGTCGCGGGCGAAAACGGTGTCTATTTCCGTGCCCCTCTGGACCCAGTGGGCGCGAACTTGCGCATCGTTTTTGAAGGCGCGCGTGCGAGCGAATGCAGCGGCAGCTGCCTCAACTACGTTTCCATCGGCCTGACGGACCGCCCGCCGACGCCCAGTGACTTTCGCGCCTATTACAATGTGGCGGTGACGTTACTGCCTGCTTTTGGGACTCTGCAAATTCGCTCGCCATGGGACGCGACGATGGCGGCGTTCCCCATCGACGCGGGCTTTCATCGCTACGCGATGGACATCACCACCAACGGGCGCCTGACCTTGTCTGAAATTGACTCGACGGGGGCGACGCTCACGACGCTCGCGAGTGACGTGTCCGTGGTTCTCAACGACCCGGCCTACTTGGCGATTTCGGGTCAGCGTGAAAACATGCCCCCCGGCGTGACGCCTTCGCGTGTTCGTTCGGTGTCTGTTGAGCGCGGCCGCTGCGACCGACCGCAAGCGTCGCGCCAAGAAGCCGCGGCCGTCATCCCAGCGTCAGGTACGCCCGAGGTGTCCAGCCTCTCCGACATTGACGGTGTGGGGCGCGCCGTGAATGCCGCGGGCTTGGAACTTGTTGTCGTTGACGTCGACGGAGCATTCCATGAATTCCGAAAAGTGAGCGGCACCTACCGCCCTGTGGGCTCGTTGGCGACGCCGGCGCTCTCGACCGCAGCAATTCCGCTGTCGGGGGTGACGCGCATCGCAGACCCTTGGCTTGTGGCGGACGAGGCGGCTGGCAGGTGGCAGCTGTATTTCACGATGTGGACCAGCGCGCGGAACGCTTCCATTGCGCGTGTCTCAAGCTTGCCGAGCTTTTCCAACACCTTTGACTTGTCGACATTCGCGGTCGTGGCGGACCCGGCTGTGGGGGGCGGCGTCGATGCGTACGAAATGCCAACCGTTCTCGGCGACCTGATGATTGTCCGAGTGAAAGGCGGCGACTTGGCCTTCTTCGTGCGCCTTGAGCGCACCGAAACTGGCTGGATTGCAAGCGAAGGAGGTGTTTTGGAGGGCGAGATTCATCGCGCCGGCGTGAGCATCCCCGGGGCGCTAGACCGCGACGAAATTGCCGACCCGGCGCTCGTTTTCGAAGGCGGCAGCTACCGCCTCTACTACGCGGCGCGGCGAGGAACCCGTTGGGGGATGGCACTCTTGATGTCGGAGGGCGGGCGGCAATGGCACAAGCCGCTGGGGGAAGCACCGGTGTGGGAGAGGGACGAGGCCAGTTTCGCGTCGCTCGCGGTGCGCGATCCGGCACCTTGGGTCAACGACGGCCAGGTCGAGCTGCTCTTCCGAGGCGGGAATCTTCTGGAGTATCGGGTCGGCCGGGCGACCAGCGGTTCCCGACGAACCCTCTCGCCCTGAGCAAAGGGCGTCTTCTGTCTCAACGGTGAGAGGCGACGTTGGCGCTCGCTTGTGAAGTGGAGGGGCCTGCGCTACGGAACGGGCCATGGCAACCATCGGCGTTCTTGGCTCTGGGGAAGTGGGAAGAGTTCTTGCAGAGGGGTTTCTCAAGCACGGCTTCGAAGTCATGCGTGGAACACGAGAGCCCGGGAAGCTTTCGGCCTGGCGCGAGAAAGCCGGGATTCATGCGAAAGTGGGCACATTCCTCGAAGCGAGCCGTTTCGGAGAAATTGTCGTGCTCGCGCTCAAAGGTGATGTCGCCGTGGACGTCGTGCGCACTTTGGGACCGGACACGCTTGCCGGAAAAGTGGTTCTTGATCCCACCAACCCCATCGCTGCGACGCCGCCGACGCACGGCGTCCTCAGCTTTTTCACAACGCCAAACGCCTCGCTCATGGAGCAGCTTCAGCACGCAGCGCCGAAAGCGCACTTTGTGAAATGCTTTTCATGCGTCGGAAACGCCCTGATGGTGAACCCTGATTTGGGTGGCCAACGCCCATCGATGTTTATCTGCGGCAACGACGAAGGTGCAAAGCGTCGCACCAAAGAGATTCTCGACAAGTTCGGATGGGAATCTGAGGACTGTGGCGCGGTGGAAGCAGCGCGGGCCATCGAGCCGCTTTGCATGCTGTGGTGCATTCCCGGGTTTTTGCGCAACGACTGGATGCACGCGTACAAGGTGCTTCGCCCCAAGGCGTAGGCACCGCGGTTCAGTTCATCGGCAGAAAGCTCTCGAGCAAGGTGAAAGGACAGCGCCGTGCCCGACCTGGTTCTCTACGACGGCGTCTGCGGCCTCTGTGACCGTTCCGTGCAGTTTCTCTTGCCCAGGGACCAGCACGACCGCTTTCGGTTCGCGCCGTTGCAAAGTGCGCTGGCCGAGAAGCTCTTGGCGCGCCATGGCTTCGACGCACGCGACCTCGACACCATTTACGTCGTCTCGGACTTTGGGGGCGCGAATGAACGCGTTCGTTCAAGAGCGACAGCGGTGCTTTATGCGCTGACGCAATTGGGCAGCTTCTGGAGTCTTGCCGGCGTGTTTCGCGTGGTTCCAGTTCGGATGCTGAATCTGGCGTACGACTTTGTCGCGGCACGACGCTACGGCTGGTTTGGACGGTCAGATGTGTGTCGTTTGCCGTTGCCTGGCCAGCGCGAGAAGTTCCTGAGCGACGAAGCCTTGCAGCGCTAGCGCCGCCCAAAAAGCCAACGAGCGAGGCCGACAAGATTCTTCGCCACCCAAGTTGCGTTCTCGCGGTTAGCTTCTTGCCGATGTCGTTCGTGCGCATCCGCGTTGCGTCGCTCGTCGCGTCGCCAGTCAGCGTGTGCGTCTTCGTTGCCCGCATTGTCGGCCTGGCGCTTGTCCCATGTCCGCTGGTTCCAAGCCTCGCTGTCACGATGTCGCTGCCAACGGTCGTCTTCCTGGCGCCGTTCCCACGGGTCCTTGATGCCCATCGCAACCACCAGTGGCCCCAAGACGCGGCCGGCGGGTTGGGAAGCGCTGGGTGATTGGGAAGCGGTGGGTGAATCGGGAGGCGCTTCAGGCGCCTGCGGGGCGGTTGGCTTTGTCGCCTTCGTCTCACCCGCCCGCCCGCCCAAGGCCGCAGCCGCGGCCCCGGTGGCAAGAAGCCGCCCAAGTGTCGCCAAAACATCGCGGCGCCTTGTTGGTTTTGGACCTTGAACCCGAAAAGCCATGTCCCGAAGTTATCGCCTAGAGCTTGATCGAAGTTGCCCGCATCATGCGTGGTAGCGCTGCACGAATTTCGGAGCGGCAAGGTTCATGCCAGAGCGGTTCAAGCGCTTGAACTCGCCTGCCTATCGCTTCCCCGGCATCGGATTTCGCTGATTCGCCTGAACGATGTTTCCCAGGCAGCGAAGCGCGAGGCCTTTCATTTCTTCTGCGGGAAGGTCGAACTTGGCCGCGAGTTCTGCGGCAACCTGGTCGATGCTGCGCTTCCCATCCACGCGCTGAAGCATTTCGCTGCACAGCTGGTGTGCGAGCGCCATCGCTTCGAGGTCGCCTTCCAGGGTGACCGGCTGTTCGGTGCGGCACGAGCCAAGGTGGGGCTTCGGTCGGTATCTCGCCGGCGGGGACCACGTCAATGAACCAAGCCGTCAGCACGGTGTCGAAAGATGCTGGATGAAAACAAGGTGCCGTGGCGTCCGTGCGAGCACTTTGCCAAGCGCCTGTCCTGGGACGAGCAGTGTGCGCAGGAACTCGAAAGTTTCGCGCCGCTCAGGTGTCTCGCGGCAAGTGCCCACTGCGCCCGCTGAGCCGTGTTGTCGCGGAAATAGCAGGGGATGCCCGCCAGGTCTTCGCGCTGCGCGGAAGGCTCGAGGATTTCAGCGAAGGCTTTCATAGGACAGACACGCTCCGGCAAGGACCAAAACGCAGCACCTCTCTATTGCAATTCCTTGGAAGAATCATGAGTTTCGCGAGCGCACATCCGTCGGAAAAACCGAACGCGACCGAAGGAACTTCGAAATGGTTTCCGCGACGTGACCTTCCCACAATGACTCAAACACTTTCACGGAGGTTGTCAGATGGGTTCGGTTCACAGAATGTCCCGCGCTGAGGCGCTTGCCGAGCTGGAAGAGCTCGGGGTCTATGGCGCACAAGTGTACTTGCTGGATGTCGTCCCGGCGATTGCGATGTGTTGGGCTGATGGCCGCGCGCAGGTCGACGAGCAGGAGGAAATCTGGGAGTTCATGACCGCCCATGTGGACCGTATCAACCAGCTCGCTGGGTTTCCGGTGATCTCCCATGTGGAGGCGAGGGCGTTTGTGGACCGCTTCTTGCGCGTTCGCCCTTCGCCAGCGCGGCTGAAGCGCATGATCGAGCTGCTCCCTGCCGTCTCCCTGAGCTCGTCCGACTCGAGCTGGGTGCGCGAGCGCCAGCAAGCCATGTTGGAGGCATGCCTCGATGTTGCAGGTGCGGCGTTGAGTCCCAAGCCGCGTCACGCGGCTGACTTCTACAGCGACGAGGAGAAGGAGCTTTACCGTGAGCTCTCGGGCCTTCTGTCGCCGGCCGATGGGGGAATTTCAACGGTGGTGCGGCGATGACCCCCCTTCTTCTTTCCCTCCTGTTGATGGATGTTGATGGGGCATTTCTCGCGTCCGAGAAGGCGCTCCGTCGGGCGGATCTCCATGCGGCTTTGGTTTTTCGCCCGCGAGTCGAATCAACCCCGACTCCGGTCGATCCATTTGAGCGACGCGCGCTTGGCGTACTTTGGGAAGCCCCCGCAGCAGAGCCCTACCGGAGCGCAGATTCAGACCGGCTTGGAGGCCGCGGCCGCTGGTGGTAGCGCCTGTCGCTTGGGATTGAAAAGCTCGTGCCGTGCAGCGCGGGTCACTGCAACCACTGCCGCATTCTTCAGGCGGCGCGCCGCCGAAATCGCGTAGTAGCGCTCAGTCAATTCGGGAATCCGACCGACGCGCGAAACGCGGTATTGGTCAGTAACCTCTTGTTCGACGACAGAGGGTGCCGGGAAAACGCCCACGCCGTCCGCACCAAACACCTTGAGCAGCGCCGTGTCATCGAATTCGCCGACGACTCGCGGCCGGATGCCGTGGCGTGAAAACCAATCGTTCAAGGAGCGGTGCAGCGGCACCTGCGTTCCAGGCATCAGGAACGGCGCTTGGTGCAAGCTGCGCGGGAAATCCGCGGCGAGGCGATGGGCCAGCGAGAGCTCGGCGAAAAGCGTCACGCCGGATTCGCCCAGAAAATGGGTGAAGACTTTAGCGGGCGCGTCGGTGGGCGCAGGTGCGTTGGCCAGAACAAGGTCAAGGGTGTGTTGACTGAGTTGTACAAGCAGCTCGTCGAAGTGACCTTCGGAACACCGCAAGAGAACTTCTTCTTGCAGCTCAAACGCAGGTTTCAGCAGTGCACGGGCAATCAGCTTGGGCACCGAATCCAAGATGCCCACGCGAAGACGCAGAGGCCCACGCGTGGCCTGACCTTGAATCGCTTCCACCATCTCTTGGCCCAGCGAGAAAATCTGCTCGGCGTAGTCGTATGCCAAGCGGCCGGTTTCGGTCAGAACGATTCGCCGGCCCTGTCGGGAGAACAGTTTCTCACCGAACCACTCCTCAAGCGCTTTGACTTGCTCGCTGAGCGTAGGATGCGAGAGATGCAGTGCCTTGCCAGCGGCTGCGATGCCGCCTTCTTTTGCGACGACGTAGAAATAGAGGAGATGCTGGAAGTTCGGCGTTCTCACGCCACGCGTCATACCGCGAGAGCCGGACAACGCTCCAGCGAGCCTCAGGCTGCCTGAACGCGTGCGACGATTTCCTCGGAGACGGTCCAGAGGCGCTTCGCCAAGGCGGGGTCGTCGGCATCCGGTCGCGACTTGGCCACGTTGCAATCCGCCACGTACGCACCATTCAGTGTCGCCGCCGCGGGATGCACCGCCGCCCAGCATTCGGTTGCGGCCCCTTCCGCTACGGATTTCAAAGTGAGGGGACCCATCAGCCCGAATACAGCGTTCATGACCGGGTTCATGTGCCGGCCGAGGTTGGTTCGAATGACACCCGGGTGCACGGCGTTGGCGACCTTTTGTGTGCCCGCGAATCGCCGGGAGAGTTCTTTCGCGAAAAGCAGGTTTGCCATCTTCGACTGTCCGTACGCGCGCCACGCGGTGTAGCCGCGGTCGCCCGAAAGGTTGTCGAACTCAATCCCTTCCTTCGGCGCCATAGCGTGAGCGCCGCTGCTGAGCACAATCACCCGTGCCGCGTCGGCCAATTGCTGGAGCAGGCCCGTGACCAGAGCGAAATGTCCGATGTGGTTGGTGAAGAATTGCAACTCGTAGCCAAAAGCCTTTTCAAGCTTGGGCATGGCCATGATTCCTGCGTTGCAGATGATGGCGTTCAAGTGAGCGCCGTCTTGCTTGATTTGGGAGACGCAGCTTGCCACTGACGCCGGGTCTGACAACTCACAGGCGAGCGGCAGCGTGCTGCCGCCAACGGAGGCGCCGGCAGCCTTTGCTTTTTCTACTGTGCGCGCGGTGGCCAGGACACGGGCGCCTCGGGCAGTCAGCACGCGCAATGTTTCGAAACCCAGCCCCGAGTTGCAGCCCGTGAGAAGGATGGTCTTCCCGGAGAGCGACAACCCTTGGGTGACTTCTTCGGCGGTCGAACCATAGCCAAAGCCACTGGGCCCTTTGGGTTTCAACATGGATAGCAGAGACAAGCGTGGCTCCTGTCGAGAGATGAGGGTGGGCAATAACGCGCGGTCGCGCCCCACTTCAAGCAAAGCGACGCAGAAACTGGCGCTGCGCTAAGTACGCCTGGGTGAATTCGGCGAAGCCCACATCGACACGCCCGCCCGGTCCCGGCGTCTGGCTGACGCACAAGCCTCTCGGTGAGACGAGCTTCAGCGCTTTCGGGCGATTCATGGGTGGGCACAAGCCAAAGTTGGGCGCATGCCATGGCGGTACGTTGGACCCGTTCGCTGAGGGCCTGCTTGTCATTCTTGTCGGCCCGGCCACGCGCCTGATGCCTTTTCTGCATGAAGCGCCGAAGACGTATGTGGCAGACGTCGTTTGGGGGCGAGAGACGGATACCGGCGACGCCGGCGGTGTGACCGTCGCAACGCAATCAACAACCGCGCTGAGCCAGCAGAAACTCGATGAAGCTCTCCACACGTTCTTGGGGTGGACCGAACAGACACCGCCCACCACGAGTGCGAAGAAAGTCCGCGGAGAGCCGGCCTATCGGCGCGTGCACCGGGGTGAAAGTGTCTCACTTTCGCCTTCGCGGGTTTACTTGCACGCAGCGCGTTGGCTGTCGCACGACTTGCCCGAACGAAGCCGCTTGGAACTCACCTGCCGAGGCGGGTTTTACGTTCGGGCATTGGCGCGCGATTTGGGGCGCCTGCTGGGATGTGGTGCGCATTTGGTAACGCTGTCGCGCACGCACATTGGCCCGTGGGAAGACCCCGGGCTTGGTCGCCGTGTTCGTTTGCGCGGCGCGGACATGTTGCCTTGGGCGGCCAGTCGAGAGGTGACACCCACGGAGCGTGCGACGCTCAAAGGCCGCCGCAGCATTCCGCGCGAAGGTGCGACACCACCGTTGTGGAATGTGCCCAAGGGTTATCCACCGCCCGAAACGCCGTCGCTTGGTACGCGCGCTGGCCAAGTCTTTGCGTTGCTTGACGAGGCGGATGGGCGTCTCGAGTCGCGTGTGTGGTTGTCGCCGCCTGTATGATTCGCCGTTGAACCCCAAAACGCCCCGAGAGCGAGACCCACGAAGGGATTCCGGCCCGGGCTGTCCAGACGTGGGCCCTACCGCTCCAAGGCCCCAATGTCGATGCCGCCGGAAGAGGGACGCGCAGTCCCGAAGTAATCCGTGGAGAGCGGTGCGTAGATGGGGCTTCCCGAAGCGGTGAATCCGATGAGGGCAGTTATCTGTTGACCGACGCCCAGGGCGGGACTGCCTGCTTGAAGCGCGAAATGCGCTGCTTGCGAGGGACTGGAGTTCACAAACAACGGGTTGCTGGTGATGTTGGTGGAAGCCGAGAGCTGCCCAGCACCGCCGTTGGCGTATGAGATGTTGTTCACCATGACCGGGTTGATGGCCCGCGCCAAATGCTGAACGCCATCACCCGTGTTGCCGTAGATGGTGTTGTTAAACACTTTCTGGTTGTACCCACACGGCGCGCCATAACAGCCCTCCACCTGTACCCCTATTCCGTTGTTGTTGAAGATGATGTTGTTGTAAACCTCATTCCCATCGCCCGAACTGATGCCAACCCCGGCGACATTGTTGGCGTTGGAGTCTGGCGTCGTCCCGTTATTGTAAATCAAGTTGTTTCTCACGATGTTGAGGCTGGACAGCTGGGCGGGGTTGGTTTCCTCATAGCCATTGTAAATGGTGATGCCGTAGCCCGACCAATGGTGAATCAAGTTACCTTCGATGAGATTGCGACTGGTGGCGACGTAGAACGCGTGGTCGAATCGGTTTTGCCCGCCACCGTAGATGTCATTGCCGATGAATTCGTTGTACTCGGCGAAGTCGGTTGTCTGAATCCCCTGGCGGGCCCCGTTCGCGATGACGCAGTTGCGCACCCGAATGTGGTGTGCGGCGGTTTCGCGACTCGTCCCGGAGGAGGTCAACTTGATGTTGTCTGAGGTGTAGGAACCCAGCCACTGGATGTGCCGACTTGGGCCGCCGTCGAACTCGATGTAACGCGCGGCGCTGCCGGAGAGGTACATGCCGCCGCGGATGATGGCTGCGCCGTCACCGTAAGGACGGACAAGCTTTCGTCCGGACCAAGACGTGGCTGAGTTAGAGAGGCCGCCGACGCTTTGGGCGTACTCACCCCCGCGCAGACACAGGACGCCCCCGGAAGGCAGCGCGTTGAT
>JBJXGM010000083.1:0-6149 GCA_046155985.1 Myxococcaceae bacterium | reverse complement strand
GCCACCCTGCGCTTGCAGTTCGATGAACTGCCGAATCGCGCCGTAGTAATTGCCCAAATGGAGCCGGCCCGAAGACTGTACGCCCGACAAGATGCGCATGGCGCGGGCCATAGCACAGGTGGCTATGTCCGCTCGCCACTCACTTGTGCTGCGCTCCGTTCAACTGAGCGGTGGCTCAAGGTTTGTCGGGGCCCTTGGTTTCGAACCCAGAGAGGTGCAGCCAGGCTGACAAAATACCGTACGAGTCACTTGGTCTGAACCAAGTTCGCTGACGTTGGCGTTTGATACGCCTTGCCGCGACGCCTTCACAGCCTTGGCGCCCGCATCGCGAGCGTCAATCGTCCAGCCCTTTGCCCTTCAGAATCTGGGGCGCCCACTTTTCCACGCGCGTGTGGCGCGTCTTGGCTTGCTTGGCCCGTGAAAAATACAAGAGGTACCCACGCTGTCGTCCAGGCGTCAGCGCGTGGAAAGCCTTTCGCAGCGCGGCGTCTTCGTCCAAGCGGCTTTGAAACTCAGCTGGGACCTCGTACTCAGAAACCGCCTTTGGCTTGACGGTCAGGCCGGCTTTTTCAAACTTGATCGCTTCTCGCACGTACGCCTTCACCGCTTTCGCTTTGCCGATGATTTCGGCAAGCGTTGAAAAGCGAATCTGCCGTTCCGACTGCACGTTCTTCGTTTGCTGCACCAGCAAGCGGTCTTTGTCCTTGAGCAACGCGCCTTTCATGAAGAGCAGCGCGCAGTACGCCTTAAAGCCGTGAATCAGAACGACGTTGGCGCCGCCATGCGTGTAGCAAGGGCATCCCCATTTCAGTTCTTCTGTGAGGCCGCTTCCGAGCAACATTTTGCGAAGCGCCTGGTACTCCCGCTTCCAGGGCGTCGCCTTCTCGAAAAACCAGTCAACGTTCGGGTTCATCTCGCCCCTGACCTCGGATGGTGCTTGTCGTACAGCGCCCGAAGGCGGCGCGCGTCGACATGGGTGTAAATCTGCGTCGTCGCGAGGTCGGCGTGGCCGAGCATCTGTTGCACGGCACGCAAGTCGGCGCCGTTCGTGAGCAAGTGCGTGGCAAAAGAATGCCGCAGGGTGTGCGGCGAAAAAGCGCGCCGGACGCCCGCCGCACGGGCACGGCGTCGAAGCAGCTTCCAGAATCCCTGGCGCGTCATGCCGCGACCGCGCGGCGTGACGAACAACGCTTTGGCCACTCGACCCCGCAGCCAGACCGAGCGCGCCTTGGTCAGGTACGCCTCGATGGCTTCTCGCGCCTTTGCCCCTACCGGAACGATGCGCTCCTTCTGGCCTTTGCCATAGGCCACGACGTAGCCGGCATTCAGGTTGACGTCGTTGATGCCAAGCCGCACAAGCTCGCTGACCCGAAGGCCCGTGGCGTACAGAAGCTCCAGCATTGCGCGGTCTCTCAGGGCGGCAACGTCCTCACCGACAGTCCCCAAGAGCAGCTGTTCGACCTCCACCGCACTCAATACGCCCGGCAGTCGGCGCGGGGCGCGGGGCGTTTCGACGTCTTCGGTGGGGTCTTTCTCGGCATCTTCTTCGGTCACCAGAAACCGATGAAACATGCGAACGCTGGCGAGATGCCGGGCTTGGCTTCTGCCGGAAAGCCCTCGCCGCGCTAAGCGCACCAGATGCGCCCTGACATCATCCGGCCGAATGCGCCGCGCCTCTTTCACACCCAAGCGGCGCAAGTCGCCAAAGTACTCTTCCAGGTCCTTTGCGTACGCATTCACGGTGTTGCCAGACAAGCCTCGTTCGGCACGCAGGTACGTGATGAACGCATCCAGGTGCGATTCGAAAGCGGTCACGGCAAAGCGTCGACTTGGGCCAAGCGATCACGGCGGCCGAGAAACGCTTCGATGCCCTTGGCGACGGCGCGGGCCATGTCTGACCGGTAGCGCGCAGACGCCAAGCGGTTTTCCTCTTCGGCGTGGCTCAAGAATGATGTTTCCACCAAAATCGCCGGCATCTTCACACCCAGCAGTACATAGAAGAGCGCTTCCTTGGTGCCGAGGTCTTTCACGCCTTCATAAGAGGCGCGCAGTCCCGACACGATGTGCGACTGGACTTGATGGGCCAGGCGCTCCGACTCATCCGTGTTCGCTTTGGTGGCCAAGTCGGCGAGGATGAACTGCAAGTCGCTCATGCCCTTTTCGGACGATGAGTTTTCACGCGCAGCCAGGCGAATGGCGTATCGGTCACTCGAGAGATTCAGTGTGTACGTCTCGACACCACGCAGCTTTCGTGACGCGGCGGCGTTGCAGTGAATCGATACGAACAAGTCACCCCGCGCTTCGTTGGCCACTTGCGCGCGGCCTTCGAGACTCACAAAGCGGTCGTCATCGCGCGTGAGAACGACTTCGAGGCCCTGCCCTTCAAGCGTTTCGGCAACCTTTTTGGCGATATCGAGGGCGACGTCTTTTTCGCGCGTACCGCGACGCCCAAGCGCGCCTGAATCGTGCCCACCGTGGCCTGGGTCAATCACGACCCGGCGGACTTTGAGGCCCAATTGCTCGGCCAACGTCGGTTCGCCAGCATCGTGCGGCGCGACATAGGCCAGGCGGCGGCTTGGCGCTTCCGGCACATCCGCGACTTTGCGCGCTTCCCCAATTTCAGCGTCCTCAGCTTCCTCAGCATCCCGAACGTCGGCCGCGGCCACTTCCGCTGAGTCGTTGGGCTTCGCTTTCGCCTCGGGCGTCTTGCGCCGAGCCACTCGCGCCGGCGCCGGCGCATGGGCCTTGAGGTTGGAAACGAGATCACGCAACTCGCGGGCTCTGTCACCGCGTGGCAGGCACTTGAGTGCATTCTGAGCGACCTCAAGGGCCTTGTCATGGTGCGAGCGGCGTTCCAGCTCCAATTTCGCGAGGGCCAGCGCCGCATCGTCTGCCAAGCGGTGCTTGGCGTGAGTCGTCGTGAGTTTCTGGTACGCCCCCGCAGCCTTCGACAAATCGGCCGGCATTAGCGAAATGCGGCTCAAGTCCTCATACAGCTGCGCGGCGGTAAACAAGGCCCGCGGCGCCTGGTTGCTCTTGGGGTGGCGCTTGGCAACGGATTCAAACTTCTCGGCCACGTTGAGCCACGAATGCCGAAATCTTCGACGGCCGGCATCGCGCTTCAACGCGTAATACGACTTCGCCGCTTCCTGGTAAGCGGCCTCGGGGTTGACCTGCGGGCTGTGTCGCTCACCCGCCAGAGCTTCGCTGTGCAAAAGCATCACAGCGACGACAAAACTCACGCCCACGCGACCCATGTAGGGAATGGGATCACCCTTCGCCTTCGGCAGCAAGATTTCGACCAAGCGCCCGAAGCGCCCCGACCGCCTCAATCTCGATGCTTTGAGCCGTCTACGCCTTGAGCGCCTGCTGCCGCTCGGCGAGCCACTTGAGGGCGTCCAAGGGCGTCATGTGGTCCACGCGAAGGGCCGCCACCGCTTCTGCCAAAACTTCCGCCGGCGATGGCGCTTGCGGCTTCGCTGCGCTCTCTGGAAACAGGCCCAATTGGGGCGCCTTCTGAGCCAACGCCCCCTCATGCCCCGGCCCAGCGCCCGCCTCCAGCGCTGTCAAAGTCTCCTGGGCGCGCTGCAAAACCGCTTTGGGGAGCCCCGCCAGGCGGGCGACTTCGATGCCGTAGGACCGGCTCGCGGCCCCAGCCACAAGCTTGTGCAAAAACACGACTCGCCCGCCAGACTCGGAAACGGCCACCGACACATTGCGCAGACGCGCTTTGTGCCGGGCGAGCTCGGTCAGCTCATGGTAGTGCGTTGCAAACATGCCGCGCGCGCAGACGTGGTCGTGCAGGTGTTCGGCCACCGCCCAAGCGATGGACAAGCCATCATAAGTCGACGTGCCCCGCCCCACCTCGTCCAGCAGCACCAGACTTCGCGGGGTCGCATGAACGAGCAAATGGGAAGTCTCAATCATTTCGACCATGAACGTCGATTGCCCTTGGGCCAGGTTGTCCGCTGCGCCCACGCGCGTGAAAATGCGATCGCACAATCCGATGCGCGCTTTGTCAGCAGCCACGAAGCATCCGGCCTGCGCCATGACGACCGCGAGCGCCGCTTGTCGCATCACAGTGCTCTTGCCCGCCATGTTTGGGCCCGTGATCACCCAGAGCTGTGCAGCCTCCGGCGCATCTCCTCCCAGGCGAATGTCGTTGGGCACAAACGCAGCAACTTTCTGCGTGCGCTCCACGACTGGGTGGCGATTGCCCAACAACTCCAAGACGCCGGAGTCGTCGATGACGGGCCTGACGTAGCGGTGTTCCACCGCGCATTGCGCAAACGACAGCAAAACATCCAGCGTCGCTGCAGCATTCGCAGCAGCGCGAATCGCGCTGGCCTGCGCGGTGACTTCGTGTCGCAGCTGTTCGAACAGCTTGACCTCGAGCTCGCAGCGGCGTTCTTCTGCGCTCAATACCCGCTCTTCATGCTCTTTGAGTTCGGGCGTCACGAAACGTTCGGCGCCGACGGTCGTCTGCTTGCGTTGATAGTCGGGTGGCACGAGATGAAGGTTCGACTTGGTGACTTCCAAGTAGTAGCCAAACACCTTGTTGAAGCGCACCTTGAGTGACGCGATTTTGGTGCGCTCGCGCTCGCGCTGCTCAATGCCAAGCAGAATGTCTTTGCCGCGCGTGGACAAGTCGACCAACGCGTCGAGTTCAGCGTTGAACCCTGACGCGAACATATTCCCTTCGCGAAGCGTCACCGGCGGCTCGGCCGCAACTGCTGTCAGCAATCGCTCGCCCAGCGGCCCCACGGCGCCCAATGCAGGCACCACACTGCGAAGCAGCGGCACTTTCGCGCGATCGAGAGACCGCGCAAGAGGAGCCATCATCGTCATGGCTGTGCCGAGCGCCCGCATGTCCCTGGCGTTCCCGACACCCAAAACAAGCCGCCCCAAGAGTCGCTCAGGGTCGCCCACGTCCGAAAGACCCTCACGCAACTGCTCCCGCCAGGCTGCATCGCGCACAAACGCACCGACCGCATCAAGCCTGGCCTCGATTTGACCCACGTCGTTCAGCGGCGCTTGCAGCCACCGCGCCAACATGCGGGCACCCGGAGAAGTCCTTGTTTGGTCCAGCACGCCAAGCAGCGTGGCCGACCGCGCGCCCTCGCGCGCGGGCTTCAGAATTTCGAGATGCGTCAGCGCCGAAGCATCCATTCCCAGGTGTGAGGCGCGCTCGCGTTTGACGAGCCGATCGACGTGCTGGGCCTCCGCGCGTTGTGTCTCTTGCACATAGCGCAGCGCAGCGCCGGCCGCCGAAAGCGCCAAGGGCGCGTCGCCGACACCGAAGGCGTCAAGTGTCCCTACACGAAAGTGCCGCTTGAGCAGCTCTTCAGCACGCGACGGGTAAAACGCGGAAGCTTCCGATGTCGCGAGCGTCGGCGTCCCCCAAAGGCGCTCGCGAGCCTGGTTCACCCAAGGCGCTTCCTTGTCCTTCTCTGAGACAACGACTTCGCGCGGTCGGTAGGGCGCCAGGGTTTCGAGAAGTTCATCGAGCGTCCGTGTTTGAAAGCAAAAGAAGTCGCCGGTGGATGCGTCCAAGAGGGCCGCGCCCGCCCCTGTCTTGTCCACACACAAGGCCGCCAAGAAACACTGGCCAGTCGGCTCCAAGGACTCATCGTCCAGCAACGTCCCAGGGCTCACGACGCGAATGACTTCTCGACGAACGATGCCGGGGCCAGCGCCTGCGACTTCCGCTTGCTCACAAATGGCGACGCGCAGGCCATGCTCGATGAGTTTGGCAACATAACGCCGTGCCGCATGGTACGGGACACCGCACATCGGGACCTTTTCGCTGCCTTTTGCCCGCGCGGTCAGCGTGATGCCCAAAATTTCGGCACACTGGACGGCATCTTCGAAAAACATTTCGTAAAAGTCGCCCAAACGAAAAAACAGCACAGCATTGGGATGCGCCGCCTTTTGTTCCAGGTACTGCCGCATCATTGGGGTCAACGAAGGCGCTTCGGACGCCGCTGCTGACGCTGCGGACACCGCTTCGGATGAGGTTTCGTTGATGACGACTTCGGTAGACACGGTCATGATCTAGCCCAAAGTGGCTGTGGCACGAACCTCAGAAAAGCGTGTTCACCGCATCTTTTCACTGCGAATTCAACGCGCGACCCAGTCGAGCTGACCGG
>JBJXGM010000053.1:0-7843 GCA_046155985.1 Myxococcaceae bacterium | reverse complement strand
CTAGCGCTTGCGCCAAAGAGGCCGCCAAAGGCTGCAAAGGCAACCCGCGCCGAAGCAAATCTTGAAACGAGTTGGACAACGTCAGCAGATTCTGTGCGCCCGTTTGAATCATGTCGGCGGCGACCTGCAACACTTGAGGGGCGGACAAGAGCCCATCCCCCATCAACACCAGCGCCGCCTGAAAGTAGTTGAACACAGGCACCAGGCGCGGCCCGTACGGGGTGAAGAACCCGGGCGGCGTCAGCCGGTCCAAGTGAATGAAAATGCGACGAACGATGTCGCCCTTCCGAATGCGTGCCAAGGCGGCCCGAACGCGCGCTTGGTCATCGTCGTAGACGTTGGCGGCCTCAAGCAAAGCATCGAGCTCGTCTGGACCCACGCGTCCCGCCAAGACGTCGGCGTACAGGGAATAAATCCATGCATCCGACTCGGCGTCGTCGCCAAAAAGCACTTCTTCAGTCTCGGGCGGAACCCCCGCGCGGCTCTCCAAAAGAACGGGCAATTTGTAGCCCACCTGGCCGCGAAGAGCGCGCAGGCGGCCACGCAGCAGATTCCCCACGTTGTCCTTGAGAACGAACTCGTCCCACTGGACACCATCCAGCTTCAGCTTCTGCTCGAGCACCTCCCTCATTTGGGTGGGGCTGCCGGACACGAAGCACACCCTTGAATCGCCTGACGCCTTGAGTTCGCGAATGAGCGCCGCCGCTCCCGGCACCGCGACCTTTTCTTTCGCGCCCTGGAACACAGTGCGCACGAGCTGCCGAAACGTGTCGAACTCAGTCTTGAGGTAGGTCTTGTCTAAGTCCCACCGGTAGATGCGCTTCGCGGGGCGCGGGTCAATCCTGTCCGGGAGGCTCACGGCGCGTCCCCTCACTCAAGCCCAGCGAAATCGCCGCACCGAGGTTGGCGGCAGCGGCTTTCGCGGCCACTTTGCCTGCGTTGGCAATGGCACGCGCGCGGGAACGTCAGCCTTTTCGCCGTGAAGCTGCCGCGTGGGGTACACCGCCGCCAACGCCGCACGTCGCACGCCCGGCAGAAGCTGAAAGTGCCGCGCACAGGCCAATATTCCGGCACCCGTATTGCCCGCCGAAACCAGAGCATCCGCGTCGCCTTGTGCCACCAGACGCGCGGCTTCAAGCACCGACGCCGCCGGCTTTTGCACCAGGGCCTGTCCAGGCTTCTCGTGCATCGCGATGACTTGGTCGGTGTGATGCACCGAAATGCGCTCGGCATGATGCTGCGTGGACTCGAGCGCCTGGGCAATCTGAACCTGAACGCCCACCAACACAGAATGAACGTGCGGGGCGTCCAGCGAAAGCTTCGCCGCGCCACGAACGACTTCGGCTGCGCCAGCGTCGCTGCCCATCACGTCGATGGCGAGTGTGACAGTGGGCGCCCTGTGCGGCGTGAGCGGTACTTCATTTCTCGCCGCGGCAACCATGCGGCAAGTCGCCTAAAGCGTATCGCTCGCGCGAGACGGCTTCACGTTGGCCGTGTCTCTTTCGATGCAGCCTTTGGTCAAAGTGTACTGGTAGGTGCCCAATTCATCGCGCCAGTATTCACCTTCGTACGGCCAGTAGAGCTCATCGTCTGCGACGGCGACCGAGTACTTGTACTTCTTGACGACGGCCGTCTTGCCGCCCGCCATCAGTTGCTGCTCCAAGAACTCTTTCTCTTTGGTCGTCGTCTCAAACTTGATGCGCTCGCCGTTGCCCAAGAGCTTGGTCAACTCTTCCAGCTCCGTCTCCAGCTTGCCCTTGGCCATGACACCGGCCTTCTCAATCAGTTTTTCTCGCTGCGCCTTGAGGCCTTCGAGCAGGCCCTTCGTCAGCTCGGAGTACTTGAACGTGTCACTCTTGGTCGTCAAAGCATCCATCTCAGCTTCCAACTCGAGAATCGACCGGTTGGCGACGGCAAGGTCTTTGTCTGTGAGCGCAAGGTTAAGAATCCGCTCCAAAATTCGCTCGGTGCTGTTGATTTCAACGCCCGTCGCATTCTTGCGCTGCACTTCCGCCAAGACGGCGTAGTACTCCGACGCCGGCATGTCCTTCTTCACGAGCAAGTCGAGCTGCTGGGCCACCGGCAGGTAGGTCTGCTCAAACGTCTGCAAAATGGAGCTCGACTCACGGTAGCGACAATTCTCGTAATAGATGACCGCTTTGAGAATCAGTGCCTCGGGAAAGTACTCCTCCCGGAAAAACGGGGAGCTCAGCGTGATGAGGTTGCCGAGCGCCTGCTCATACTGCCCGATGCGGTAGTTCGCCCACGCGGATTCAAACAAAGCCTCGAGCCACTGCCCACGGCCACGTTCAATCTTGTTGAAGTAATAAATGGCGAAGCGATTCTGCCGCAGCCCGTAGTGAATGCGCGCCAGCTGCATGAACGCCAAGTCACGCACCGCTTGAGCCGCGGCTGCATGCTCTGCTGAAACCGTCCCAGGGCGCGTCACCCGAATGACCTCCTTGAGCGCGCTCACTGCCAACTCCAGTTTCGCCTCACGGAAGTACGACAGCCCCTCGAGGTACTTCGCTCGGCCGTAGAAAGCGTCGCCCCGTGGCACCGACAGGGCCAAGCGCTTCACTTCCCCAAAGCTCTTGTCCGCCTCGCCGCGCTGTTCCACGGCATCCAGCGCTCGGCCGCGCACAAAATGGTAGCGCGCCAGCAGGTAGCGGAACTCGTGGCGGAAACGATCGGGGAACTCAAAGTTCGAGTACTTGGCGATCTCGTCCAAAATGACCGCTTCATTGGTCGTCTTGTGACTGATGAAAAAGAGCCACTCGAGGCTGGGCTTGAACAGCTGCGTGTTGGGGCCTTTGGCCAACACCTTGGAGAACTGTGCCAAGGAAGAATGGTACAGGCCCATGCGGTAGAGCGTCTTCGCCAAGAGGTACTGTGCATCCAACGACAACTCGGCGTACTTGGGCTCGGTCATCAACTCGTGCGCTGCGAGCGCACCATTTTCGTAGTCTCCTGCACGAAACTTCTGCAGCACCGCTTCGAGCTTCTGCCGTTCGCTGCTCTTGCCGCTGACATCGACAGCATCAAATGTCATTGTCGGCGCAGGCTTGGCCGGCTTCTGCGGCAGGGGAGGCGCAACAGCCTTTGCGGGGTCGCCGGATTTCAAAGGTTCGCCCAGCTTGATGGGCGCAGTCGTCGACTTCGTCGGCGATGCCGGACTCCCTGGCAAAGTCAGCGGCGCGAGCAGCGTCCCTGGCTTTGTGGTTGTCCCCGTGGCCGGCTTTGTTGAAGGCGAAGTGGCCGCAGGGGCAGTCGACTTGGTTGCTTCAGGCAACACCTTTTTGGTCGTGGTCTTTCGGGTGCGGGTCGCCCGCTTCTTCCGGCCTTGCGTTTGCGCTGCAGGCGCATTCAGGCGATCGACAGATGAGGCCATCGATGGGGCACCCGAGGGCGCTACCGACTGGGCGAACGATTGCGACGCCGCGCCAGAAAGCGCGGTCACAGCAGCCAGCATCCCTATGCGCAGAGCCCGAGTCATGAGTTACGAACCAAAGGTTGTGGGGAGGAAGAACGAGACGCCGAATTCAAACAGAATCTGATTGCGGAACGAGTTGCCACCCCTCACCTGCTCCACGTAAATGAGGTCCCGAAGTTCGGCGCGAAGCGTGAACCAGCGGTTCAGAAAAATGCGCGTCCCCACGCCCACATTCCCGCCGACCGTCCAGCGCGCCAGGCTGCCTGCGTTCACGGCGGCGGCCGGGCCCCCATAGTTCACCAGTGCAGGGCCTGCGACCAGGTAGAGGTCCATATGGACGAACAGCTCAGACCAAAGGGCGATTTTCCCGTAAAGCGGCGACCACTGAACGTCCACGCCGCCCAGGAACCGCAGAAGTCCCGGCGCCTCGCCTTCAAGCTCTGAGAAATCGGGCAAGCGACACACGCGACGGAGCGTGTTTCCGGTCGTATCGGTGGTGCAGATCTGCGCTGCACCGGACACCACAGGAATGGAATAGCCACCCCGAAGCGCGACTGCCCAGTTCTCGGTGATGTGGTACGCGAGGGTGCCGCCCAAGATGTATTTCGTGAAGAAAGCGTCGCGCGCCGTCAGAATCGCGGATGGGCTGATTTCGAAACGACGCGCCTTCAGAAAAAGATGCCCAGACACAGGCGCAATCCGGTCACGCAGCGGACCGGCGTCGAGGGTCACTTCGCTGGTGTCGCCCGCTTCGGACTCCTGGTTTTGCGCGAGCGCAGCGCTTGGCAGCGCCCACAGGAAAAGCGCAAGCGAGATGCGTCGCATCATTCGGCATCCCTCCCTGTCGAGCGGAACGGGATGAAGATGGATAACCCCGCATTGATGGTCATGAGATTCTGGGTGCTCGCCTTCGAGGTGCCCGCCGGCTGATCCACATAGGTGGTGTTCATCAGTGCCGCTGTCACTGCAAACCAGTCGAAAATTTGAAAACGAAGCCCCAGCCCAAGGTCCATCGCAGGATTGGGACCGCGCCCCGGCAGGCTTGAGGTTTCGGTATTGATGACGCCGAGCCCGGCGAGCACATAACCATCGAAATGAATGATGGAATTGAAGATGGAGAACTTGCCGTAAATGGGGCTCCATTCGACCCCAGCCAAAGCGCCCCAATCCGGATTCGAGAAGAAGATGCGGCTTTGGAAAGTGGATTTGGCTCTGCGAACGTCGTCGGTCGGCACCACGTCCAAGTAGGTGCCACGCAATGTGAGCGCGAGCGTGTCCGTCAAGTAGTAGGCCACGCGCAGAACACCACCCCACTTCACATACAGGGGGTCGTTCACCGAGATGGCGATCATCGGCGTGACTTCGAAGCGATTCTTTCGGAGGTAAACCTTGCGCTGGATGCTCTTCACCCGGTCGTCCTGGGTGATTTGCCCTTCGTCCAACGGCGGCTCGCGCGCCGTCGTCGGCGCGGTCAGAATGGGTTCCGCCCCTGGCTTGGCGACTTCGAGCTCAGGCTCGGTGGGCGTTCGTGGCGCAGCGGTTCCTTTGCCCGGTTGATCGGTCGGTTCCTGGGTGAGGTCTAACCCCAGCCCCTGAGCGCGAGCGCTGCCAGCCACGGCGAAGAACGCCGAAAAAAGAGCAAACGTGCGGAAAGTCCGGGTCAAATGGCGACTCCGTCTTCGGTAGGTCCAGTACGACAGAGCGTCATCCCTCGAGTTAAGGAACGGCATAGTACCCGCCCCTAGCGCCCGCCAGCAACGATTGAGTGTACCTTTCTGAACTCGCAAAGCCTTTCCTGCTATGGCTTATGGTACTTTCCACTCTGGAGGGCGTCCCACGTGTTTTCCCGTATTCCGGGCCGTTTGGCCGTTTTCGTTCTTGCCGTGCTCCCCTTGTCGGGCTGTGCCCTCGTCACCGACCTGGGGATCTATTGTCAGCTGGTGAAGCGAAACCCCGCCGATACCAACCCGGCTGACGGAATCGACGCCATCGCTGTCACTCAGGGCGAACTTCCCAACACGGGCGCCGACCCTGAGAGCCGAACCGACTTCGTGTCGTTTGGCGCCACGGGCTGCGAGAACTTGGTTTGTGTGCGCAACGCAGAATTCGAAGAAAGCGTGGAAGATGGCCTGGCCATCGGCGCGGGGCAACCCGCGTTTGGCGTGTGCTCGGTAGCGTGTGTCCCTGGCAACGCGGACTCCTGCCGGAGCGGTGATTCCTCCGTGGACAACGACCCACGCAAGCGACTCACCTGTCGCGCTTTGGTGCTCGACGAAGACACCTTGGGGCGAATCCGCCAAGCGGACCCGGAGCGCTACGAGCGGTACTTCGGGAACAACACGTCGCCTTATTTCTGCGCGCGGGGCTAGCAAACGCCAAGGAAGCCTAAGGAAGTACTTCCGTCACACCTTCGTGGCCATTGGATGCTATGCCAGTGCGCTAGCCATGATTCGCCTGCGGTATGCACAGAACGACGAGGGCGAGCGTTCTGCGGACTTCGAAGGCTTTGTTGTTCGGTTCGGGAGCGACGCCGAATGCGAACTTCGATTGCCCTCGTCACCCGAGGCGCCCATCCAGCACAGCCATGGACAGTTCGTCTCGGTGGGCGATGGCTACATCGTCATTGGGAAAAATGCCCGATGTCCGCTGTGGGTCAACGGACGGCAGGTGCAGCGCGCCACCCTCCACGGGGGTGAGCGGATTCGGGTGGGATCTGCAGCAGGACCCGAAATTCGTGTCGAAGCGATTGATACCCAACTCAAATCGCGCGCACTTCAACGTCCACTTCTCACTCCCTCGGCGGTCCAACCCCCCGAACAACTCTCCAGCGCTCCTCTCCCAGTCGGTCTGCCAACGCCAAAGTCGGCGCCAGTGCCCCAGCCCATCGCGGCCCCTCCGGTGCCTCCCAAAGCCCCCCACAAGCCGTCGGGGAGCGCCGTCGCGCCTTGGATTGCTGACGCCCAGGAAAAAATTCGCGAAGCGCGTTCCTCGAATGACGGAAAAAGTTCTGGGCAAACGATGATGTTTGTTGCCGAGGCACTGAGCGCCTTCCGTCAGAACGCGGAACGCCGAATTTCAACGCGACAGCAGGCGCTCATCTACGGCGGCATCGGCGCGCTGGTGATCGTCTCAACACTCGTCGCCGTTATCCTCTTTCAGCACCAACAGATTTCGCGCCTTGTGCGTGAAAAAACAGAAATCGACGCACAGATTCGAGCGCTCTCCGAAGCGATGGCGGGAGAAACCGATGAGATGCGACTCTCCGACATGGAGCGTCGGCTCCAAACACTCACGGGGACGGCTGAGCAAAAAGTGACAGAGGTGCGTCGCTCAAATCCGAAACGGGGAGAGGAGCTCGCTGCCCCGCCCGATGAGCTGGAGCGTGATTTCCGGAAACTGCTGAAGAGCTTCAACGCGGAGACCTACGTCATTCCGCCCAACTTCAAGACAACGCTTCAGGCGATGGTCGCCGAACTGGTCGCCAGCCCAGCATTGCGTTCAAACGACGCGCGTCGGCGTCGGCATTGGCCAGAAATTTCGGCAGCACTGGCCAAAAGTGAGTTGCCGGTGGAGCTGGGCTACATCGCATTCACGGAGTCGCGGTTTGATCCGCAGGCGCACAACGCCAGATCGGGCGCCGCGGGAATGTGGCAGCTCATGCCCGCAACGGCCCGCGCCTGCCACATCACTGTCAGTCCCTCCGTCGATCAGCGGTACGTTCCCGCCAAAGCGAGCATGGCGGCCGCCTGCTACCTTTCCAAATTGCTCATTGAGTTTGGGCAGGAGTCGTTCATGCTGGCGCTGGCGAGCTACAACCGTGGAGAAAACGGCGTCCGCAGCGCGCTCCACCGAGTGGCGAAGGAACCTGGTGGCTACAAGAAGCGCGACTTCTGGCACTTGTACCGGCTCAAGCTGTTGCCCGAAGAAACCCGCGACTATGTTCCGCGAGTTCTCGCTGCTGCCCTGGTTTTCGAACACCCCGAAAAATACGGCCTGTCTTCGGCAACGCCTTAGGATAGGCGACCCCTTCCGGGTGAAAGACGGTCCAGGAAGTCTAAGACGCCTTCGGTTGGGTCGACGATTCCCATCGGAATCCTGTCGATCAGTTGAGCTTCACGAGACGTCCGAGAATCTTCGCCACTTCGCGGGCACGCACAACGATGCGATTCCCGAGCATCTCAACGCCGGCGGAAGTGAGGCGAACAAAAGCCCGATCCGTGCGCAACATGGCGTCCTCGCGCGCGGTCACCCGAAAGTGCTGCAACTCAGCATCCACGCCGCCCGCGGCATCCACAACGATCGTTCGCTGTGTCATCAGAAGGCCCGCGATGACAGGAGGGGCCACCGACGCATCCACAACCACCCGTGCATGCCGCGCCAGGGCGTCCTCCAAGAGCGCCGGATCCAGCG
>JBJXGM010000022.1:0-87621 GCA_046155985.1 Myxococcaceae bacterium | reverse complement strand
GCAGGCCGAGATGCCAGGCGCGGGAGGCCCTTTCGCCGCAGCGTGCTCTCTGTACGTGAGGACGAAAGGAGGGGCCCGCAACGCCGCAGATGGGACGCGCAGCAGTTTTTCAGCAGCCTGCTAGGCTTTCCGCGTTGTGGGGCGTCCTACAACGCTTGGACGCTTTGAATCACCAGCTGTACCGGATTGGCGGGCGTCGCAGCGTTCAGCGTGTCGCAGAACGAACCGTGGAATCGAATCCGGCTGTTGTTGTTTTCCAAAGTCCACGTGTTCGGGCTACCGCCAATCGACGTTCCATTCACCCGAACCACCAAGAGATCGGGGTCCTGGGGTGGGTCCTGCAGGTCAAACACGCAGGGGTCTGACAGCCGGCCGCTCACAGCGGCGAGGACAAGCCCGAGCTCATCGGCATCCTGCGCCCTGTAGAAGCGAACGGTGTTGCACTGCTTTTGCGCGATGTCGCAACTGTCCCCGCTGTTGCAATCCGTGTCGCTGTCGCACGGCCGTCCAAATCCACCGGCAATCGCCACGGCGTTGAGAACATTAAAGGCGGTGCCGCTGTTCAAATCGGCGCCAAAGCCGACGACAACCGTCTTGATTCCGACATCGCGAAGTCCTGCGGCCGCCGCCGCCGCACCCGATTGGTCTAAGCATCCCGTCGCGCATGTGCCGGCAGCGACAGAGCAGGTGGCCCGCGTGCACTGACAGGCCGTCGGGTTGCTGCAGGTGTTCGGGTTGCTCGCGTTGCAGTTGGGAAGTCCGTCGGTCAGGAGCAAAACGAAATTTTCGCGACCGGGGTCCCGAAGCGCCGCGTAGTCTCTCAACATGTTCAGTGTCGGGCCCGTCGGTGTGGAACCGTCAGCGTTCAACGCCTGAATCGCGGCGTTCGACTGCGTTGCCGCTGCCGTGAGTGCGGACGTGTCCGCGTCGTCGACCTGGGGGATGCCCACGTTGATGTCGCCGACTGCGGGGGCACGGCATTCATCGGCTCCGCCCATGCCATAGCGAACCAGGCCGAATCGCCCGAGCGTCGGATTGGCAGGCAAGAACACGCCCATCGCGTTTTTGACCGCTTGGAGCCTCGTCGGGCAGCTGCCGGTACCGCACGGGATGATGGATGACATCGAGCCGGAACGGTCAACGACCAACATCACGTTGGGTTTCTGACCCTGAAACTCGATGACCGTCGTCTGTGCCGTCTGCGAAATCGCAGCAGGGACAACGGGCTCAAAGTCGTACGATTGACACGCCACCAACGCCAAAGCGCTTGCTATCGCCGAGAATCGAAAGTGCACCTACACAAGGCTAGGTGACTCTGAACATTCCGACCAGACCGACCCCCCCCATCCATTCCCCCCCGAGGCTAACGTCCTAGAATCACGACCTCTCGACGCAGCAACACGGCGCAGCCCCAGAGCGTCACGGCGGCTGCCAGAACGCAGCCGAGCCAAGAAAGCCCAAGTTGCGCAGCGGGGATGCTTTCGCCGCGCACCCATTGCAGCAAGAGCACCTGTTGCCCCAGCGCCGGCACAAGCGATGTCCACGCTGCCGGTTCACTGGGATTGAGCGCGAGAACGACGCCTGGTGCCGTGGGGAGCAGAAGTACCAATGACACGTAAGTTTGAGCTTCTTTGTAGCTTCTGGCCCAAATCGACAGCAGCAGCTGCAGCGCCGCCGTAAAGGCGACCAGGGGTGCCAAAATCGAGAGCGCGGTCGCCAGCGACGTGAGCCCCACCGACGCCCGAACGCCGAGCTCCTCGAGAGGCACCCGCGAGAGGAGGCCAGCGGTCACGCCTGCCGTCACAACAGTTCCGAGCAAGCCCAGCGCCACGGCAGAAAGCCACTTGCCGATGACAACGTCGGATGCACGAAGCGGATTAAGCAGCAGCGGCTCCAGCGAACCCCGTTCGCGCTCGCCCGCGGCGGCGTCCAGTGCGACTTGCGCGCTGGCCAAAAAAGCGGCCAACAGGAGAAACAAGGGCACCGCATTGAGGATGCGCCCTGCCTGCTGCTCGGGCGTTGAGACATCTCGAATATCGACTTGCAGCGGCCGCGCGATTTCGGGCGCGATGCCGCGAAACCGCAGCCGCTGTGTCCGCATGCGCTCGGCGTACTGTTCCAAAAGCAATTCCAGCCGACGCAACGCCCCAGCCCCCTGCGGACGACCACCATCCGTGACGACTTCAACACGCCACGACCCGGCGCCCTCGGCGGAAGTGGCCTGCGGCTTGCGCACGCGCAGTGCAACGTCCGCCATTCGCTCACGGACGCGGCGCTCGACATCATCGCGCAGGTGAACCTCGGCACCTCGCTCTTGTAGAAAGTGGATGAGCTCTGGCGCATGGGCGCCACCCTCGATGTCAATCAACAAGGGGCGTTGTTGGCCCATCCATAGGGTCAAGAGGTGCAGAACAACGGTCAATAAGACAGGCCCCACCAACGGAATGGCGAGGGCGGCGGACATCGAACGCCCATCCCGCACGTGGTCGAGCCATTCTTTTCTAAAGATGGCCTCAATCGCGGTCATCGCGGCGTCTCCAAAACGGGCGCGCGAGCGAGTGTCCGCACAAACGCTTCTTCCAAATCTGAGGTGGCTTCTTGTTGCAGCAGGCTTGCAGGCGTTCCCGACGCCACCGTGCAGCCGTTGGAGATGACGACCAAGCGATCACAGACCGCCATCACTTCCTGCATGACATGGCTGGAGAGGAGCACGCAGCGCCCCTGGGCACGCAGCCGAAGAATCAGGGCACGCAGGGCGCGCAGCGCCACGACATCGAGCCCGTGTGTCGGTTCATCGAACAGAACGTTCGGCGGGTCATGCACCAGCGCTCGTGCGATGGCGACTTTCATGCGCTCGCCCAACGAAAAACCGCCCACCCGACGGTTCGCGAGCGGCACGAGTTCCAGTTCGGAAAGCATCACATCGACACGACGTTCCAGCGCGTCACCTTCAAGACCGTGCAAGCGACCGAAGTACCGAACGTGTTCGCGCGCCGTGAGCCGTGGGTACAATCCGCGTGCGTCCGACAAGACACCCAGGCGTCGTCGCACTTCCACTGGGGCGCTTTGCGACGAGCGGCCGTCGACGCGTGAACTCCCGCCATCGGGGGCAACAAGTCCGTAGATGATGCGCAGGGTCGTCGTCTTGCCCGCACCGTTGGGGCCCAACAGCGCAGTCACTTCACCATCGCTTGCTGTAAAAGAAACGTCTCTCACCGCCCGAATCGTCCCGAAGCTTTTTTGGAGCGACGTCACTTCAATCATGGCAACGCCCCCTCAAAGTCGAGCGCCAGGCCCTGCCAACAGTCGAGTCCCTTCACCTGAACGTCGGCGCTGGCGATGAACGCCTCAAGCACCAAGGGGCCGCACTCGAGATCGCTGACACGCCTGGTCGCCCCGGCAATGTGAATGTGTCGTCCGTTCGGCGCGTTCCGCAGTGCGAGCTCTGCGCTTTCTCTCGAGAAGAGGGGGTCGAACTCCGCGGAGAGAAACAATGTGGGGACGCCCACGCGACGCCCGGGTTGCGGCACGTCGGCCTTCCACGGTCCACACACGCGCTGCCGCCGGACTTCGAGGGCATTCGACGCTGCGACATCCGCCCCAGCACAGAATTCGGCCAGCAGCGCGGCCGGCGCACTGTCCGTCGGCAGCCCAAAACGCAGTGTGGGTGCCAAACCCAACAGCAGTTCCAGTCTGCCCTTCTTCAGCTCGTGAATGGCGCGCGGCAGGACGCTGGGACCTTGCTTCAGCTCGAGCAACGCGGTCAGCGCAAGGAATGCCGCCTCGGGCGGAAGCTGCTCCCGCCCTCGAACGCCCGTGACGGGATGCGCGCCGTCCACGTCGATGCCCCGACTCGCGTACGCCAGGAGCGCTGCAAGACCTGCACGAAGGTCCGGATACGTGCTCGCACACGATGCGTTCGCTGCACAGCGCTCCACCATGGCGTCGCGCACGCTGGCCGCCCTGGCCACAAACGTTTGTGCCAATGACGCCTGCGGTGGAACCCCGTCCACGACCAAGGTGTTCACCAGGCCTGGAAACGCCGTGGCGTATGCCCACGCGGTTCTGGCGGCCACGCCCTCAGCCCACAGATTGAGTCGAGACGCGTTCAGTTTTCGCCGCACCGACTCCACGTTCTCCACCGTAACGCCACCGCGAGCGCCAGATGCCCAAAGGGCAGAAGCGCACTCGGGCGAGGGCAAGAAACTGTAGCGCGCCGCGACGGGTGCGTTGGCCGAAGGTTCACATGTGGGGTTTGGCGTATCGGGCGCACCCACAAAAACCACATCCCGGCGACGCCGAACGCGCTCGAACGCAGAACGAAAACGCACTGCGGCGCCAAGAGGTTCTGCACCCCACCTGCCCGTGAGCACGATGAGCGGGTCGCCCAATGGCCTCGCGGACAGCGAACGCCACACGGCAAACGGAACATCGGCCGTGCCGCACTGCACAGGTTCGCTAACACCTTCGAAGTGACAGGCCGTCGTCGCGTGCGGTGATTCGGGTGGCTTTGTGCAACCCAGAGCAGCGGTCAAAAGAAGCCCGAGCGCATGCATGCGACACTTTTTCGTGAGAGTCTCTCGGCTCACAGGGCTCCTGAACAAGGCGGCCGTATCCTCGCTCAAGCTGGCGCACTTCGCTCTTTTGTGAACAGCTCGCGATCGATGCTGGGGTGGAGCGAAATCACTGAACTCCGCCGACCGCGTCTCGCACTGGCGGTAACCAAGCGGGAACCTCGCACGCGCGCGCCAGGAGATTGAGTTGTCCTTGGTACGCGGGCACGGCTTCCGACAGGCCTCGAAGCGCACTGGCCAAACGGCCGAGTTCCTCCACCCTTTTCTCGGGTTCTTCCCACGCCTTCAAGCAGGCGAGTACCTGCGCGTTCGCGGCGTTCAAGACCGTCGTCGAGGGCAAACTTCCGATGACGCGACTGCCGATATTTTGGAGGAAAGGGCCAATGGTGCGCTCCAGGAGGTTTCTCCATGCCGCGTTCGCCATCTCCCAAAGCGGCGTCAAATCTCCAAAAAAAATATCGTTGAGGACGTCCAATTCCGTGGCGGAAATTTCGTTGGGCGCGTGGCCCAACGTGTTGCCGAGTCTCTGAAACGCACACAACGCGCCAAAGTGGCCGCGTTCCTTTTCAAAATCAGTCACTTCCGCTTCAAGAAGTCCCAAGTGGCGAGCATCGATTCGGCGAGAAACTGCTCCAACGGAGCCATGTTCTCCTTGACCTGCGCCAATTCCAAAGCACGGAAATACACCGCGCGGCGCTCGCGCTGAACGACAGGCGGAACGCGGTTTGCACCAAGTGCCAGGGCGAATAGCAACAGCCTTCCGACCCGTCCGTTGCCATCGGCAAAAGGGTGAATCTTTTCGAAAGCCGCGTGCTGAAACGCGAGCGTGCGAACCGGTGTTTTTTCAGCGCTTGGGATGCGCCGGCATAAGTCTCGGATGAGCTCATGAATTCGGAGGGGGTTCGCGACAACGACTCGCGTTCCGGCGATTCTCACGGCGTGTTTTCGATATGAGCCTGCGTCGCTCAAGATTCCGTTCGTGAGCCTCAGATGGAGACCCAGGATGAGCGCTTCGGAAACCACGAAACCGTCGGCTCGAAACTCCCCCAAAAGCCAAGTGAGGGCCGCATGGTGATTCCGCGCTTCAAGTTGTTCGACCCATGTCCGATTCGCGAGGGTTCGTCCCTCCAGCAAGACTGCGCGCGTATCGGGCAGCGTCATCGTGCTGCCCTCAATGGCATCTGTGTGGTACGTCATCGCGACGACCAGCCGCTCAAACAGTCTCGGGTCGCTCGTCAACCGATGAGCGTCGAAAGACAACTTCTCCGCTGCTGAAATGAGGGTGAAGCGATTTTCCTCCGAGAGTGGCGTTCCCCCGACGAACTGAAGGTAGGCGGCCTCAAGTTTCGAAAGCGCTTTTCGGCGAGGCGTGGACTTGCCGTTGATCCAAGAATTGAGCGTGACGAATGAAACGCCAAGCTGGCTTGCCAGGTTCGCTTGCGTCAGCCCACTTGCCCGGAGAATCTGTCGAAGTTGGTCTGCAGGCGACACCTCAGAACTTTATAAAGAATAACGTTTAACATCAAGTTGCAGAGCTTTCCTGAGCGGGCCTAAGGCTTTCGTCCTTCACAATCTCTCGCAGCACACCGGTCGCGTAGCTGCCCTTCGGAAGCTGGAACGAGAGTCGCAAGTCACGACCTTCAAACGCGAACTGAAGATCGGACAACTTCACACGATAGGCCCGCCGAGCGCCCTGCGTTTCGCCACCTCCCGCACGAAAGGTGTCGAGGCCAAGGCCTTCTTCTGCCAGCACCGCTGCCTCGCGTTCGGCAACTCCCCCGGCGGCTGCAAAGAGCTTCGTCCCAAACATGGGGCCTGCGGGGTGAATCTCCTGCGCGGTCACGCGGGGCTGGTCAGCTTCCGGTGACTCACAGCGGAACACCGAACCGGAATCCCCCTTTTGCATGACATCGCCCAAAAGCGCACGCGCAAACTCATCCAGCATCATCCGTTGTGCGAGCATGCGGTTGAACAGTTCCGACTGATACGCGGACAGAAAGAGACGTCGCCGAAAACGGTCGCGTTCTTGCGCGCCATGGCCCAACAGCAGGGCTTTGCCTTTGGCCGCGTTGTCGCCACCTGCGCCAAAACGCTGCGTCCCAAAGAAATTGGGCAAACCTTCGCGTGAGAGTTGATGCAGAACAGCGTGTGCCGCATCGACGTCGCGCACTTCACGCAAACGCAGCTGAAAACGATTGGCCACCAGGTGCCCGGTGCGAAGCTTGTTGGTGTGGCGCCGGCTTTCCAGCACGCTGACACCCGGTACGCTCACGCCTTCGAGCTGCGGCGCACAGCGGGCCGGCACGCAGAACCACTGACGCGTCATGGCGTGGCGGTCTTTCAGCCCCGCGTATGAAACGTCGCGCGGCGGTATTCCCAGGCCCTTGGCGAGCTGGGAGGCGACCCACGGCGTGTCGTGGCCGGCCTTTTCCACCCAGAGGTAAAGAAACTCCCCTTCCCCCTTTGGCAGATAGGCGGGCACTTCCTCGACGACGAAGTCCTCAGGCGAGGCCTTGACGGTTCCTCCGGCGGGTGGAATCCGCTGCGTGAGGTAAGGAAGCGGTGACGGCGTCAGTCCTTGGCCCATTTCTTCCCGCTGCGCTGCCATTCTCGCTCATCGTCGAGTGCATGCTGCAGCGCTTCGGCGCGCAAAGGCAGAAGAAACGGACGACCATTGAGAAACAAGGATGGCGTGCTGTGAACACCGCTCTCACGGCCCAGGGCCACCATCTTTCGCAACTCGTCTTGGTAGCGGCCGTTCGCGAGCGCAGCGCGCACCTCCTCGGCCTTCACACCGACTTTCGCGGCCAGCTGCGTGAGGAGCGGAACCGACAATTCGCGCTGGTGCTCAAAAATGGATTCATAGATGTCCCAAAACTTCCCGCGGTCCCGCGCGAGCAGCGCGAGCCGGCCAGCGGGCTGCGCGTGGGGATGCCCGGGCAGCGGGAAAGGCACGGCACAGAGCCGAACGTCTTTGTTTTTTTGGACAAGGTCGTTCAGCCACGGCCGCACGTGATTGCAGGCGGGGCATTCGAAATCGAAAAACTCGACGATGGTGATGACGGCCTTGGGCGGGCCCTTGCACAGCCTGGCGTCCGGTAAGAGCGCTTTTCTCGGCGCCCCAAACGACTGGTAGTACGTGCCCAGCGTCAGCGACATTTCGCCCGAAGCCGTACCCTGCTCTGCCAAAGACGCCGCCAGCCCGGTCATCCTTCGCGCATGACGACAACTCGGGTGCTTGGCCAGACACTCTTCGACGGACTGAGGACAGCCGCAATAGCAGAACTCGTCTCGTAGAAAAATCGCCAGCTCACCGCGCGCACTTTGCGACAAGTGGGTGACGTCCAGCCCACCAGGAAGTCCCAGGCCCTGGCTCAGTGAGACCGCGATGGCGCAAAGCAGAATGGCGTTCACGGGCGTGCTTGTAGTCAGAAATGAGCGCTCACCCAATCCCTATTGTATCGGTCCGCCTCACGGCTACACTCTGAACATGAGCCAGGAGGACAAGACTTCCGTTCACGCCGTGTCCCCCGTCGTCCAGCAACGACGGGAACAGGCTTATTTTGTTGTCATTTCTGCCCACTCACCCGGCGTCGTGGGCAAGATGTTCAAGCTCGAACGCGCTGAAACCACGCTCGGCAGAAGCTTGGACGCTGAGTTTCACATCGACGACGAAGGCATCTCGCGAAAGCACGCCCGCGTCATCCAAACACCGAGTGGCGCCTATCAGCTCGTTGACCTGGGTTCGACAAACGGAACCTTCGTCAACGGAAACCCTGTGGATATTTCTCCGCTGGTGGATGGCGACCAGGTGCAGCTTGGCCCGTCGACGGTGCTCAAATTCTCTTGGCAAGACCAGCTGGAAGAGCAGTACCAGCGCAGCATCTACGAGTCGGCCACCCGCGACGGCCTGACCCGTCTTTTCAACAAGAAGTATTTCATCGAAGGCCTTCGCAAGGAGTTCGCTTACAGCGTCCGCCGCCAAACACCCCTTTCCGTCGTCGTGTTTGACGTCGACCACTTCAAGCGGGTGAACGACACCTACGGCCACCTCGCGGGGGACTTCGTCTTGACGCAGATTGCTCAGCGCGTGAACGACGTTGTCCGGACAGAGGATGTCTTTGCACGAACGGGCGGAGAGGAGTTTGGGCTGCTTTTGCGCGAGTCCGGCGACGAACAGGCACACCGCTGCGCGGAGCGTTGCCGACGGGTTGTCGAAGGTACCGACTTTGTTTTCGCGGGAACCACCATCAAGGTCACCATCAGTCTGGGCCTCGCCACGCTGCACGACGCGGACTATTCGCAGGCCGAAGAACTCCTCGCGGAGGCTGACCGCTACCTCTACCGGGCCAAACAAGCCGGCCGGAACCGGGTCGCGAGCAAGCGCCTGAGTGGCGCCTAGCCCCCCTTGCCCAGCGGGCCAAGTCTGCCTAGGTTGTCGCGGACTCTTTCCCTTGAGGTATCCGCATGTCCCGCGTTCTTCTTCCGTTGGCCCTTCTCGTTGCGTCAGCTTGCACCCGCGAAATCACCATTGAGCGCGCATTTAATGTTGACGCTTCCCAAGCCCCAGCGGGCGGTGCCTGCACCCTGAACACGCGAACTGTCGACCTGACAGACATCGGGGTTTTTGAAAGCTTGAAGGACCGCGTGACGGCTGTGGAAGTCAGACGCGCAGACGTGACGGTCGTGAATCCTCAGACCCAGCCCACCTCTGTCGCGACCACTGTCAGTGGCGCAATTTGGGTATCCGACGTCGGTTCAACCGACCGCACGCCGCTCGCCTCGTTTGACCCACTTTCGCTGACCGCCGACGCGCAAGCGAGCGCCGTCCTGAACCCCGATGGCGTTGCCCTTTTGGGAACGCTTGCGACCGACTCTCCTTGGGCGTTTGACTTGACTGCCGAAGGCTGCGCGGACGCCTACCCCGCGCACTTTTCGCTCGAGGCTGACGTCGCCGTGCTTGTCAGCTTCAAGCTTTTCTAGAACGCTCAGGCCACCTGGTTGCGCGCCTCGCCGCGCGCCCAGGCCAGCACGTTGGCGACCGATTCGGACACCAGCCGCCCGCGTGCTTGATCCGTCGCCCAGGCGATGTGGGGCGTGACGACAACGCGGTCGGCGTAGCTCGCATTGGGGTCCAGCAGCGGGTGGTGGGGCTTTGGGGGTTCGACGCTTAAGACGTCGAGGCCAACCCCCAGCAGCCGGCCGGATTTCAACGTCGCAACGAGCGCATTCTCGTCCACCAGGCCGCCTCGCGCGGTGTTGATGAGAATCGCGCCTGGTTTCATGCGCGCCAAAAACCCAGCGTCCACCATTTCGCGTGTCGCCGCTGTCAGGGGGCAGTGAAGTGTCACCACGTCGGCGTCCGGGAGCGCCGTCTCAAGTGAAACGCGGCCTGCCTTGGGGGCAGACCCCGGAACCGTTGCTGCGAGCACCTGCATCCCCAGGGCTTCAAACCCACGCGAGACGGCCTGACCAATCGTCCCAAGACCCAGGATGAGCGCGCGTTTCCCGGCAAGCTCGTGGATGGGCTGCACGAGAAAGCAAAAGTCTTTCGCCCTCGCCCAATCGCCTGCCTTGACCCGTTGGCTGTGTATCGAGACGCCTTGGGT
Organism: Myxococcaceae bacterium; assembly: GCA_046155985.1. Taxonomy (GTDB): domain Bacteria; phylum Myxococcota; class Myxococcia; order Myxococcales; family Myxococcaceae; genus JBJXGM01. The sequence goes on along the minus strand of JBJXGM010000022.1, from coordinate 77,438 downwards.
GAAATGCAACACGAGCGCGAGCACCATCTGTGCGACCGACGTGTGGGTGTAGCTGGGAACGTTGGTGATGACGATGCCGCGCCGTGCCGCTTCCGGCAGGTCCACCACATTGGTGCCCGTCGCGGTCACACCGAGATATCGAAGTTTGGGCAGGTGACTCAGCACCGCAGCGTCGAAGAGCACCTTGTTGGTGAGCACCGCGTCGGCGTCTTGGCACTTTTGGACGACTTCCGTCGGCGTCATTCGAGGGAAACAACGCACCTCGCCGAGGGCGGCAAGGCCTTGCCAAACAGATATGTCGCCTTGGTCCGCCGTGGCGGAATCCGCAATCACAATGACCAGAGGTTTCACGCAGAGTCCTTTGTGGTATGGCGCCCCTCCCACCGAAGGGAGGTGACAGCATGGCTGGAATTCGCGTCAAAGATGGAGAATCCATCGAAAGCGCCCTGAAGCGGTTCAAAAAGGCGACGGAAAAAGCCGGCATCCTTTCGGAAATTCGTAAGCGTGAGCATTACGAGAAACCGTCTGTTCGTCTCAAGAAGAAGCGCCTCGCCGCCAAGAAACGCGCGGTGAAGAAGAGTCGGAAGATTGTTTAGTTGAACCTGCTCCCCGGGTCGTTCGCGGCCCGGGGATGGAGTTTTTGAATGGCCACCCTCAAAGAACGACTCGACGCAGAACTCAAAGACGCGATGCGCAGTAAGAATGAGCTCACGTTGTCGGTGCTGCGCATGCTCAAGAGCGCCGTGAAGTACAAAGAAGTCGAGCCCGGCGCAAAGGCGCTGGACGATGGGGGCGTTCTTCAAGTCATCGCCGGCCTCATCAAGCAGCGGCGCGACTCGGTCGAGCAGTTTCGTGCGGGCGGACGTGCCGAACTCGCCGAGAAGGAAGAAAAAGAAATTCAGATTCTCCAAAACTACCTGCCCCCGCAGCTTTCCGCCGATGACCTCGCGCGTGAAGTCGCCACGGCGGTGACGGCTTCGGGGGCCAAAGGGCCCAAAGACATGGGCGCGGTGATGAAAGCCCTGATGCCCAAAGTGCAAGGCAAAGCTGAAGGAAAGGCCATTTCAGACGCCGTCAAGGCGGCGCTGGCCAAACTCTCCTAGGCGTGGCGGTTTCGGCGTGCTGATACCGGAACACAAGATTCAAGAAGTCGTCGAGCGCGTCGACCTGGTGGGGCTGGTGTCGCGGCACGTCGAGCTCAAGAAGGCCGGCCGCAGCTTCAAGGGCCGATGCCCTTTTCACGAAGAGAAAACGCCCTCGTTTCAAGTCACCCCTGAAATCAATCGCTACAAGTGTTTCGGTTGCGGTGCTGGCGGAGACGCGATTTCGTTCGTCCAAAGGATTTTGGGAAAAACGTTTGTCGACGCGGTGAAGGATTTGGCGCGCGAAGTGGGTGTCGATCTCGAAGCTGCCGCCGACCCGGCCCTGCGCGACCGCCAGCGCATCAAAGAAGCAACCGATTTCGCGCAGCAGTTTTTCACCACACAGCTGTCGCACCCCGAGTTGGGCGCCGAAGGACGGCGCTACCTGGCGGAACGCGGCGTGCCAGAGCTTGTCGCCAAAGGGTTTGGCCTAGGCTGGGCCCCTACTGCTTGGAGCACGCTGGCCGAGGCACTCGGAAAAGCCGGACTCTTGGAAGGCGGCGAGCGTGCGGGCCTTGTCGCAAGGCGGCAACGCAGCGATGGGCACTACGACACGTTCCGTGGACGGCTGATGTTCCCGATTCGCTCACCCGAGGGGCGACCCATCGCGTTCGGCGGTCGGCTCCTCTTGGGGGACCAGGGCCCCAAGTACCTCAACTCCCGCGAGTCACCGCTCTACAGCAAGAGTGATGTTCTCTATGGCCTCGACGTCGCGCGTGAAGAGATTCGGCGGCGCAAGTCCGCGGTGTTGGTGGAAGGCTATTTTGACTGCATCGGTCTGCATCAAGTCGGTGTCACGAACACCGTTGCGCTTTGCTCCACGGCGCTGACGCCGGGGCACCTCAAACTGCTGATGCGCGCCGAAGCCCGAGAGCTTGTGCTGCTTTTGGACGGTGATGCGGCTGGCCAGAACGCTGTCGAGCGCCTGGCCGGCATTCTTCTGGCACAAGGGGCGTCCTCCCGCGTGGCCCTTTTGCCTCAAGGAGAAGACCCCGACACCTACGCCAAAAAAGTGGGAGAAGCCGGGGTCCGCGCACTGCTCGACAAGGCGCAGCCACTCTCCCATCACTTGCTCGAGCGCGTCCTCCCCGAGGGAGCAGCCTCTCTTTTTGAAGACAAAATGCGGGGGTTTGACCGGCTGCGCCCAATCGTTGGACAACTTCCGAACGGTCTCGTGCGGTCTGCCTTCTTGTCGGCGCTTTCGCGCCATGCGGGGCTGCCTGTGACCGACCTTGAGTCCGCGCTTCGCGGCAAGCCCGTCTTGAGAACGCCCGTGTCCTCGCCAGCGCCAGCGGTTGCCCCCACGACAAAGAAGGAACGCCCCCCGGAAACCCTGGAAACTGCGTTTGTCGCCGCCCTTTTGCGCCTGCCTCGGCTTTCTGCGACCGACCCGGAACGGACTGCCGACGAGGTGTCACACCCTGGGCTCCGGGCGACCCTCGCTCACGTCGCCGGCGGCGAATCGCCCCAGGACGCGTTATTTGAAGCCAGTGAGCCCGTTCGACACGCCTTGGAGGCCGCATTGCGGCAACTTCCAGAGGCAGAAGCGCACCTTGAAGAGGTATTTCGCGGACTTGTGTCGAAATTGCGGCTTAAACGCATCGAAGACGATTTGCGCGAAAACCAGCGCGCCATGCAGCAATTAACCGCACCCGAGGAGCTTTCCGAAGAAACCCGCCGCCTGCAAACCGACCGCAATGCTCTCCTTGAGCTGAAACGCAGGGTATTGGCCACAGTCGGGGCTCCCACCCCGCTGCCCTCTCCCCGAGCACATTGATTGAAAAGCCCAGGGAGTTCGGTCTAGACCCTCCCGCTCGCCCCACGAGGAGCCCAAAGCCTCTATGTCCAAGCCGCAAAAGCCGAAGTCTTCCAAAAAAGCCGCGCCGAATTCCGCCAAGGAAAAAGAGCTGAAGAAGAAAGCGCCGGTGGATGCAAAATCGGCGAAAGCCGCGACTGCGCCAGCCCGGGCACCCCAGGAGGCGAAGCGGCCCCCAGCTGCCGCATCCGACGAGCTTGATCCCGAAGAGGCGGCAGAAGAAATCGCCGCAGCGATTGAGGTGGACCCTGACGCCGTCGAAGACGAAACCGAAGAAGAAGCGGTCGTCGAGCGCAAGGAAGTCAAAGATCTACTCGAGACCGGACGCCAGAAGGGCTACCTGACTTACGAAGAAGTCAACGACGCCCTTCCCGCTGACATCGTGTCTTCCGAACAAATCGACGACGTCATGTCGATGTTCGGTGACAACGACATCGAGATTGTCGACGCCCAAAAGGCGGCGCAGGGCACCGAAGTCAAACCGACAGTCACTGCGTCTGAAGAAACTCAAAACCAGCAGCAGGAAGAGGAAGAAGAAGAGGAAGAAAAAGAAGAGCCCGGCGCCAAGTCGAACGACCCAGTTCGTTTATACTTGAGGAAAATGGGATCGGTGTCGCTCCTCACCCGCGAGGGCGAAGTCGAAATCGCCAAGCGCATCGAAGAAGGCGAAAAAGAAGTCCTGCAAGCCATGCTGGCCTGTCGCGTGGCGGTCGCCGAGATTCTCGACATCGGGAACAAACTGCGAACCGGAAAACTTCGCGTGCGTGAAGTTGTCAAAGACGCCCCAGAAGAGCCCGCGGGTGAGAACGCTGAAGAGGCCGTCGAAGAAGTCGCTGGCGAAGGCGAGACGGCAGAAATCACGCTCGCCCAGAGCGAGCTCAATCGCATCGAGCAAATCTGTAAGCAGATTGAAAAATTCCGAAAAGTCGCCAAAGAGTGCGACGCCATTGACGAAGAACTCGTCTCCAAGAAGAAGCTGTCTGAAGTTCGTCGGCGCGAGCTCAAGCAAGCGTTGAAAGACCACCGCGTCTCCATGGGCGAGTTGATTGAGGAAATGCGCCTCAACAAGAAGCAAATTGACCGCATCGTCGGCAACATCAAGGCTTTGATTGAACGCGTCGACAAGGCCGAGACCGAGTTGCGTGTTCTGGAACGCCAGATCGGCGTTCCGATGCGCGACTTGCGACCGCTCTTGCGCGAAGCGCGCGACAACGCTGCGGAGTCCAAGAAGCTTCAGAAGCGCCTGGGGCTCCACCCCGAACAGCTGGAGTCTTTGGACCGGGATGTTCGGAGCGCTGTGAAACAAATTCGTGCCGTGGAAGAAGACGCCAACCTTCCCGCCGACGCGCTGCGGCGAAACTACGATGCGATTCGCATCGGTGAGCGCAAAGCCGAACGGGCCAAGGCCGAACTCGTTGAGGCCAACCTCCGACTCGTCGTGTCGATTGCCAAGAAGTACACCAACCGTGGCTTGCAGTTCTTGGACTTGATTCAAGAAGGCAACATCGGCCTCATGAAGGCGGTCGATAAGTTCGAATACAAGCGCGGGTATAAGTTCTCCACGTACGCCACGTGGTGGATTCGCCAGGCCATCACACGCGCCATCGCCGACCAAGCCCGCACCATTCGAATTCCGGTGCACATGATTGAGACCATCAACAAGCTCATCCGCACGAGTCGATACTTGGTCCAAGAAATCGGGCGCGAACCAACGCCCGAAGAGATCGCCGAAAAGATGGAGCTTCCGCTCGACAAGGTCCGCAAGGTACTCAAGATCGCGAAAGAGCCCATTTCTTTGGAAACGCCGATTGGCGAAGAAGAAGACTCTCACTTGGGCGACTTCATCGAAGACAAGAGCCTCGTGTCGCCGTCCGACGCCGTCATCAACATGAACCTCGCCGAACAAACTCGGAAAGTGCTCGCCACGCTGACGCCTCGCGAAGAAAAAGTGCTTCGCATGCGCTTTGGCATCGGGGAGAAAAGCGACCACACCCTCGAAGAAGTTGGCCAGGACTTCGAGGTCACCCGTGAACGCATCCGACAAATCGAAGCCAAGGCGCTGCGAAAGCTTCGCCACCCTTCGCGCAGCAAGCGCCTGCGTTCATTTGTTGAAGGTGGCAGCTAGAAGCTCGGTTCAACTTTCGGATTTCGACCGCGCAGTGGCGCGCATCGTGCGCGGCATTCCGCGTGGCCAGGTCATGAGCTACGGCTCCGTCGCTGCACGTGCCGGCCGCTGGGGCGGCGCGCGTCATGTGGCGAAATCGCTGCGTCGGCTGCCTGGCACGCCGTGGTGGCGCGTTATCCGTTCCGATGGCACCTTGGCCCAAGCCGTTGCCCTGGAACAGGCGTCGCGGCTTCGACGGGAGGGGCTCACCGTTCGCGGGCGCCGCGTTGAACCGTCGGGCCGCCGGTCGTGAAGCACCGCGCCGACGCGCATGAAGCGCGTGACAGAAACACCCGCCTGGGGTGATTGTGCGCTCCATGGCACGTGAAAATCAGGTCATTGAGGCGCAGGTCGGCATCATTGGCGCAGGGCCCGCAGGCACGGCGGCAGCGCTGCACTTGGGACAACTGGGCATCCACGACGTCGTCCTGACAGACCGCGAGGACTTTCCGCGCGACAAGACGTGCGGCAGCGGTCTCTCTCCCAAGGGCATCGGTGTACTCAAAGCGTTGGGCGTTTGGGAGGCGGTTGAGCCACTCAGCTACCCCATCAAGGGTCTGCGCCTGGTCACCCCAAGCGACAAAGAGGTGTTCCTCTCGGGGGGCGATGCTGCCGCGGCGGTGATCTGTCATCGCCGCATCCTGGACCACACCTTGCTGCAGCGTGCGCAGTCACTGGGCACACGATTCGTTCCCCACTTTCTGACGCGACAACTGCTCTTCGAAGGCGAACGTGTGGTGGGTTTCCGAGCGATGGACGGTCGTGAAATCCGTTGTCGCTACACCATCGTCGCCGACGGCGCCCATTCGCTGTTCACGCTGCGCAGCGACAAGAAACAACTCATTCAAGCCATCATGGGCTGGTGGGACAACGTTCCTTTCACGCCAGAACACGTCGAGATGGTGTTCGACCCTGCTGTGCTGCCTTGGTACGGGTGGCTCTTTCCGGAGGGTCCAACCCGCGTCAACATCGGCATTTGCTATGGCGACGACGCGCACGACAAAAACGCCCGGCAAATGTTCCAGGCGTTCTTGGACAAGCACTACGCCAAACGCCTCCATGGCGCGACCCAAGTTGGCGGCTTCAAGGGACATCCGATTTCGTACAGCTTCAAAATCGACAAGCTCTTTTCGCCGGGGCGCGTCGTCATCGGTGAAGCCGGACGGATGACGCATCCGGCCACGGCAGAAGGCATTTATCAGGGCATGCGTACGGGCATGCTGGCTGCCGACGCCCTCAAGACCATTCTGTCGCACCAAAAGGACGAGGACGAAGCGCTCGCCCGGTATCAGTGGAACTGCAAGAAAGCGTTCGCCATCTCTTTTTGGGGTTCAAAGCTTTTTCACAAAGCGACGCGCACGCCGCTTCTCGACTGGGTGGCCGACCTGGGCAACAGCCCACGCGTCAAGCGCGCGACGGGAAAACTCATGGCGCAGATGTAGTTGCGCCTTCGGCTTCGGGCGCGGGCGCAGGTGCCGCTTCGGCGGCCGGCGCGCTCACCTTGGCTTTGAGCTTCACCTTGTCGGTGAACCAGGGGGCTTCAGCCCGAAGCACAGTCGCCGCCCCTTCTGTCACGCCGCGCTGTTGACGAACGCGCGTCAGCGTACAGGGCGCATGATTTTCAGGGTTTTCTGAGTCCTCGACCTGGCACCGCCATGCCGTCGTTGGAATGTTGGACTCAAATCGCAGCGCGACAGAGATATCCGTGGGGTGAACGATTTGACCCAACACGGCTCGACGCCGCGCGCGTTTAGGGACCGGGTCAGCCGCAACAAAGAATCCGGCCGCGGGCGCACGCACGCGGGCTTTCCCAACAGTGCCCAAAAGCTGCCCCTTTTTTACAACACCCGGCTCTGCCTTCAGGGTGAATCGACCCATCGTCGGCGCACGAACACGAGCGCGAAGCGGCGAAAACGCGCGCACCACCGTGGCGGACTGCCAGGCCGGTTCGGGCGAGACGAGAGGTTCCGAGGGAGGTTCAGGCGCCACCGGCTCTGCGGGCTTCGCTGCAGCGGGTTCTCGTGTGGGTTCGGGTTCAGGGACAGCCGTGGAATCGTCTTTCGCCTCTGTTTCAACGGCGCTCGCAACACGAGCCGGCAGCGGTTCGTTTCGCAGCGACTCCAGATAGAAGTACCCGCCTGCACCTGCGCCAACGAGCGTCAGAAGCCCCACACCCACAAGCCACCCCCGCCCGCGCCGCTTTGGCGGGGCATCTTCCTCATCGGGGGCCACTTCATCTTGGTTCTGCGCTTCCGTTTGATCAGGCTCGACCTGCCGGTTCGCCGTCGTTTCGGGTTCGTCAGAAAAAAAATCTGGCGCGGGCGACGGGAGCGGTTGAGACACCGGCACCTGTGCGGGTGCCCGTGCACGGGGGTTGGTCAAATCCAGCGAGACGTCGACCGACTCCGGCATCGCTGGAAAAGTCGGCCGCGACTGAGGGTCCCCAGCTCGAGCGGCCGCGGCTTTGGGTTCCTCCCCTGGCGTTCCGGCGAGGCCTGTTTTCCCATCGAGAATCTGCTGCTCCGACAGGGCCAGCATCCGTCTGGCCTCGGCATTGTTCGGGTCTGCGGCAATCATGGCGGTGAAGTAGCGAACCGCTTCGGTCGCCCGGCCCAGCCGCAATCGGCGAACGCCACTTTGGTACAGCTCGCGCGTTTCGGGGGTCCACACCTCGCGAGGCGACCACGTGCCCTCCGGAGAACTCGCCTCGGCAGCGGGGGTTGTGTCCAGAAATCCGTACTGCTCAAGCTGATCCAGAAACTTCTTCATCGAACCCAGCGTGACGGGAATGCCCAGTCGCGCACCCTCTGTCACGATGTCGTCGAGGCTGCGTGCGCCGTTGAGCATCCGCGCCAAGGACACTTCAAAGTCGTAGAGCTGAAAACGCATTCCCGTGGTCGGGTCTTCCACGTCGAAAAGGTCCGCGCCGCGCTGCGACAACACCAAATCGGTGCGAAACCGCGGTACGCCAGCGCCACCAGATTCATTGAGGGCCATGGGCAAGACACAGCTTAAGGCAACCTTGGATTTGTCCCCAGCCTTCGGACTCAGGTAGGACACCTCTGCATTCGGGCCCTTAGCTCAGCGGTTAGAGCTGTCCGCTCATAACGGATTGGTCCCAGGTTCGAATCCTGGAGGGCCCAAACATGTAGCAGGGTGTATGGGGGAACAACGGCCATGCCCGAGCGCACGCGGTCGATCATCGAGCCTTTCAAAATCAAGGTTGTCGAGCCTCTGTCGATTCGGACGCCGGAGGAGCGCGAGGCGTCGCTCAAGCGGGCCGGGTTCAATCTGTTTCAGCTGCCGTCCGACGAAGTGACCTTCGACTTTCTGACCGATTCTGGCACCACGGCGATGAGCGCCACCCAGTGGGGCGCGATGTTCGTCGCCGATGAAAGCTACGCGGGCTCTCGGAGCTTCGCGAAGTTTGAAAAAGTCGTTCGCGAACTCACTGGTTATTCCGTGGTCATTCCGACGCATCAGGGTCGGGCAGCGGAGAGACTGCTTTTCTCAGTGTTGGTCAAACCGGGCATGAAAATCCCGTCGAACAATCACTTCGACACGACGCGCGCGAACATCGAGCAGCTCGGCGGTGAAGCAGTGGATTTGGTCATCGCAGAGGGAACCCACCCACAAAGCCAGCACCCCTTTAAGGGCAACATCGACATCGCCCGGCTGGATGCGTTCTGCGCCGAGAATCGAGGGAAAATTCCCTGCGGCATGTTGACGCTGACCAACAACACCGGTGGTGGTCAGCCTGTTTCTCTAGAGAACCTCCGGGCCGCTTCCGAGGTGTATCGGCGCCACGGCATTCCCCTCATTTTGGACGTTTGTCGCTTTGCGGAGAACAGCTTCTTCATCAAAACGCGGGAGTCGGGTGAGAGCGCGCGTTCGGTTCGAGAGATTGCACAAGCAACATTCTCCCTGGCCGACGGCTGCATGATGAGCGCCAAAAAAGACGGCCTCGCCAACATCGGTGGATTCATCGCGCTCAAGCGAACCGATTGGGTGGACAGCCTTCGCAACCTGCTCATCCTCACCGAGGGATTTCCAACCTACGGCGGTCTGGCCGCCCGCGACCTCGAAGCCATGGCTGTGGGTCTCGAAGAGGTGCTGGATGAGCGGTACCTGGGCTATCGCATTGCGGTGGTGCGCTACCTTGCCGAAGGACTCAACGCGCTCGGTATTCCCACAGTGCAGCCCCCCGGTGGGCACGCAGTGTTCATCGATGCGAAGGCGTTTCTACCGCACATTCCGCCACATCAATTTCCCGGACAAGCGTTGGTCGTCGCGCTCTACCGCGCGGAGGGAATTCGTTCCTGTGAAATTGGGTCGGTGATGTTTGGAAAGCAGTCCCCCGAGGGTTTCAAACCGGCAGCGATGGAACTCGTCCGGTTGGCCATCCCACGGCGCGTCTACACGCAAAGCCATTTCGACTACATCCTCGAAGGCATGGCGGATGTGGTGTCACGTCGGGAGCAAATCACCGGACTTCGCATGACCCACAGGCCACCGTTCTTGCCGCACTTCACGGCAAGGTTTGAGCCCGCTGCTTAAGACAGGCCTTGGTCAACCCACCCATCCACCAGAGCCTCGTTGACGGCCTCGTTTCCGCACGTCACTCCGTTCCCGTCGCCTTGCGCTGTGTGAAGCGCTCCATCCACGCCTCGCCAAAGACGCCTTGCGCTGCCAGTACATTGTGCCGACGGCAAAGAACTCGCAGGTTGTCCGCAGTGGCTAACCCACCCCACGCTTTCGGTAAGACGTGGTCGATTTGGAGAAAGCGCGTCTCCCCGCAGACCCCGCCATTGACCAAGGGCCACTGACAACATCCTTCGTCGCGCTCTTGGACATCTCGCTTGATTGCCTGGGCGACGCCTGCCTTCCGCCGTTGGCCCGCCCCCTGGCGTCGGCCAGAGCTCATTTCCACCGGCGTGAACTATTCCAAACTCATTCGCTTCCTCCGGAGGAAGTGCGGGCAGCGGCACGATGATGTCTCGCCTGGGTGCTGCGCCTGCTGGCAGAAGTCCGGCGGCCAATACCTCCGCTTGCCTCTTGGACGTGCCGAAGAAGCGGGGCAGCACTTCTTTCCAATTGTCTGGCCGCAGCACTTTTTCCACTTCCCCGAGCGTCGTGAGGCAAAGCTTTCCATCCGCGAGCGCCGACACCCGTTCGTCCGCCCAAAGCGAAGCCAACGTCTCATTCCACCGCACCGCCGCCGCCAATGTTGTCATGCGGCGCTTCTAACAGCTGGGGCTGACATCCTGAGACAGGCGCAAATGAGACACAGCGTGGCGACTCTGCGATACGGGTTATCTCGCTCAACACAGTCCTGGACGGATAACCGTCCGGCCCGTTCCTAATCCCGCCGGCTCACACTCAACATCGCAGCGCCAAGCCCGGCGGCGGCGAAAACGGCCAACATCAGAAGTCCAAGAGAGAGAGCCTGTCCGTCCGTCGTCACGCTGGCATCTGAAAGCGCGGCCCTCAGCACATCGACGCCGACGCGCAGTGGGTTAAAACGCATCAGCGCTGCAACGATGGGCCCCGCGCCTTCAACGGGGAAAAGTCCGCCTGACAAGAGCCACAGCGGAATCAACACAACGCTCATCACGCCGTGGTAGCCCGCAGTCGATTTCACCCACCAGGCGAGCGTCACGCCAACGCCGGTCAAGGCCAGCGCCAAGAGCAGCGCGCCCAAGGCCAGTGGCCCAAGTGCCATCGCCGAAAATGAGAGTCCCGCCAGAGGCGCCAACAAGAGAAACAACGACGCCTGCATCAGCGCAACGGCGGTCGACCCCAGGCACTTGCCCAGCGCCACGGCGCCACGCGAGGCAGGACCGGCAAGCACAGCCGCCAAGAAGCCGCCCCGTCGGTCTTCAACAACGCTGATGGTCGCGAAGATGGCGCTAAACAGCACCACCATTGCCAAGACGCCCGGGAAGAAAAACGCGCCGTAGGAGAGCCCCCCGGCAGCACGGGACGCAAAGCTTCCCGAAAATCCTGACCCAATCACCCACCAAAACAGCATGGGCTGCGCCAGGGCACCGACGATGCGGCTGGGCTGTCGGAAAAACCGGATGACGTCGCGCCACGCCAAGACGCGCACGGTGGCCCAATCCAAGGCCCAGGTTGAAACGGCGCCGCTCATCCGGCTGACCTCGCGGGATCGCGCTCGAAACTGCGACCCGTCAGCTTCACAAACACATCGCCGAGCGTCGGGCGACGCAGCTGAAGCGAGCGAACAGCGCCATGCGGAAGCGCTTCCACCAGTCTTGGAATCAGCGCGTGCCCATCTCGCTTTTCGACCCGGACCCGACCGTCTGCCAAAACAGCTGAAAGCCCCATTTTGCCGAACGTCTCGAGCGCATGCTGCGGGTCATTGACGTCGAGAATCACCACGTCGCCACCAACTTTGGCGTAGAGCGCTTCGGGCGAATCCACGGTGACGCAAACGCCTTCATCCAGCACAGCAACGCGGTCGCACAGCGCCGCTTCCTCTGGACGATGCGTCGTCAGGAGAACCGAAAGCTTTTCTTGCTGGCGCACCTGCCCCACATGTTGCCAAAGCTTCTGGAAAGCCGCGTCATCCAAGCCTTGGCTCGGTTCATCCAAAAGCAGCAGCTTGGGCTGATGCATCAGTGCACGGGCGAGCTCCAAGCGACGGCGCATCCCGCCTGACCACTTGCCCACGCGCTCCTGGGCGCGGTTCGAAAGTTCCATCAAACCCAGAAGTTCCGTCGCGCGCGCCGCAGCCACCGCTTTGGGCACCGCGTACAGCCGAGCCCCAAGCATCAGATTTTCCCAAGCGGTCAGCATGACGTCCAAGCTGCCGCGCTGAAACACAACGCCCATTTCGGCGCGCCATGCCGTGGCGCCAAAAGACACCGGTGTTCCACGCCACCAAAGCTTCCCGGCATCGGGTCGCTGCAGGCCTGCCAGCAAGGCAAACGCTGTCGACTTGCCCGCGCCGTTGGGCCCCAAGAGCCCGAACATCTCGCCCGCACCCACTTCGAGGTCTAGGCCTTTCAGCGCAACGCGTTCGCCATAGCGCCGCGAAAGGCCTTCCACGCGAATCATGGCAGGACCCGAAACAACGCAAGCGCCAAGAAGACGCACGGCAAATAGGCGAGCGAGTGAACGAACAGGGCCTTGGCCCAGCGGTCGTCGCGTTTGCGCACCGCGCCATACGCCGCATGTGCGAAAAAAGCTCCGCCCAGGACAAACGCGGTCGCCCGGAAGCCAAACCCTGCGAGCGAATCCGGAACAGATGCCGTCGCGATGCCCCACAAGGCTCCCGCCGTCAACGCGGCTTGCCAGCGGGCGCTCGTGTCTCCGTACACCAGAGGCACCGACTTGAGCCCTGCAGCCCGGTACTCCTCTTTTCGAAACAATGAAATGGCGAGTGAATGTGGGATTTGCCACAAGAAAAGCACTGAGAACAAATAGAGGCCGCCCGCTTCAAGACCGCCGGTCACGGCCGTCCAACCCATCAGGGGCGGAAGTGCACCGGTAATCGCCCCCACCCACAAGGCGAAGGCGCTGCGCGCTTTCAGCGGCGTGTAGACCCCCACGTAGAGGCCCAGCGCGAGCAGTCCGAGGCCCACCGTCAGCGCATTGCTGACCCACGCCAGAAGGGCTGTCGACGAAGCCGCCAAAACGACGCCAAAGGCCAACGCCCGTCCCGGTGGCATTCGCTTTGATGGCAGCGGCCGTCGTTGGGTGCGCCGCATCACGGCGTCCACGTCGCGCTCCAAATAACAATTGAAGGTATTCGCCGCGCCAACGATGCCGGCGATGCCCAACCCGATGAACAGAAGCTCAAGCGGCTGGCGTGGGGCACCTGCGAGCCAGGCGCCGCCGACAGCGGTCAAGACAACCAACGCGGACAAGCGGGGTTTGGTCAGCGCAATGAAGTCCGCAATGGCGGGCCAACCGGCGCTGCGGTTTTGCGGGCACGCTTGAGGGTGCGTCAGGAGTTGCGGCTGGGCGGCCATCGGTGCCCTTCGTCCCTAGCCCGTTCGAGGCCGCGCCGTAAAGTTCGCTAGAGCGAGGCCAACCGCTGCCGAGCCTCGGCGGCCAGCGGACCGCGGGGTTCTCTCTCTAGGTATTGGTCAAACACCTCGCGAGCAGCGCTTCGGTCAGGCCCACCGGCGAGGAAACGCGCGTAGTAGAAGTATCCTTCGGCATAGTCGGGATCCACAGTCAGCGCGCGCTTGAAGGCTTCTTCCGCTTTCGCGCGCTCCCCTTGCTCCTCGTGCACACGCGCCAATTCTGTATACGTCGCAGCCACGCGGCCAGGCTGACCCCCAAACTCTGTCCGCGCCAAATCCAGCTCCGTCATCGCCGAACCGTAGTCCTTGCCTTCACGAAGCACGCCTGCGAGCTGCAGCCGCGCCTCCGGGTTGCGAGACTTGCCCGCAGCGTTTTTGGCCAATTCGATGGCTTTTCGAAACGTCCGCATCGCGTCATCCGACCGGCCTTGTTTTCGGTAAGTCTCTCCCATCACCACCAACAAGCGTGGATTCTCGCCGACGACCTTCAGCGCACTGTTCAGTTCTTTCTGAGCCGCTTCTTCGCCGCCGGGCCGGGTCATCAAAAGCCGCGCGAGTTCGACGTACAACTGGATGCGACTCGGGTCCTGGCGAATCGCCGCCCGGATTTCATCTGCTCCCAGATCGATTTGGCCTTCCACCGCCAGGCGACGCCCTTTCATGAGACGAAGCTCAGGATTCTTCGCGTCGAGTGAAAAGGCTTGCTGTTCGGAGGAAGTGATCTCTGCGCGTGCTTTTGCTCGGTCGTTCGGGACGCTCGTTTTCTCCAAAATCTCCCGCTGTCGTTCAGCTGGCAAATCCGGCAACAGCGCGACAACGCGCGCGACGAGCCACGCGCGCGCCATGTGCGCCGAAGCGAGTTGGCGTGGGGAGGGCGGTGGCTCCATGTTGACAAGCAATTTCAAACTCGACGCAGCCATTTGATAGCCACCGACCTCTTCTTCGTATCCGGCGGGGCCGGCTTCCAAAACACTTAGCGCAGCGCCCAGCATCGATTCCGGGTGCGTCTTTTCGTAGCGAAGCGCCATCCCAAAGTTGTAGCGGGCCAACCGTTCCTGCCCCCTGCGGCGGTACAACGTGCCGAGGGCGGCGTAGATGCGCGCATCACTCGGAGCGAGCTCTTGCGCTCGCGTCAGACTGGCGAGTGCGCCTTCAAGGTCTCCGACGCTGGTTTGAATGACACCCAGGGCCAAGTTGAGCGTCGAGCTGGCACGGCCTTCCTTCTCGAGGCCCTCCACCCGCTGGACCAAAGGCCCCACCACCTGCCCCGCCTGACCTGAGTACGCTTTGAACAGCGCGTCCGCCGCGAGAAAGTGGGCGGTCTCGCCCCCGATGTCTTTGGCTGCTTCGAGATGTTCTTCGGCCTTGGCCCGGGCCTCGTCGCCCCCACCGTGTTCACCCCAACGCAGCGTCCAGGTGTATGCGAGGTAGCTGTGCGCCGCGAGCGATGCCGAGTCCAACTCGATGGCGCCGTTCGCGGCTTCTGTGGCCGCCTGATACGCCGCAAAGTTGTCGTGCTTGAGTTCGCGGCTCGCATTGTCGAGCTGGGTCTTGACCTCACGCGCACGACTGCTGCGCCACGTGCCGTAAAGCTTGTAAGCCGGCAGCACGACCACCATGGCCACAATCAAACCCAGCGTCGCTTTGCGCATGGACGACTGCGCGCGCTTATTGAGACGGTCGTCTGCTTCTGCACGTGCGTCGAGTGCGGCGTTCGTTGCAGAAGAATCAACGCGAGGCATGGACCGGCTCACCGTTCGAACGCTGCCAGGCGCCGCCTGTCCCTGTCGCTGAACCGGAATGTTGCCGCTGGCAGACCTCGCGTGGGCGCGCGCCCCTGGGCCAGCGACCACGGGTCCTGTCTGGGGACCCGGTGCTGCAGGTTCCAAGCGCGGAGGTCCAGAGGCTGCGACACCGTTGGCCGGCGGGCTTGCCTGCGCGGAAGGCGACGGAGCTGACGCATTTCTGCGCGGCGGGTCCAGGCGGTAGCGCTGGAAGAGTGGCGGCAACTCTGCGTCGGATGAATCAAGCTCGTAAGCCTTGTTGAGGTGCGCGCGACCCGCCTCGGTCTCGCCGTTCTTCAACTCAAGCGTCGCCACCATCTTGAGAGCCGTCCGATCCGCTGGGGCCACCTGAAGCGCACCGTTCAACTCCTCGATGGCCTTCTTGTCTTTCCCCTGGTCTGCGTAGACACGCGCCAAAAGCAGGCGCGGTTCTGGCCGCGTGGGATGCGCTTTCACACCCTTCTTGCAGACAACCATCGCCTCCATGAAGCGCCCCATCGTGAGGTACGCCTCCGCAAGCGGTCGGTAGGCGTCTGAGGCGGGGTCTGTCGCGAAGGCGTGCTCGAGTTTCGCGAGGTCGGTAGGACTCAGGTTCTTGGACGGGGTCGACATTACCGGTGCCGCAATCTACCGAAAAAGGTGAGAGTTCGCGCCTTTCAATCGCCATAGGCACAAAAACGACAGAAGCGCTGCGAAACCGACACCGGCAGCTGCGCGTTAAGCGGCGACCCTAAGTTGCTCGCGTTGTCCGAGGCTTTCAACGCTTGATGGCGGACGAGGGAACTGCTAGCTCCCGACGCCGCAGTCCGCTGGGGGTGTAGCTCAGTTGGGAGAGCGTCGCGTTCGCAATGCGAAGGTCGTCGGTTCGATCCCGTCCACCTCCACAAATTAACAAAACATTTTGGCCTCACGGTGCAGTCGCCGTGAGGCTTTTTCTTCTGCAGTCAGCTGCCCGTCAGGTCACCGTGCCAGACGCTTCAGCGAGGGGTTCACCCAACTCCCCCTCATGCAGTGCCTCCACCTCCGCAAGCGCCAACGCCGCTGCTTCGGCTTCAGCCTGCACGGGCACCAGGACGGGCGTCACCGCGCGCTGGCTTTTCTTGGAACCCGCCTGAGACCGGCAGGAGCGACACCAAGGCTGATTGCGAATGGCGCCGTCGGCCATCTTGCGCAGCCCGAACTGCGGCAACGGTTTGACCTGCTTGCACTTCAGGCACATCAAGCTCACCAAGACCTCTTGACCATCCCTGTCGTAGACGGCGCTGGCGCGCCGTTTGCGCGGGACCCCTGACCCACGCGCCTTCTTGGGCTTTTCGGGTTCTGGGGCCAGCATTGGGGTCACCTTGTACAACATAGGCAAGCATCCTCCTGAAAGGGCAGCTTCGACCCCCCGACCCTAACGGATCACCCTGACGTCCGGACGCGCTGATGCCCGAAAACTAGGGAGTTGGGGAGATTTTTGTGACGTTCCAGGGGCGCAGGACTCTTCGGTTTTCTGGAAAACGATTCTCCCCGACTTCGGCGCCACAAGGGGCTTCTTGCGCGCGACGAAATGGTTCGCCATCGCATCCCGAAAATTGGCTGGCCGACGCTCGCCCAAGTCGACTTGCTTGGCGTCGAGCCGCGAAATGACCGCGCCCAGACCATCGCCCCCTCGGGCCAAGAAATCCGGAAGAACCACTTTGTATTTTCGGCTGGGCGAAATCGCCCGTCCGTTGGAAAAACGCACACTCTTCAGACGCCTGGTGCCCGTGCATTGACCAAGTTCCACCATGAGCCCCGAAACCTGAAAGACGCCCTTGCGAGCGCTGTAGGCGGCTTCCAACAGCGTTTGGAGCTCCTCGCCGCTGACAAACAAGGTCGCCACAGTGTTGTCGAAGGGCAGCACCTCATAGAGGCGCCCGTAGGTGAGTTCTCCGGCGGGCAAATCCGCTCGGAAGCCCCCGCTGTTCATCAGGGCGACATCAGCCTTTTCCATTTCGCGCAACGCGTCTGCGAACGCACTGCCAATGCCGCTTTCGGCCTCGTATTTTCGCTTCAGCATTTTGGGCACCTGGACACCCAGTCGCTTCTCTTGCATCTGGCGCACCCTCTCGAGCGCGGGCTCGAGGAGTGACTGCATGCCGACGTCCGACAACACCTCACGGCCTTGATACTGGGCCGGCTGGAGCGAAGCAGCGGGGCTCTCCTCGAGGTCATCCGGGTCGCAGCTCCCCTTCTCATTGACCTGCGCGCAAACGGGCACGGCGGCTTCAATGACAGTGAGTTCTGAAAGCAACCGCTTGGACTTGGGGTCGATGAACAGTTCGATTCGCCCAAACGACCGCCCCATGCCGGTTGTTTCAATCACTGGCGTCCCATTGACGAAATGTCCCAGGACTTGATGGGTGTGCCCGGCGATCAGGGCATCCAGCGTGCCGGGCGCAAGCTGTTCGAGAAGGCGGAACACTTCGCCGTGGCTTCGGTCACAAGACGACACGTCGTTCGGGTCACGCCACACCCAGCATCGACCCCCGGCGTGCGCCAACCCCACCACAAGGTCCGCTCCCCGCTCTCGAAGAGACTTCGCCGCGGATTGTGTCTCTTCCAGCAGAGCGCCAAACCGCAAAGAAGCCACGTTGGCAGGATTGGTGGTGTACGGCGTCTGCGGCGTCGTCAGGCCGAATACGCCGATGCGAACACCTTTGACATCCAGCAAGACAGTCCCATCCCCAGGTAGCCAAGCCGGGCGTTTGCCGTCGCGGTTGTAGATGTTGACCGAGAGCAGCGGAAACTTCGCTTGGGCAATCCGCGCTTTCAGTGCACCGAACGGGTCGTCTTCGGGACGCTTGGCCATCGCCTCGGGACCCACAGGCCCGTAGTCGAATTCGTGATTGCCAATCGCAGCGGCGTCAAACCCCAACCGATTGAACGCATCGATGACGGCGGCACCCTCCGTCACGTTCGCCGCAAGCGTGCCCTGAAAGAGGTCGCCTGCATCGAGCAGCAGGACACCGCCTGGATTGTTTTCACGCAGAATCTTCACATACCCCGCGAACGTCGCGATGCCGCCTTGTCCCACGCGCCTGCCATCGGCCAGTTCACTCATTCGGGGTTCGAGCCAGCCGTGAAAATCGTTCGTACCCACGAGCGTGATTCGAACCGGTTCTGACACCTGGGGGCCGTCACCCGAAACCAGACTCTCGGGGGAAACGGGCGAAGGCGCGCTCTTGCACGCAAGCCAGAGCAAGCTGGCCAGCGCGGTCATGCACAGCACATGAAAACGGGGCATTGGGCGGTACACTCGCGAACCGCACGCGCAAAATCAACCGACTCCAGCAGTTCCTTGCGCCACCGCGCGCCCATAGACCTCGAGCGTCTCCTTCGCGCACCGCGACCACGTGAAGGCCAGCGCGTGCTTTTGCCCAGCTTGAATGCGCGCAGTCCGTGCCGACGCTTGGGTGGCAAGTTCCCGGACAGCCTGCATCCACGCTTCCAGATCATCGGGCGGCAAGACCTGCGCCCCTTCGCCGCAGACCTCTGGAAGCGCGCCCACGTTCGACACCAAAGTCGGCGCGCCCAGGCGCATCGCTTCAAGGGGCGGCAGTCCGAAGCCTTCGTAAAGCGATGGGAAAACAAACGCGGTGCAAGCTTGCATCAGCGCCGTCCTTTGGGCGTCGGTGACGTGTCCGAGCGTCCGGACATCCACGCCCGCTTCGCGGGCGCGTTCGATTTCCGCCGGTAACGTATTGCCCCCAAACCACTGCTGACCGGCCAGAACGAGAGCGATCTTATCGGGGACGAGCCGACGGGCCAGCTGGAGAAGCAGTGCGACGTTCTTGCGGGCGTCGAGGGCGCCCACGTACAGAAGCCATCGCTCCGGCAGTTTCCAAGGCGCGAGTTCGTCGTGAGCTTGCTGTGCCGACAAGGGCACGACGTGGTCGATGCCATGGTGCACCACGGTGATGGGGACACGCTGCGCGGCGGGCAGGCGCGTCAGTAAATCTCTCCGCGTCGCTTCGCTGACACAGACAATCTCGTCTGCGACACGCACGCTGCGGCGAAGCCACAATGAAAACTGCCAGCGAAACTTGTGTGACACGGTTTCGGGGAAAAGTTCCGGAATGAGGTCATGAACCGTCAACACCATTGGCCGGCCCCGGACGCGACGAAGCGGCAGATTGAAATTCCCGACGGCGTGAAAAAGCTGGGCGTCACCTCGTGCCAAAAGTTGGGGGACGCGCCGCAGCACAAAAGCGCTCCTGCCTAGCCGGGGCCCCCGCGGTGCGTCGCCAGAATGCAAGGCCCCCCAACGCCGCACCTGAACGCCCAATGTTTGAAGCCCCGCCGCCAGCTGCCGCGCGTATTGCGCAATGCCTGTCGTGGGCTCGTCCCAAAGCGTGGCATCCAAGCCGATGACAGAGGGGCGCACGGGCACGCGCCCGCCCATAGCACGGGGGCCTGTGTTAGAGGGCCAAACGCTTCCGATGGCCGTCCACCAGCTCCTCCCCAGCTTCAAAGCCGGCGATGCCACCGGGCAAGCGGCCCTGCATTTTCAGTGGTTGCTGCGGCGGCTGGGGCATTTCGGAGAAATTTATGCCGAAGAAATCGGCACCGACGTCGCGGGCCTTGCTCGACCCGTCAAAGCGTTGGCCCCCCAGCCGGACGACTGGGTGCTTTACCACCACGGCATTGCCTCCGGCCTGACGACACGGCTCGTCACCTTGCAATGCCAACGCGGTGTCGTATTTCACAACGTGAGCCCCGCGCGCTTCTACGAAAACACCGGACTCGCCCATGCGCTGCGCACAGCACGCGCTCAGCTCGCCGCACTTGCGCCGCACGCGCAGCTGGGCATTGGGGTGTCCGAATACAACACGCGCGAACTTCAGGCGGCGGGCTTTCGGCACACCGCTGTCGTTCACCTGTGCATTGAGCCTGAACGTTTTTCTGCGGCAGCGGCAGACCCCACGCTGAGCCAAAGTTTGGGCACCGCGAAAGGACCACGCCTCTTGTCAGTGAGTCGTGTTGTCCCTCACAAGCGCGTCGAAGACCTGCTCACGCTTCATTCGGGTTTGCTGGCGCGATTCCCAAACGCCGAGCTTTGGATTGTCGGTGGCTACGACGCAGGGTCGGCGCACTTTCGGGCCCTTCGCAAGGGCGCTGCGTCGCTTCGCGGCGTTCGTTTTTTTGGCCGACTCAAGAGCGCAGAATTGGTGTCGGTATACCGCGCCGCAACGCTCTTTGTGTCGATGAGCGAACACGAAGGTTTCGGCGTTCCGCTCATCGAAGCCATGGCAGCCAACGTGCCTGTCCTCGCCTACGCGGCCGCTGCGGTTCCAGAAACGCTCGGTGGTGCGGGCGTTGCGTTTACCGCCAAGTACACCCCTGCCCTGGTGGAGCTCGTCGCCGAGCTGCATGAAGACGCGTCGCTTCGTCAGGCCATCCTTTCGGGCCAACAGCAACGCCTTTCCGCGTTTTCACCAGAAGCCGCGCAGGCTGCGTTGGCACGTGCGCTCTTCTCAGCGCCTCGGCCAACGCCAGGGCCAAAGCTCCGGCCGAAGCCTTGGGCGCGTGGCGCGGCGAAACCCCGCGTGGGCATTGTCGTGCAACGCTTCGGCACCACCGGAGGCGCCGAGCGTCACGCGCAGCTTGTCGCTGAGCGCTTGGCAGCCGACTGGCAGCTCACTGTGCTGACCAGCTGCGCCAAGGACCACCTGACTTGGGACAACGTGTTCCCAGAGGGCGAGCACGATGAGGCCGGCCTGCGCGTGCACCGGTTTCGAAGCACGGCGTCGCGGGCGATGTCCGCTTTCAATGCACTCTCGCGCGAGCGGTTTGCAAGCCCCATCGACCGGGCTGCCGAAGAACATTGGGTGGTCGCGCAGGGCCCTCGCTTGCCCGGCCTCTACCGCCACTTGGCGGAGTCTCAGGATTACGACGCATTCGTTTTCTTCACTTACTTGTACGCTCCCACCGTCTTTGGGCTGCCGCTGGTGGCCTCACGCAGCATTCTGGTGCCCACGGCGCACGACGAGCCCCCGCTGAAGTTCGGCGTCTATGACGATGTCTTCGGGCTTCCTCGCGCGCTGTTCTGCAACACGCCAGAAGAAGCCGACCTCATTCGTCGTCGCTTCCCCGGGCACGCGCCCATTTCCGTCGTGGGCGTTGGAATCGACGATGCACGTGGCGATGGCGCACGCTTCCGGAACGCGCGCGGCGCGGCCCGGCCCTACCTGCTTTACGTCGGCCGTCTCGAAGAAGGGAAAGGCGTTGGCGAACTCGTGCGGTGGCACGAACGCCTTTGGAAACAAGACCCTTCCGCGCCAGAGCTCTTTCTTGCGGGCGAGCCTGCGATGCGTCTTTCCGAACGCCCGGGTCTGCGGTTGTTGGGGCGGATATCCGAGACCGACAAGGCCGATGCGCTCGCAGGCGCTTTGGCGGCCGTCATCCCTTCGCGCTTCGAAAGCCTTTCTCTCCTCGCACTAGAAGCCTTCGCGCAAGGCACACCCATCGTCGCGAACCAACATTCCGAAGTGTTGGTGGGCCAGGCCAAGCGAAGCCAAGCGGGCCTCGTGTACAGCGATTTCAAGTCTTTCACCAACGCCTTAGAAAACCTGGGACCCCAGCGAGAAACCCTGTCCAGAAATGCGATTCGCTTCGCCCAACAGCATGCCTGGCCGCACGTGCTAAGCACGTACCGCAACGCGGTCGACCGCATCGTGGCAGAGGCTTCATGAGACTGCTTGGACGCGAAGTAGAAAGCCGAAAAGTATTGGAACGCATCGCGGAGAAGCTTCGTGCGCGCGGCGAATCTCCCCCGGCGTTCGACGACGACGCCCTCATCTCGGCTCCAGTAGAGCCCCGCGTCGACCCGCTGCAGTACCATTTGCAAGGGCTTTCGGAGAACGCAGACCCGACGGAAGGGCTTCCCCTTCACACCCACCGCGAGGGCTTAGGCCGGTCCGTGCTGTGGTTCAAACGCATGTTCCGGTGGCTCGGCAAACCCTTCATCCACGACATGCTGGGCCGACAACGTCTGTTCAACGCCCACGCACGCGACGCCTACAGCGAACTCGCCGCCCAAGTCGCCCGACTTGAGGAAGAAGTCGCACGGCTCCGAGGCACCCAAAACAAGTCATGATTCGAAACCTGCAAGAGCTCTACCGTTACCGCGCTTTGCTTTGGAGTCTCACCCAACGCGAACTGAAAGCGCGCTACCGCGGTTCGGTGCTGGGATTCTTTTGGACCTTTCTCAATCCCGCGCTCTTGATGCTGGTGTACGCGCTCGTGTTCAGCGTGTACATGCGCCAGAAAATCCCCAACTACCCGTACTTCATGTTCGTGGGACTCTTGCCCTGGATTTGGTTTTCCACGTCGATCGGCGCCGGTGCCAGTACCATCAGCGACCGACGCGACCTGCTCACGAAAGTCCGATTCCCCGCACAGGTGTTGCCCGCAACCGTCGTGGCAACGAACCTCGTGAACTTTTTGCTTTCGGTCCCCTTGATGCTCGCGCTGGGGGCATTCGTGGGGGTTTGGCCGACGATTCACCTGGTGGTGTTCCCCCTCATCGTCGCGATCCAACTGCTGTTCATCCTGGCGCTGGCGTACATTATTTCAGCGCTCAACGTGGTTTTCCGCGACCTGCAGCACATCGTTGGCAACCTGCTCACGCTTTGGTTTTTTCTGACGCCGGTTCTCTACACAGCATCAACGATACCGGAGCGATACCGAGAGCTCGCCTTGTGGCTGAACCCCATGGCCATTGTCATTAACGCTTACCAGGCCATTCTTTATGACCATCAGTGGCCCGATGTGTCGCGGCTCGCGTTTTTGGGCGCGTTGGCACTCCTTCTTCTCGCTGTCGCGGCAGAACTCTTCGAGAGCCGGCGCGAAGAGTTCGCGGAGTTGATTTAGATGGCTTCTCCCTCCGCCATTGCGCTTCGCAACGTCAGCAAATTGTTTCAGAAGCGGACGATTCGTCGTGAATACACAACCTTCAAGACCGAACTCGTGCGCTGGTTGCGGGGCGAGAAACGTCCCGAGCGCGCCACACACATCACCGCCCTCCACGACATCAACCTCGAAATTCATCGGGGGCAAACCGTGGGCCTCATTGGGCGCAACGGTGCTGGCAAAAGCACGTTGCTGAAACTCATGACGGGAATCTACACGCCCTCCAGCGGCAAGATTGAAGTCAACGGACGCATCTCTGCGCTGTTGGAATTGGGTGCGGGCTTTCACCCTGATTTTTCCGGACGCGAGAACATTGTCATCAACGGAATCATTCTCGGCATGTCGCGCGCTGAAGCAGTCTCAAAAACTCAGGAGATTATCGATTTCAGCGAGTTGGGCGACTTCATCGATGAACCCGTGCGCACGTACTCCAGCGGCATGTACATGCGCCTCGCATTTTCGGTCGCAACGCACGTTGACCCAGACATTCTCATCATCGACGAAATTCTTGCCGTCGGTGATGCGCACTTCTCGCAAAAAAGCCTCGCCAAGATGAATGAATTCAAGCGCGCGGGGAAAACCATCGTTCTTGTCACGCACGACCTGGCGACGGTGGAGACGTGGTGCGACACCGCCGCCTGGATTGACGCCGGCACGCTCAAGAAAGTCGGTTCTCCTTCCGACGTTGTCGCGCAATATCGCGCAGAAGTCGCACGTGCTGAAGCCGAGGCCCTGCCGACGTCACCATCCCCTACACTCGCGTCCAGCACCGCCACCCGGGTTCCGAAGCCCCGGGCCGGGCCTCAAGCCCCATGGGAACAGCGATGGGGCACGTTTGCGGTGGAAATCGAATCGATCGTTCTGCTGGTCGCTGACAGCAAAGTGGTAGGGAAAATTGACCCCGAAGACGCCCTGACCGTGATGCTCAATTATCGGGTGCACCGGCCAACCGAGCCTTGGTCGCTCAGTGTTTCCGTCCGCAGCGCCGCAGGTCTCGAGCTCTTTCGCACCCGCTCGTCCGACACTGCGATGGACCTTCCGGTCTCACCAGAGACTGCATCGGGAACGGCGTGCCTGACAATCGACCGCATCAGCTTGGCGGGCGGCGAGTACTTCATTGACGTCGCCGCACAGACGACCTCGGGTCTCGATCTCGATTGTCAGCGCGGCCTATTCACTTTTGCCGTTCAGGCTGGTTCCGACCACGCCGGCATCTTACATCTGCCCTTTCGCTGGGAGAGCTCGGCAAGAAGTTAGTCAGTCACCCAGGGGCGTTTCGCGCGCGGAGGCCATGCGAGCGAGGGCAGCTCTGTCACGAGTCCGAGGTTCGGATTGAAATAGGGGTCCTTGGCGATAAGGCCCGACCACCTTTGCTGCATATGGTTCGACTCTTTTTCGAAACGCGCCTTCTTCTCGGGAGTGTCCTCCGCCCCGCGTGTCAACGACTCGTGGTGATAGAGTTCCGCATAAGGCGTCCACAGGTTCTTGTACCCAGCCTCCAAAATCCGGAAGCAGAAATCGACGTCGTTAAACGCAACCGCCAAATCACGTTCGTTCATGCCGCCTACCTCTTGGTAGATGGCTTTGCGAACGACCAAGCATGCCGCCGTCACCGCTGACACGTTGCGGTCCACGACAAGTCTTCCGAACTCGCCGAAGGCTTCACGATGCGCGTGCTTGTAGAAGTGACCTGCAACGCCGCCAAGGCCCGCCACAACACCCGCGTGCTGAACCGAATCGTTCGCGTAGTACAGCTTGGCACCAACGGCGCCGACTCCCCCGAGCACAGCTCGGGAAACAAGTTCAGTGAGCCACTGCTCATTGATGACTTCGACATCATTGTTGAGGAGGCAAAGAACCTCGCCCCGCGCCTCCCCTGCGGCAACATTGTTAATGGCTGCAAAGTTGAAGGGGGCATCGAACGCCAAAACCCGCGCCACACCCGCCTCGCGCAGCTCGGCCAAATATTCCAACGCTCGCGGCTCACGCGTTTGATTGTCGATGATGAGTATTTCGTACCGCGGGTAGTCCGTGAGGAGACGAATACTCTCAACACAACGCTTGAGGAGCGAGTAGCCGTCGCGCGTTGGAATCAAAATCGAGACGAGCGGCGCTGGATTGGGCAAGGGGTAGTGCACGCGGTAGGTGCCGCGAAAGGGGCCGTTCTGGACACTCGCGCTCAGGCCTGCTCGCTGAAGATGGTCGGAAACAGCACGGACACCCGCTTCCTGGATGTAGGGCTTCTCTGAAACATCCGCTGCGGTTGACCCAGGCATCGATCGCCAGTGGTACAGCACATGAGGGATGTGGCGAATACGTTCGGGTGCCAGCCCTGCTGTGCACCGCAGCAGGAGGTCATGGTCCTGGCTCCCGTCGTAACCTTCCCGGAAACCTCGCGCCGCCCGAATCCAATCCGTCCGGACAACCGTGAGGTGGCACGCATAGTTCTGGTTGAGCAGAAGGTGCGGACTCCAGTCCGGTTTGAAGTGTGGCTCTGTGCGTCGACCCCGACCATCCAGCTTGTCTTCGTCGCTGTAGAGAACCACGGCGTCGGGGTGCGCGTTGATTTCCTCTGCCACCATGTACAGCGCATGTGCCGCCAACTCATCGTCGTGGTCCAAACACGCGACGTAAGTCCCCTGCACGAGTTCGAGTGCAGTGTTGGAGGCCTTTCCAATGTGGCCGTTCAGAGGACGGAACGCGACTTTGATGCGCGGGTCGAGTGCGGCGTAGCCGTCCAAAATGCGGCGCACGTGAGGCGCGCTTGACGCGTCGTCTGCGATGCAGAGTTCCCAATTCGGATACAACTGGGCACGAACCGAGTCGAGCGCCCGTCGCAAGCAATTTTCAGGCGTGTTCCACGTCGGCATCACAACCGAAATCAGAGGCGGCTCCGCGAATTGAGCGATTCGGCCCGCTATCGCTGTCCGATCGCGGTCGCTCAGCGTGTCGTAGGAGGCCACCCAGGCCAAGTAGGTCCCCTGCATGTCGGCTTGCCGTGCGCGCTGAGCAAACACTTCATGAATCCGCGAGAAGCCTACCCCCCGCAGCATGTCGACAAGACCCGGCATCTGCAGCGCTGCCTTCTGGCTCTCTGACGGCAAGAACAACTGCTTTGGCAAATTGGTTAATGACAACTCCGTCATCTCAACTCCCCCCAGCATGAACTCTCCCGGGGAATCCATTGGGTCGATGCGCAGCCCCACAAGTCCATGCGGAAGCCGAACGACGGCGTCCAAAACGTTGCCTTTGGGCAAGGGCAAGACAATCCGTTCTTGCTCTGAGAAACCGGCCTTGCTTTCGAAATAGAGGAATGGGGGCGGTGCATGTGGTGGCAACGACATCTCAGCCCGAAGCCGGACCCAGCCATGCGGCAACTTGCCTCTTATTGAACTCAAGATGAAGTTGGGGTCGGTTCCGACCGACCGCCAGCGTTTTGGAGCTGCTGGCGAAAGCGAAACGGCTTGTCCGCCGGGAGACAGTTTGAATCGATATCGTCGGGGCCAAAGTGTGCGACGGAGTTCGTAGGCGAGACTGATCACACGATCCGCCCAAGTGCGATGCCGCTTGTGGCGCAGTTGCGCGAGCTGTAGGGTGAGCTTTCGGTTCTGCTTCTCTAGTGCAACGAGCCGTCGTCGAAAGAGACGTGCGTCGAAGTCGTTCTCCTTGGACCGCAACAAAGGTGCTTCCACTTCCGGTCACCTCAATCGCCCGTGAAATTCCGCGCAGACTTGGCCAGGCTTACGAAATCACTGTCTCGTAGCTGAAAGTCCAAGATGTGCAAAGACGTGTTACAAGGACACCCGTGAAGCGGCTCAACATTCTCGCCTTTCTGCTGCTCGCCGCTCCCCTCGTGATTCTGTTTGTTGCCCTGCGCCACGCTGCCATCAACGTCCCCTATTGGGACCAATGGGAGCTCGTCGGTCTCCTTGCCAAGAACCACCAGCACGCACTGACGTTCTTTGACCTGTCGGCGCAGCACAACGAACATCGCATTTTCTTCCCGAGACTTGTCATGTTGGGGCTCGCGAGCCTTTCAGGATGGGACACTCGATGGGAAATCTGGGCCGGCGCACTCATGCTTCTGGCGACGACAGGTTTGCTTGCCCGGGCTCACTTGCGCTTTGAAACCTCCGCCTCCCGGGGCGTCTGGTTGTTTGCTCCCGTCTTGTGGCTCCTGCTGAGTTTCCGTCAGTCTCACAACTTGTTCTGGGGTTGGCAGATTCAAATTTTTATGTGCCAGTTCTTTGCCGTCGTGGCTTGTCTCGCCCTAGCGACGCACCGGCGCTGGACGGCTCTCGGCATCGCCGTGGTGGCAAGCATTGCGGCCTCATATTCATTTGCCGCAGGCCTCGGGCTTTGGCCGGTAGGCATCGCATGCCTTGTGGCTTATCGATCGTGGCGGCAACTCGCGGTCTGGCTGCTCGCCTCGGCGGCTGTCTTAACATCGTACTTTGTTTCGTATGTGAAACCAGGCGGGCACCCCAGCATCTGGGCATTTCTCGAGCAACCCGTGCACGCGCTCCGCGTTTTTGCTGAGGGCTTGGGCGGAACCTTGGGCTGGAGTCCCACTGCCGCGACAGTCATGGGCACAATCGTCTTGGCCCTCACGGCTTACCTCGCCGGGTTGGCGGTACAAGGGCACCTCGACGCGACTCGCTTTGCCATCGCACTGCCCTTTTTGCTGTTTTCTGCAGCAACCGCTGCACTCGTCGTGCTCGGCAGGGCGGGGTTTGACGCGGAGTACGGTTTTGCTTCGCGCTACACCACGCTTTGTGGGTTAGGTCTGTTCGGTCTCCATCAGGGAATTTTGGCGACGCGCCCTGCCGTTCGCCAACGACTGTTCACTGTTTTTCTCGCTCTGGCGGTGGTCGGCGCGGGGAGCTCCATTCACGCGGGGCTTGCCGACGTTGACGTCACCCGGGGGCAGCGCTTGGAGATGCGCGCCACCCTGCTGTCATTTGAAGACAGGACAGACACGGAGCTCGCTCAGCTCTATCCGCAGGGTGCAATCGTTCGTGAGCGGGCGCCTGTGCTTCGGCACCTTGGCCTCAGCGTTTTTCGACCGAGGCGCTAGGCCCACGAGTCAACTGCGCGTAGACGTTGTCAACTTGGCCGTCCCAGGTGTTCTGCGAAACCCGCAACTGTCCTTGGCGCGCCAGCCCCTGGCGCAAGGTGGGGTTTTCCACAAGGTGGGCGACCGCTTCGGCCACGCCTTGGGGTGTCGGCATCGCTTCGAGGCCGTTTTTCCCGTTTTCAAACAACCACGCATTCGCGGGGTTTTGATTGGTGACCACGGCAACACCGCACGCCATCATTTCTAACGGCAAGTAAGAGGGGTGTTTTGTGAACATGAAGCACACACCCACGTCACAGGACCGGTAAAGCTCACCCGTTTTCTCGTAAGGGAGAACACCCAGATTCTCGACCACACCCTCCATGCCGAACTCGCTCGGGCGCCAGTCCGCTCCTGCCGAAATGATGTCGATACGTTCACCGAACTGCTGCTTCAGTCGCTTGAGTGCGGCAATCCCCAGTTGAAACCCGTTTCGCTCAACTGCCGGGCGACCGTAGAAAAACACACGAACCGGTCCTTGGCGGAGGGAGCGGTCGGCGTGAAAAACCGAGGCGTCGACTGCGGGCTCAAACCAAGTTCCCTCCATGCCGTACTGACGGGTGACGAATTCGTACAGAC
Organism: Myxococcaceae bacterium; assembly: GCA_046155985.1. Lineage (GTDB taxonomy): Bacteria > Myxococcota > Myxococcia > Myxococcales > Myxococcaceae > JBJXGM01. Next base: position 48,845 of record JBJXGM010000022.1, on the reverse strand, counting down.
CCTGGGTATTGAAAATTCCCCAAAACCCCATGCGGTAAGTCTCTTCTGCTAGGCCATATTGAGCGCCCGCTGGGTGGAAGAGCGGTTCGAAATCTTGAACGAAGTACGCACGCACTTTGGCGTTCTGATAACGAAGCGCGGCATACGCGCTGGTCCAGGCCGTCGCAACCGCGACGTCTACCTCTGGCAACGACCTCCATTCCTGAGGACCGACAACACGAATTTTTCCAGCGAGCGTCGGAAACAGCCAAGAGGCGCGCGCTTCGAGCTCACTGGCGGATGCGTCCGGGCGGTCGTAAACCAAGTAGTCGCTCTGAACGCCGTGCCGCGTCCCCAGAAGCTCACCGAAACGAAAAATGGTGTGAATTCCGCCATAGGGCTGGCGAAAAGCAGGAATCAACCAGGCGACACGCTGCACTCTTCCCTGCCGCCGCAGCGCGGGCAGTTCGCGCGCGTTCTGAGCGCGCACCGCTTCGATGTCTGCAGGAGATGCATCCCAGTTTGCGTTGAGTTCCTGACGGGCCGCCTTCGGTGCCGCCCTCGCCTTCTCGAATTCAGAAAGCAGCTCGCGCGCCAAAGACAATCCCGGGCGGTCATCTTCGCGCAGCGCGCCATCGGTCGCACGCAGCGAGAGATTGGGATTGTAGTAGGGGTCCCCCTGCTCGAGGTAGCGCCCGTACGCCGACACGGAATGCGAAAAGTCGCCCTCTGGAACCCGGTCGGCCCTTCGGGTCGAGGATTCGTCATGAATGAGCCGTGCGTGAGGGGTATACGCAACCCGAAGGCCCGCCGCACGAACGCGCAAGCACAAGTCGACGTCGCTGCCGCAAACCACAAAGCGCTCGTCGAAACCACCCACTCCCGTGAACACCTCTCGACGCATCACCAAACATGCGCCGGTCACCGCAGACACGTTGCGCGCCCAGTTGGGACTGCCCATCGCGGTGAACGCGTCTTCGGCCATGCCCACAAATGGATGGCCCGCAAAACCGTTGAGTCCAACGACAACGCCCGCGTGCTGAAGCGTTCCGTCCGGGAACATCAACTTGGGACCGACGATGCCGATTTCAGGGCGTTGTGCCCACGACACCAGTTCCTTCAACCAGCCGGGGTCGGTGATTTCGACGTCGTTGTTCAAAAAACAAAGGACGTCTCCTTGAGCATGCTGCGCGGCGAAGTTGTTGATGGCCGAGTAGTTGAAAGGCTTGTCCCATTGAAGTTGCCGAATCCGAACATCGGTGAGTGCCGCGAGGAGCGCGTGCGTGCGGGGGTCCTGGCTTTGATTCGAGACCAACAACAGTTCAAACGCCGGTCCCTGCGTCTGGGTGAGTAGGGCTCGCGTCAGCGTCTCCAGCAACTCCGGCTTGTCGCGAAACGGCACGATGATGGACACCCGCGGATTGCCCACCAGCGGATACCGAATGCGATAGTTCGTGGGAACTGGGTCGGACACCTCAGCACCGACAACCCCCGCTCGGACGAGATGCTCCGCGAGCGCCCGTTTGCCCGCTTCCGTGGCCAAAGGCTTGTTGCGAACATTTTGCGCGGTGGAGCCCTCCGCTTCACGCCAATGGTAGAGAACTTTGGGAATGTGAACGATTCGCTGCGTGCGTTCAGAGAGACGCAGCATCAAGTCGTAGTCTTGAGCGCCATCAAAGCCATCCCGCATTCCGCCCACCGCAGAGAGCAACGCCCGCCGGACAACCAAGAAATGGCACACGTAGTTCAGTGAACACAGCAAGTCCGGCGACCAGTCCGGCTTGAAAAACGGCCTCACTCGGCGACCTTCTGAGTCGAGCCGGTCTTCGTCTGAATACAAAACATCCGCATCGGGGCGGGCAGCGACCGCCAAAACCACACTCGCCAACGCGTGCGGGGCCAGGGTGTCGTCGTGGTCCACGAAACCCACGAAGTCGCCCGTGGCGAGATGGAGCGCAGCTTGTGTGGCTTTCGCAATTCCACTGCGCGTCGGAAGCCGAACGCAGCGAAGTCGGGAATTCGCTTTCGCGTAGGCCGCCAACACGCGCGCCACGTGGGGTGCGGTGGAGGCGTCATCCGCGACGCACACCTCTATCGGCGCGGGCTTCTGCGAAAACAAAGCGTCGAGGCACTCCCGCAGCTGGGTCTCCGGAGTGTCGCAAACGGGCACGACCAGACTCACCTTTGCGGCTGAGGCAAGCGATTGTGCATCCGCCAATGTGCGCCGAATCTCCGGAGCCTCTCGGTCTCGTATCCAGGCGTCATATTCGCCCGCCGGCCTGGGATGTTGAGGCGGATGGACACGCAAGATTTCGGCCACAACGTCAGTCGCCTGACGGTTAAACGCCATTTGCCGACGAAACAACTCGCGGAAGTACGGTGCACTTGCGCGCGACAGCCCATGGACCTGAGCCAACGGGTCACCCAACGCGACAAGCCCTGCGATGCGGTCGCGCCGTTCTGGCGCCGGGAGCGAAGCCAGGTCGTGTGCGCTTCTCACGAGCTCCAGCACACTCTGATTCCACGTGTATTGCGCAGCGAACACCTGCTGCACGAGTGGACGAATCGCCGAGAGATAGCCCCGCTTGAGCGCGCCGACCACGGCGCCCCCCCGCCGCCGGTGAGAAGCCAGCGGTTGTGCTTCTGGACGTGCGAGACTGCCCAGAACCTGGGACGCACGTTCGCAAAAAACGCGGGTGGGCATGCCTTGGGCACTGCGCCATTCCGCAAGAGTCGACACCAACTCCACGTTGAAACGGTGCTGGCCACGGAGCAGTTCGACATGAAGCGGTCGCAAGCTTCGGAGAACGCCGCGTTTGGCAAGCGTCACGGCACGACCGGACAAGGCGCCACGATGCGACGGTGGCACCTCAAATTGAAGCACGTCAGCGAGTCGTTCGAGGCGTGTGAAGCTGTCCATGACTCCGCTCAGGCCGGACGTCGAGTCAGCCCCAGGCGCCCACGAAACACCTCGGTGTACCACCGCAAATAACGTGGCAGCCACTTCATGAGTTTGAAATTGCTTTGGCCGGCCACCCGGTCGGTCCACACGGTGGGCAGTTCGGTGATGGAAAGCCCCAACAGATGCGCCTTGACTGTAAGTTCGAGCGCAATCTCAAAACCACCGGTCGATTCAATTTCAACGCGGTCGAGAAGCGCGCGGCTGTAGAGCTTGAAGTTGTTGGTGGGGTCCCGCGTGGGCAAACCCCCAACCCAGTGAAGGCTCAACCCTGCAAGTCTCGACAAGAGGCTTTTCACAAACGGCCCGCCGCGTTGTGCCCCGCCCCGCATGTAACGGCTGGCGACCACCACGTGGTGACCCTGGCGAAAGAGCGCCATCATCTGGTCCACTTGCGTGAGGTCGTCGGAGCAGTCGGCCATCGTCACCAACACAGCGGTCGACCCAGGCTGTGCCACACCCGTCTTCAGGGCCCCCAAAACGCCCTTCCCGGTGTTCTTCACCAGGACCAACAATGGATCCTTCTCGGCGAGCGGCCGCGCGACCGGAAGCGTTGTGTCTTCATCGCGGTCGTAGACCACCAAGAGACGGAAAGGCGTCTTCACGGCCGCCTTCAGCGTCTCGTAGAAACGCGGGAAGTTCTCTGCCTCGTTGTAGACAGGAACAACGACGTGAAGCTCTGGCGCCTCGGCCGTCACTAGATGTTTCCTAGCTCCACCTGCTGCTTCACCCAAGGAATCACTTCGTCCAGCATCGTCTGCAGCGACGTCGTGCATTCGAAAGTCAGCATCCGCTTCGCCTTACTGACATCGGGCACGCGCTTCTGCACGTCGTATTTAAACGGCTCATCCGAGCGATAACGGAACGGCACAGCGGGGCGAAGTTTCTTCCAAATCAACTCGGCCAGCTCGAGCACCGTCGTGGACTCCGCCGTCGAAATGTTGAAATCTTCGTTCAGCGCCGCGGGATGCTCCATGCACACGCGAATGCCTTTCCCCAAATCGCCGCCGTACGTGTAGTGACGCACTTGGTTGCCCGCACCCAAGATGTGCAGTGGGTCTTGGCCTTTCACGATTTTCTGCACCAAGTCGGGCACCACGTGGCTCATGGCCAACTTCACGTTTCCCGACATCACTTCGTGGTCGCTCTTCGCACGCTTCTCGCCGATGCCCACGCAGTTGAACGGTCGAACAATCGTGTAAGGTAGTTTGTATTGCTCCAGGGCGCCCCGCGCGAAGTACTCGCACGCGAGCTTCTGAAACCCATAGGTCGACAACGGTGGCGGGCACTTCAGCTGCTCGCCTTCCGGCGTGGGGTAGACGCTGGTGCTTTCGTAAACCATCGACGAGCTCAGCACCGTTACCTTTTTCAGTTTTCGCTTCTCTTTGAACGCCCAAATCGCCGCGTCAAAGCTCGACGCGATGATGCGCTCGTTTTCAGCAATAAGGTCGTAAGCGAACTCGTGAAAGTAGCTAATGCCGCCAATCATCGCGGCGCCAGCGACGAAATGGTCGCAGTCCGCCAAAAGCTGCTTCATCAAGGCAACGTCTTTGGCGTCGCCGACCACCAGCTTGTACTTGGGATGTTTGCTGTAGCTCTTTTCGACCGCTCCGTATTTGGAGTGGTTGTCGACGCCGACCACCTCGTAGCCATTCTGCAGCAGGTCTTCGATGAGATAGCCGGCAATGAACCCCGACGCCCCTGTCACCAACGCCTTCAAATGGCACCGCCCTTTCCAAGCAGATTCCACACATCGACCACAGGTTTCTTCCCCACGTTCAGCGTCTTGTAGCGTTTGTGCGGCGCACCAATCACCAAAATGTCGGCCTGTTCCAACACCTTTGCTTCGGAATCAAGTTGAGCGTCTTCAACCAGCGGGTCGGTCGTCATCACTTCATTCGCGTGCAGTTCAAGAATCTTCTTGAGCTTGTACGACAACGACTCGCGCGTGTCGTCGCTCTCACCTTTAAATGCCATTCCCAAGATGCCCACCTTCTTGGTGTGCAAGTCGGGCCAGCGCTGGCGCATGCGATTGACGACAAACTGAGGCAGGCCTTCGTTCACCAACATCGCCGAATGGCCCAAGAAGAACTGGTTGTTGTTGAACGCCGACATCTGCATCGTGTCTTTGAACAAACAGGGCCCTGCGGCAAAGCCTGGGGCAGGCATGGCCGCCGCGCGCGGGTAGTTGTGCTTCATGGCGTGCAAGATTAGGTAAAAGTCCAAGTTGTATTCGCTCGCCAACATGTAGAACTGATTCGCCACCGCAAAACTGATGTATCGGTACACGTTGTTGAACAGCTTCGTGAGTTCAGCCTCGAGCGGCTTGAGTTCAATGAGCTCTGCACCGATGGGCCCGAACAAGTCCCGGGTCGCCTGCAGACCCTTGTCGGTGAACCCCGAAATAATCTGCGGCAGCGTTCGAATCTCTTTGAGCGCCACGCCCTCGGCCACACGCTCGGGGCAAAACGCGACTTCAACACCCAGCTTGCGCTCTTGGAAAAAGCGCTGCACCCGCTCAGATGTGCCCGGATACACGGTCGAACGCAGCACCAATGTTTGTCCGGGCCGCAGCACTTCGGACAACTGGTTGAGCAACCGGTCAAAAACGTTGAACGAAGGATTGAGGTGCTCATCGACCGGCGTGCCAATCACCACGATGACCGCGTCACACTTCAGAAGCACGTTGGGCGACGTCGAGACTTCCATCCCGCCGGCCAAGGCTTTCGCCAATGCTTCTTCGGCGCCTTCGTCTTTGAAGGGCACGACGCCCTTTTGCACTTTGGCGACTGCGTCTGGGTCGATGTCGTAAATCGCGACGTCATGGTGTGGTGCCAAAGCAATCGACAGCGGCAAGCCAACATGCCCGCAGCCGCCAACAACAGCGACTTTCATTCTGCGCATGAACAACCTCTATTAAAGAGGCGCGGAACCTATGATGGGACCAAGTGCAGCGTCAATTCGGTGATGTTTCGAGCGGTTAGGCTTCCGGCAGAAGCTTGGATTCGATGACGAAGGTGGCTGGATTGTCACTATTCCCTCGTTTAACGCACTGCGTCCCGTTCCGGAACTCTTGTTCCAGGGTCCAGGTGCCGAAGCGCGACATCAATCAGCAGCCCAGGAGGGGCGCATGCAAGCAACGCCGACCGCTACCGCCCCGGCAGGCGTCCCTGCGCCCGCGACGCACCTTCCGGCTCCCGCAACGCACGCCCCGCCGACGCACCAAAACGAATCCGCCACACACGCCACACAGCTTCCAGAAAAATGCGGCGGCTCATCTTTGAGCGGCCGGCGCAGCGGTCTTCGAAACGAATCGGCATTTCGACCACACGAAAGCCCGCCTGCACAGCACGGTATGTCATTTCAATTTGAAACGCGTAGCCGCTGCTTTGCACCGACGCCAAGTCCAGCGCCTCAAGAACGCTGCGGCGAAAACATTTGAAGCCGCCAGTCAAATCACGAAGCGGAAGTCCCAAAATCGTGCGCGCGTAAAGCGACCCACCGCGCGAGATGAAACGGCGCAAGAGGCCCCAATTCACCGTGCCGCCGCCCGCCACGTAGCGCGAGCCGATGGCCAAGTCGGCGTCGCCCGACGCCAAGTCAATCAACGCCGGCAGCGCTTTGGGGTCATGGCTGAAATCCGCATCCATCTGCGCCACAAACGCGTAGCCTTCACTGAGCGCCCAATCGAACGCTTCGAGGTAGGCGCGCCCAAGACCTTCTTTGCGCGCGCGGTGCATGACGTGGACCCGCGGCTCCAATGAAGCGAGCCGGTCGGCAAGCTCGCCAGTACCGTCTGGGCTGCTGTCGTCAACGACCAGAACTTCAACGCGCGCATCGGCGGCAAGAACGGCCCGCGCGATGGCCTCAAGATTGTCGCTTTCGTTGTAGGTCGGAATGCAAACAAGGACGGGGCGCATGGGCCCTCGGCGCCATACCATGGCTTGACGCCCCAAAGCCGCTCCGATAACTGCTGCCTCTCACTTTACCTGACGATGAACCTTCTCATCACTGGCGGCTGCGGGTTTATTGGTTCCAATTTGGTGGCGCACCTGCGCCGTCACCGGCCGGACTGGACGCTCGTCAATCTCGACAAGCTCACCTACGCCGGCAATTTGGAAAACTTGGCCGCGCTGGAGAACGACCCCAAGCACGTTTTTGTTCGGGGCGATGTGTGCAACCGCGAACTTATCGACCACTTGCTTGCGCTGCATCGCATCGACGCCATCGCGCACCTCGCCGCTGAGAGCCACGTGGACCGGTCGATTCTTGGGCCAGAAATTTTTGTTCAAACCAATGTCCTGGGCACGCAGGTCCTCCTGGAAGCCGCGCGCCAGGCGGGTGTGAAGCGCTTCCTGCACGTCTCGACCGACGAGGTGTACGGCTCGCTCGGACCGACCGGTGCATTCACCGAAGCCTCGCCCATTCAACCGTCCAGCCCCTACTCTTCTTCAAAGGCCGCGTCCGACCTCATTGCCCTCGCGTACCACCACACGTTCGGCCTGCCGGTCGTCGTCACGCGATGTTCGAACAACTATGGCCGCTATCAGTTTCCCGAAAAGCTGATTCCGTTGATGGTCATCAATGCGCTGCACGACAAGCCGCTACCGGTCTACGGCGATGGCGCCAACGTGCGCGACTGGCTGCACGTCGAAGACCACTGTTCTGCGCTCACGCTTGTGCTTGAAAAGGGACGCCCGGGCGAGGCGTACAACATCGGTGGCGGGGCTGAGCGGCGGAACATCGACCTGGTCAAAACGCTGCTGTCGACGCTGAAGAAGCCCGAGTCTCTCATTCAGTTTGTGAAAGACCGGCCCGGTCATGACCGGCGCTACGCGATTGACCCGACCAAGATTCGCAACGAACTGGGCTGGAAGCCTGAGCGAACGTTCGAACAAGGCTTGTCTGAAACCGTGCGCTGGTATGTCGACAACCCCAAGTGGTGGGAGCGCGTCAACAGCGGTGCATACCGGCAGTACTTTGAAACGCAGTACCGCACCCGCCTCGACAAGGCATCTTAGCCACCATGCGAATTGCCGTCACCGGTGCGAATGGGCTTGTCGGCAGCCGGCTTGCCGTACTTCTGGCGAGAAAGTCTCATGACGTCTTGGCGTTGGGGCGAGGCCCGCAGCGGTTGGCGGCTTCGGCCGGCGCCACGCTGACATACGCGAGCCTCGACCTCGCGGATGAGTCAGCGATTGCGAGCACGCTGCGAGACGCACGGCCGGAGGTCATCGTTCACGTCGGCGCCATGACGAATGTCGACGCCTGCGAGAAAAGCCCCGCCCTCGCCGAAGCGTTGAACGCGCGCGCAACGCACGCCATCGCCGATGCCGCGAAGCGCGCTGACGCACATGTCGTGTATGTCAGCACGGACTATGTGTTTGACGGCAAAGCAGGGCCGTACGCCGAAACCGACACACCGAACCCCAACGGCACCTATGCCAAGACGAAGTACCAGGGCGAAGTCGCTGTCGCGACAGTCGCGAAGCGCTGGGCCATCGCGCGAACCGCTGTCGTCTTTGGCTGGCCGGAAGCAGCGCAAGCCAACTTTGGAAGCTGGCTCTTGGGCGCGCTCGTCCGCATTGAGCCCGTGAAACTTTTCAAAGACCAGTTCGTTTCCCCCAGCTTGGCCGACAATGTCGCGGAGATGCTCGCCGAACTCGCCGAACGAAAGCTCGAGGGCCACTGGCACACGGCTGGGGCAACTGTCGTGAACAGAGTGGCGTTTGGCGAAGCGCTTGCTGCGCGACTGGGGATTTCTAAGCCGAACATTGTTCCGACCCTGTTGGCAGACATCGCCCTGCCCGCGCCAAGACCCAGGTCCTCGGGACTTCGTGTGGACCGCGCCATGGCAGAACTGACCGCGAAACCGCTCGGGCTGGACGCAGCGCTCTCAAAATTCGTCAGCGCGTATCGCGCAACTCAGGAGGCATTGAAGTGAAAGGCATCGTCCTCGCTGGAGGCTCAGGCACCCGCTTGCATCCTCTGACCCGCGTGGTCAGCAAGCAGCTCTTGCCCATCTACGACAAGCCGATGGTCTACTACCCCGTGACGACGCTGATGCTTGCGGGCATTCGGGAGATTCTCATCATCTCCACACCGCAAGATTTGCCGCGATTCGAAGAGCTTTTGGGAGACGGTGCTCAGTGGGGCGTGCGGTTTGAGTATGCCGTTCAGCCCAAACCCGAAGGCTTGGCGCAGGCGTTCATCATCGGAAAGTCGTTTGTCGGGCAAGACAATGTCGCGCTCGTTTTGGGTGACAACATTTTCTACGGGCATGGATTTAGCGAACATTTGCGCGCGGCCGCTCAACGCAAAAGTGGCGCGACCGTCTTCGCGTATTGGGTGCGCGACCCCGAACGCTATGGCGTCGTCGAGCTCGATGCCTCAGGCAAAGCACTGGGCCTCGAGGAAAAACCCAAGGCCCCGAAGTCGAATTACGCCGTCACGGGCCTGTACTTCTACGACTCACGCGTCATCGACATTGCATCGCGTCTCAAGCCCTCCCCTCGCGGCGAGTTGGAGATTACAGACGTCAACCGCGCCTACCTCGAGCGCAGTGAACTTCGCGTTGAGGTCATGGGCCGAGGCTACGCGTGGCTAGACACCGGCACGCACGAGTCATTGATGCAGGCGTCGTCTTTCATTGAAATCATCGAACGCCGGCAAGGACTCAAAGTCGCCTGCCCCGAAGAGATTGCCTTTCGCATGGGCTACATCGACGCGGCGAAGGTCCGACAACTCGCCGAACCCATGCGTAAAAACGAGTACGGCCAATACTTGCTGCAACTCGTCGAAGGCGGAGGCCCGCGCGCATGAACGTCATCACGCTGGAAATCCCTGGCGTGCTGTTGATTGAGCCCAAAGTCTTCGGGGACCCACGAGGCTTCTTCTTCGAAACGTTCAGCGCCAAGCGATACGCGGAGGCCGGCATCGACATGCCCTTCGTTCAAGACAACCTGTCGCGCTCCAGTCGAGGGACATTGCGCGGCCTGCACTTTCAAGAACCGTACGCACAAGGGAAGTTGGTTTCCGTCTTGCGCGGTGCAGTGCTCGACGTTGTCGTCGACGTTCGACGGGGCTCACCGTCCTACGGAAAGTGGCTGGGCGTCGAACTCAGCGAAGAAAACCACCGGCAGCTGTGGGTGCCGCCAGGTTTCGCGCACGGGTTTTGTGTGACTTCAGACGTCGCTGACTTCGCTTACAAGTGCACCGGCTACTACGCGCCCAAGTCCGAGCACGGAATCGCCTGGAACGACCCTGACATTGGCATTCGCTGGCCGGTTTCTACGCCCCTGCTGTCCCAAAAAGATGCAGCATGGCCACGGCTGAAAGACGCACAAACGCTGCCTCGTTACGAAATGTTCTGAAGTCCTTCCACGGCGTTGCGTTTCGGATGGCGCAACGGCGCAGTGCTCCCTACAATTGACACCATGTCGGCTTCGACGCTCGCTTCTTTGGCGCAAATGCCAGCCCCGCGTTCCTTTTGGCGACAGCGTATTGCCGAACGCGCGTCTCCGCTGGGGGTACATGAATACCTCATTGACGAAGCAAACCTGCGCGGCTTCTGGGGTGCATTTCGTGCGGTCACGCCCACGCGTCCCATCGATACGCTCCTCACGATTGAAGATGTCGTCGTGGGTCTCCTCGCGCCACAGGCGCCCGCAGACGCTCGGATTTTCAAGTTGGTCTTGAGAGTTCTGCAGCGTGCTGAGTTCGACACTGGAAGATTGATGCTGAGAGCCCGCCGTGAATACGCCGGAGCCGCCCTCTTCTGGTTGCTGTCTCAGATTCCGAACGAGGAGTCGACGCCCGCTATCCTGAATCTCCGAGCCGCGTTCGGAACGGGACCTCGCGGTTACCGGGGCTTGCGCTATCGCTTCGACCCGTCGCGGCTGCACAGCCGACGTGCGCGTAAGGGGGATTTGTGGCGCAAGCGGCTGGACTAATTCTACAAGTCTTAGACCGATACATGACGGCACCTGGAACCATCCGTCTCATGGGGGGCGCCGCGCTGACGCTGGCCTACGGATTGGATCGCGCTACGGAGGACGCCGACCTGCTTCTGGATGACGCCGAGGCTCACTTCCTCACTGAGCACTGCGGGTTCGGGGACGCCATCGCCAATGCGCGTGTTCCAGCGATACTCGAGGACGTCTTTCGCGAAACGCGGCCACGTATTGAGGCGCTCCTGCGCACCGGCGTGTAGCGCTTCGTCGGAAATCTACGCTAGAAAAATACCCCATGCGGCGCGCGCCAAAAGAAGCGCGACTGCGGCAATGACCCAAATCGGCCATCGGGCGTACCAGGCGCGTTCAGCTTGGCGCCATGAGGACCTTGGCAACAAGGCCTCAGCAGAGTGGCGCTCCGTTTTTGGCTCCTCGACCTCCGCGCCGAAGTCCGCGACGAGCACCTCATCTACAATCTGCGCTTCCGCAATCATCGCTTCTGCGCTCCCCCACGGGGCGCTGACGTCAGAGGAGGGTTCACGCGGCGAATCGTTCAATCCCTCGAACAACGATTCGACGTCCAAACCGGAACGCGCCGGCCGCCACACCGTCGGACGCGGCCCGAGGGGGCTTTCGAGCGAAGGCATCGACTTTACTTTTTCCTGCTCAGGGCTCTGCCTGCGTGCCTGCGTCGCCCCTGAAAGCAACAGTTCCAACTCCGGCAAATCGGCGGCATGGGTCCAGTCGTCCAAGCCGTCTCGCCAAACGAGCGTCTCGGCGTCCATCTGCCCACCGTGAAACGCCTGGTCGAGGGCGGCGTTCGTCATGGGCCCCTCTTGCCGTTCATTGACCCAGGCGTACCAAACCGCGTCATGTGCCGGCAGCGAAATGGCCCGCGTTTCCTGAATCTCCCATGCAGCACGCCCGTAACGGCTGGGCAGCGCGGCCGTCAGTCCATGTTCGGTTTGAGAGGCCGTCACCGTCTCATCCACTGAGAAACTCTGAGTGTCAGCTTCACGCGGAGCCATGTGGGCGTGCTTACACCTACCTGTGGGGTTTGGGCCAGCAATCCTCTACCACGGACGCGAAAAAGGATCTGAAGTCGCCGCACCTTGCTCTCATTCGGGCACTGCAATATGCGCTCCGACGCGCATGCGCGACTCGTCCGCTCTGGTTTCTCCTTCTTCGAACTTGGCACTCGGAATCAATGGTTTCGAGTTCGCAGACCTTTACGGTCCGGATGGGCTGCGCCGCCTCTCCGAGCAGTTCGACCAAGCACTGAAAGACGCCGACCCGGTACTGGCGAACGCTTTCCAAACCTACCGCCACGCGGGCGGCCAAGGCTTGACCCTGCCCGCAGAGTCCGAACTCCTGATTCGTATTGCGGCGCAGATTTCGACTTTCGTTGCGCGATTGTTTCGCATCGAAGCCCACCGAGAAGCCCAGCGCGCAGACCGCGTCGCGGAAGCACCCTTGTTTGAGTTCAAACGCGAGTTCATCGTCCGCCGGGTTTTCAAGAAAGGCGCAACAGAGCGCCCCACCGCGGCAGAGTTTCCAAGCCTGAATGAACGCGTGCAGCTGCTGCTCCGGCTCGGCTTCACTCCGTCTCACGACGCGCGCGATGCAGAACGGGTTCTCGCCGAATCTGTGCTGGGGCTCATGGAAATGGAGCGCGTGTTCGCGCAAACCAGCACCAAAGACTCAGCGCGCGAGCAGCTTGTTCGTGACCGCTGGAAGACGCTTCGCGCCGCGCTCGTTCAATCTGCTGAGGGGAAAGCAGCGTTCGGCTCAACGCTTGCAGCCAGCGGCTCGGACGAAGCGGAACTGGCTGGTATTCGCGGGTTGCTCTCGCTTTTCGACCGCTGGACGTTTGCCCGAGCGCTCCACCCCGAGGGGAAGAAAGTCATCGCCGAGTGGAGCACGCACCGCGTGCCGCACCCCCTGACGCCCGAAGCGCTCGTTCCGCTGGTTCGACCCGACACGGCCATCCCCGAGGCCATCGAAGGCGTCCACCTCCGACGTCGGGACGGTTTTGGACTCACCGACGCCGGCATGTCGCCCCGCGAAGTGATGGGCGAAGTCGACTACTGCATCTTCTGCCACGAGCGAGAGAAGGACTCATGCAGCAAAGGCTTCCGCTCGAAGGACACCGTTGTAGAGGGCCACACTTACAAAAAGAACGCGCTGGGCATTCCGCTCACGGGATGCCCTTTGGACGAGCGTATCTCCGAAATGCACGCCTTAAAGGGCAAGGGCGACGCCATTGGGGCATTGGCGATGGTTGTTTTGGACAACCCGATGTGCCCGGGCACCGGCCACCGCATCTGCAATGACTGCATGAAGGCGTGCATTTACCAAAAGCAGGAACCGGTCAACATTCCCCAGATTGAGACGTCAGCACTGAGAGACGTCTTGGCCCTTCCCTACGGCTTTGAAATCTACGGTTTGCTCACACGCTGGAATCCGCTGAACATCAAGCGGCCCTACGCTCTGCCGTACGTCGGCAAAAACGTCCTTGTGGTCGGCATGGGCCCTGCCGGCTACACGCTCTCGCACTACTTGCTGAATGAAGGCTTCGGGGTTGTCGGCATCGACGGCCTCAAAATCGAACCTTTCAGTGATGCTTTGCTTGGCAGACATGGGCTTTCACTCGCACCGATTCGTGACTTCGGCGAACTGACGCGCGCACTCGATGAGCGGGTGCTGTCTGGCTTCGGCGGCGTCTCGGAGTACGGCATTACGGTTCGCTGGGACAAAAACTTCCTCACCCTGATGCACCTCACGCTGGCCCGTCGCGCGCACTTCCGCGCCTACGGCGGCATCCGTTTTGGGGGCACGTTGACCATCGACGATGCGTGGTCGCTCGGGTTTGACCACATCGCCATCGCCGCCGGCGCCGGTAAACCAACCATCATCCCGATGAAAAACAACCTCATCCGCGGGATTCGCAAAGCGTCGGACTTTTTGATGGCGTTGCAGCTCACAGGGGCTTTCAAACGCGAGTCTCTCGCCAACCTCCAGGTCGAACTCCCCGCTATCGTCATCGGCGGCGGCTTGACTGGCATCGACACTGCGACCGAACTGCTGGCCTACTACCCCGTGCAAGTCGAGAAGATGCTCGAGCGGCACGAAACGCTTTGCACGCGCATCGGTGAAGCGAAAGTTTGGGAACGTTTTGATGAGCGTGAGCGAAAAACGCTTGAAACCTTTCTCGGGCACGGCCGCATCATCCGCGCAGAACGTGCGCGCGCGAGAGCGGCGGGTGAGACGCCAAACTTTGCCCCTTGGGTGCGCAAGTGGGGTGGCGTGTCGCTGGTCTACCGTCGTGGCTTGACGGAATCCCCCGCCTACCGCCTGAACCACGAAGAAGTGAGTAAGGCGCTGGAGGAAGGCATTCGTTTTGTCGAACGAATGACGCCCGTCGAGGCCATTCCCGACGACCGCGGCGCTGTGTCTGCACTGCGCTTTGAACGCATGGCGGTCCTGGAAGGCAAACTGCGTGGCTCGGGCGAATTCTTCACAATGCCCGCGCGGACCGTCTGCGTGGCCGCTGGAACCTCGCCCAATGTCACCTACGAGCGCGAGTTCCCGGGCACGTTCCAATTGGACAGCGACGGCGAATACTTTCAGGGTTTCGCCCTGGGCGAAGAAACACCGGGCGGCTTCGACCTCGTCCCTGTCCCGCCGGTCGAAGACATCGGCGCACGCGTTGGGTTTTTCACGTCTTACCGCAAGGGCCATCGCCGCATCACGTTTTACGGCGACAACCACCCCACCTATGCCGGCAACGTCGTCAAAGCGATGGCTTCCGCCAAGGATGGCTTTTCAGAAGTGACACGTCTGTTTGCGCGCGACGTCGCCGCCCTCAACTTTGCCGACGCGCCAACACAGCGCGTGCGCGATGGAAAGCTACAAGAATTGTTCGCCCGGCTCGACGACGCATTTTTGGCGAAGGTCGCGGCAGTCAATCGCCTGACGCCCACCATCGTCGAGGTCGTCATCCGTGCACCGTTTGCGGCCTCACGCTTCCAGCCCGGTCAGTTCTACCGCTTGCAGAACTACGAATCGCTGGCGCCGCTGGTGGATGGCACCCGACTCGCGATGGAAGGCCTCGCGTTGACCGGCGCATGGGTCGACCGCGAGAAGGGCTTGCTGTCTACCATTGTGCTGGAGATGGGTTCCTCGTCGCGCTTGTGCGCCACGCTGAAGGTCGGTGAGCCCGTTGTGTTGATGGGACCCACAGGTGCCCCCACCGAAATCATGCCCGGGGAGACCGTGTTGCTCGCCGGCGGTGGCCTCGGGAATGCCGTCCTGTTTTCAATTGGCCGCTCTCTGCGCGCCGCGGGGTCGCGTGTCATTTACTTCGCGGGGTATCGCCAAAAATCCGATGTCTTCATGCGCGAAGAAATCGAAGCCTCAGCCGACCAAGTGATTTGGTCCGTCGACCTGGGCGACACGATTCCGCCCAAGCGACCTCAGGACGCCACTTTTCGCGGCAACGTCGTCCAAGCCATGGTCGCATTTGCCGAAAAGCAGCTTGGCGTTGAACAACGCATTCAACTGACGGAAGTCGACCGGGTTATCGCCATTGGTTCCGACCGCATGATGCGCGCCGTCAAAGAATCTCGGCACAACGTGCTGGCGGCGCATCTCAAGAAAGGCCACCACGCGATTGGGTCCATCAACTCACCGATGCAGTGCATGATGAAGGAAATCTGCGCGCAGTGCTTGCAGCGTCACATCGACCCCATCACGGGCAAGGAAACCATCGTCTTCTCTTGCTCGAACCAAGACCAACGCTTGGACCACGTCGACTTCACCAACTTGAACGACCGCCTCAAGGCGAACAGCGTCGTTGAGAAAATGTCGAACCTCTGGCTCGACCACCTCATTGCGCGTCAGCCTGATTTGTTGCGGGTTTAACCGACAAAGCGAACAGCGTTCATGGGTCCACCGCAGCCAACGCTTCTGCCAAGGGCTTTTCTTGGGCCAAAACAGCGTCGACCGCCGCATCACCGTAGCGTGCGCGCGCAGAAGCGAGGGTGTTGAGTTCCACGCGACGCGCGTCGAGTTCGTCCATCAGCGTTTGAATGTCTTTCTGCCGTTCAGGAGGGAGTTGGGCCTTGAGCGAAGCGTAGGCGGCGCGGGCGTCGTCCAGAGCCAACGCTTTGCCCAACGCACGCCGGGCCAAGACGCCGCTCACCACTGGCTCGATGGCTTCCAAATCGTCTTCGCTGAATCCAGCCCTTCGCAGGGCCTCGGTTTCGGGCTCGAGGGCCGCCGGCCCACTCTTGTGTGCGGACTTGCCGGACGAACGCCGCGCCTCGCGCAGGGCCTGGAGGTAGCGCAAGTAGCCGCTGACGGCAGAAGGTCCAACCGCGACCGGCTTCAACAGACCGGCGTCGCCCTTGGGAAGCGACTCCACGACAGGCTGCTCAGGTGACCTGACAGCTGACTGACAACCGACCAACACCATGCCAACTGCGACCCAACCCCGCATAACCTTTGACCCTATGTCCTTCGTTCGTGTACGAAATCTCGCCCGGTGCTGGGTGGGAGGCTGAGTGAAACTCTTTCTGGTGCGCCACGCCGATGCCGATGCCGAGATTCCCGAGGGACTTGGCGACGAAGGTCGCGCCCTCACGGCGAAGGCGCGCCAAGCGATTCTTGCCCACTTCCAAAGCCTCGCGAAGCGCATGGCCGACACACACCTCATTCTAACGAGCCCTCTGGTCCGCACGGTGCAAACCGCACAGATTCTTTCACACGCCCTTCGCCATAAAGGGTTCTTGCGGGCGCACCGCAGCCTGCTGCCCGACATGCCCGTCGGCTCCCTTGAATCGCTGCTCACAGAACACCCTGGCGAAAACATCATTGTCGTCGGCCATCAACCTTCGATGGGCGCTGCCGCCGCCCACCTGTTGGGGCTGCAATCGTTCCCCAAGCCTGTTCAGCCCGGCACCGTCATCGGCCTTGAGAAGTCGCCTGACACTGCGGTCTGCCAGTTCTTGTTCTACGCCGCCCCGGGACAGACTGTCATCGACGCCATTGAGCCCTAAATGGACGAAGCGGCTTATCAGCAGCACGTTGTCGCGGCCTTCCGCAAGATTCTCAAAGCCGCCGACGCGTTCGACCCCGACATCCTCGAATCCGACAGTACCGGCGACATGCTGACGCTGACGGCGCCACAAGGTGAAAAGTGCGTGGTCAACACCCAACGCGCTGTTCACCAAATTTGGGTCGCCGGCAAAGGCGCGGGGATCCACTTTTCGCTGGACGCTGGCGGACTGTGGAAGGACGACAAAGGCAAGGGCCTGGAACTTCTCGCCTGGGTTTCAGAGGTGGTGGCCTCCATGACGGGCCAGCCCCTGAATTACTGACGCGGGCGCGTCGCTAAACTCCTGCCCCAGCGGCTCAAACTTCCATCACTTCTTTTTCTTTCTTCGCGATGACTTCGTCGACTTTTGCAATGCCAACGTCGGTTTCCTTCTGAACACGCTCCGTCGCGCGCTTCAGGTCGTCCTCGCTGATGGTCTTGTCCTTCAACAGGCCCTTGAGCAATTCGTTCGCATCGCGACGCTCATTGCGCACCGCTACTTTGTGCTCTTCGCCTTTGGCCTTCACTTGCTTGGCGATGTCTTTGCGGCGCTCTTCGGTGAGCGGCGGAACCGGCAGGCGGATGATTTCGCCATCATTGTTCGGCGTAATGCCGATGTTGGCCTCGCGAAGTGACTTCTCAATGTCTTTGAGCAAAGTCTTTTCCCAAGGCTTAATGGTGATGAGCCGGGGTTCGGGCACCGCCAAAGAGGCCACGCCTGTGAGAGGCGTCGGCGTGCCGTAATAGTCGACCTTGATGCCCTCTAGAATCGCGAGACTCGCACGACCGGTGCGAATTTTTCCGAGTTCGCGTTTCAAGTCTTCCAAGGTCTTATCGATGCGCGCTTTCAGCTCTTTGATGACGTCTTCTTGCATGTTCGCTCTCCAAGCTTAGGCCCAGACGGTTTCCGATGCGCCGACCAGCGTGCCCAGGTCGCCTTCTCCCAAAATCGCGCGCCGAATGTTCCCGGTGACGGTGAGGTCGAAAACAATGATGGGCAATCGGTTGTCCATGCACAGCGAAATCGCCGTGGAATCCATCACGTTCAAATTGCCGCGCAAGACGTCCATGTACGTCAGTGCCCGGTATCGCCGCGCCGTCGGGACCTTCTTGGGGTCGGCATCGTAAACGCCATCGACTTTGGTCGCTTTGAGAATCACTTCCGCGTTGATTTCCATGGCGCGAAGTGAGGCCGCCGTATCGGTGGTGAAGTAGGGATTTCCCGTTCCCGCAGCGAAGATGACGACGCGCCCCTTCTCCAAGTGCCGCACCGCCCGCCGTCGAATGTAGGCCTCGGCGACCTGCTCCATCTTGATGGCGGATTGCACGCGGGTATTGGCACCCTGCTTCTCCAACGCGTCTTGAAGGGCCATCGCGTTGATCACTGTCGCCAACATGCCCATGTAGTCGGCGTTGGCGCGGTCCATGCCATCGGTCGAGCCAGCCACGCCGCGGAAAATGTTTCCGCCGCCGATGACTATCGCCATCTGCACACCGGCATCGATGACTTCTTTCACCTCCGACGCAATGCGAACCAGCGTCGGCGGGTGAATTCCGTATTTCCCCTCGCCCATCAGGGCTTCGCCCGAAAGTTTCAGGAGAACCCGCTTGTGTCTTGTGCCCTGAGGAGGACTGACCATGCCAGGGGCTTCTTGTAGCGGTAAAGCGGCCCTGATCCATAGAAATTCTTTGGACCAGACCAGCGCCGGCTTTCTGTCGAACGGAGGCGCGCGAAGCGCCGCTGCGTCAGGCTTGACCGATGGTCTTGGCGACTTCGGCGGCGAGGTCTTCCTTCTTCTTCTCGATGCCCTCGCCCACTTCGAAGCGTGCAAAACGGCGCACGGAGATGTTCTCGCCAATTTTCGCGACGTTTTCGGTGATGAGGTCCTTGATACGCTTTTTGTCGTCCTTCACCCAGAACTGGTCAAGCAGGCACTCGGTCTCGTAAAACTTTTCGAGTTTGCCGGTGATGATTTTCTCCCAAATCGCTTCGGGCTTCTTTTGCTCACGCAGTTGGGCGCGTTGAACTTCTTTTTCGCGCTCCAAAATGCCCTCGGGCACTTCTTCACGCCGCACGTAGGTGGGCTTGGCGGCCGCGACCTGCATCGCGATTTCCTTCACCAAGAGCTGAAAGTCATCGTTGCGGGCGACGAAGTCGGTCTCGCAGTTGATTTCAACCAAGACGCCAATCCGCCCACCGTGGACATAAGTGCCCACCAAGCCCTCGGCCGCGATGCGCCCTGACTTCTTGCCGGCAGCAGCCATCCCCTTCTTGCGGAGGTAGTCGACGGCTTTCTCGAAGTCGCCGGACGTCTCCACCAGTGCTTTTTTTGCGTCCATCATGCCCGCGCCGGTCTTCTCGCGCAGGTCCTTCACCATCGATGCCGTGATTTCGGCTCCCATGTGTTGCTTCCTTCTGTCTGTCTCAAACGAGAATTGGAACGACGAACCTACTCAGCGGCCTTGGCTTCGACGGGCTCGTCAGAACCCAAGTCCGGAGGCGGCATCGCCGCGCCCGCGCCCTTGATTTCCACCTGAGGCCCTGGACGTCGGTCGCCACCGGAACGGTCGCCGCCACGTCCACCCGATGGCCGGTCGCGGTCACCACCTCGACGAGGCCCACGCGAATCACGTGCGGTGCGCTCTTCCGCCTGACCCTCTTGCTCGTCACGTTCAGAAGCGCCCGAAGCACGGTAGCGCGCCAAACCTTCGATGCAGGCGTCTGCGATTTTCGACGTGAACAACTTGATGGACCGAATCGCATCGTCGTTGCCGGGAATCACAAAGTCGATGCCGTCTGGGTCGCAGTTGGTGTCCACAACGCCGATCACCGGAATCCCAAGGCGGCTCGCCTCGTGCACAGCGATTTGTTCCTTCTTCGGGTCGATGACGAACACGCAACCCGGCAGGCGCGACATGTCCTTCATGCCACCGAGGTTGCGCTCCAGCTTCTCGCGCTCACGCTCGAGCTGGGCGACTTCCTTCTTGGGCAGCCGCTCAAAGGTGCCGTCCTCAGCCATCTTTTCCAGCGTCTTCAAGCGGTCGATGCCCTGCTTGATGGTCTTGAAGTTGGTGAGGGTGCCGCCCAGCCATCGGCTCGTCACAAAAAACTGGTTCGCACGCTGCGCTTCTTCGCGCATGACGTCCTGTGCCTGCTTCTTGGTGCCGACAAATAGGACTGACCCGCCGCGCGCGGTGACGTCGGCAACAAACCGAAACGCCGCACGCGCCAGCGCGACCGTCTTTTGAAGGTCGATAATGTAAATGCCGTTTCGGGCACCGAAAATGTACGGCTTCATCTTCGGGTTCCAGCGCTTCGTCTGGTGCCCAAAGTGAACGCCTGCCTCGAGCAGCATCTTCATCGTGATGCCGCCAGGCGCTGATTGTCCGCTTCCGTCTTGCGATTCCATGACTCGGTTCGTCTCCGCCACGCCCAGGGCCAAAAAGCACTGCTTTTTAGCCACCCCACAAAGTGAGGCACCGAGAGGTCGAAGGGCGTGTGTGAAATATGTTTCTTGACCCAACCCGTTGAAACTCCCCTGCTTGGGCCTTCGCAAGGGACGGCCTGCCTAGCAGAGGCCGCTGGCGACGGCAAGCCCACGGCCTAGGGGGTGTCCGCGCACCGAGCAGGCCCCCCGCGGATCAGGAAACGCAGTAAGTGCGTGAGTGGGCGGCCCCCAAGGTGCACCTATCGTCAATGTGAACCCATCGTCAGCCCAACTCGAGCGCGATTAGCCGGCGCCACACGCGCTGACGAACCTCGCGCGAGGGCGGCTGCAAAGCCTCGATGGGGCCTTCCAGGAAGCGCAACAGCGGACCGAAGCCGCCGCGTAGCTTCGCGTGAAGGGCGGCCAGTACGAGCTCACCCCGCCGATGCTCGGGCAGGGCCCTGTAGAACGTGAGCCATCTCCGAGCATCGTCGTCATAGTCCGACTCAGGTGTCACCTGACACGCGAGGCACGAGAGAAACTCGGTCAACGCCTCATCCCCGCGCAGCGACGCGGCGGCGTAGGATTTAGAACGGGATCCCCGGCGCAACGAGCGGAGACTCAGTCCTTTCTGCTCACTGACAGCGTCCTGCGGCATCGCCGGCACCTTCCGAAAGGCGCCATGGCGCACGGGCGTGACCATCTTGACGACATTCTTCCCGAGCTCGGCGTGGATCAGTTCGTGCGCGATGCGCTGGGAGAGGCGTTCCGGGGTGTCCGCGACAACGGAACCGACCGGGATGCGAACAAAGCTATCGTGGCCCTTGGGGAACCCCATCGAGAAGACGCCACCAACGCTTGCCGGCGCTCGCATCAGCAACACTGGATAGGTCAGCGTCACATCGAGCCCGACTGACGCGCACAGCTGCTGGAGGCGGCCACGCGCTTGCTCCAAACACGACTCGAGCTTCTGACGCGACTCGATGGAGAGGGACGCGAGTACTTCGGCGTGCTCGCGCTCGGCCGCTACGGGCGCAGAGTGCTTCGCGAACTCCAAGGTCGTCACACGGGACTTCCACTGCGTCCACGCGTTGTCTCGCCGTTGGGTGTACAGCCTGCGTACCTCCGCGAGCTCTGGGCGGTTGTCCGCAAAACGCGGCAGACCCGCAGCCCACGCACGCGCTTCTCGGCGGCGAGACGGTGCGGTGAGGAGTCGACCGGCGAGCGCAGCGCCTCGTGCGACACCGTCCTGCACACGAGCAGACATGCCGGCGAGCGCACCCAGGGTTCCAGCAGCGGCCAGGACAAGCTCGAGCGTTGAGGCTTCGCTTAGCGCTCGACGGTAGTATTCCACGACGTGGTTCAGCGGAGTCAGAAGCCCAAGCTCGTCCATGAGTTTGGAATTATCGACGCGCTCGCCTAGCGAGTTTCTCTAAACGGTCGAGCACAAGTTGCACGAGGACCTCATTCCAGTCACGCAGCCTCGTTCTCCTTGAAACTCGGCAACATGGATGGGTCAGAAAACGAGTCGCTGAAAACCGGCCAGGAACGCCAAGCGGACATTCAACCCTCAGCGCTCTTTTCCAAAATCACGCACTTCCGCCCGGCGGAAGCGCCCGAAAAGGAAAACACGCAGCCCTACTGCAACGGTCACAGTCCGAGAGTGCGCTGGCACGCAACGTTCCCGACATTTTGGGGGCCAGGACCCCCGATTTGTTGGGATCGATTTGTCTGGGCCGATTTATCTGAATCGTTTCGAAGCGGGCTACGCCGCCGCCTCGGCCGAGCCGTGGCACTTCTTGTATTTCTTGCCGCTGCCACAGGGGCAGGGGTCATTGCGACCTACACGGGGGCCCTGGCGCGCGGCTGGCATGGTGGGCCCGGTGGCGGCACGGTCTACTTTGCCCTGACCATCGCCCCGGCCTTCGATGGCCTGCTTTTGCCTTTGCGCGAGCTGCCTTTGCAGGCGTTCGGCCTCGTCGTTGGACTTGAGCTGCACCACCCGCATGAGCTGCGCGACGAACTGGCTGCGTACAGCGGCGAGCATCTGGATGAAGCCCTGATAACCCTCTTTTTTGTACTCCTGCTTTGGATCACGCTGTCCGTAGCCGCGAAGGCCAATGCCCTGGCGCAAATGGTCCATCGCCAAAAGGTGGTCTTTCCAAAGCTGGTCGATGGTGGCCAGGTACCGAAACTGGCAAAAGCGATGGTACTCGTCGCCGATTTCCTTCTCGCGCGAGAGGTACGTCTTCTCAACGACTTGGTAGATTTGCTCTTGCAACGCTTCTCGCGTGCCGGTGCCTTCAAACGACATTTCGACAGCCAGCGCTTCTTTCACGGCGCGCTTGAGGCCGTCGATGTCCCAACCGTCTGAGCTGTTCGTGGGGCAGTAGGTTTCGGTCACCGCGTAAATGACGTCTTCCACAGCATCGAGCACCAGCTCGCGAAAATCCGGCCAGCTCACCGACGTTTCGCTTCGCGTTTTGACGCGCGTCTTCGGGTCTTCCTCGTACTCAATGAGCGGAATCCCTGCCCCCGCCGCGAGAACTTTGCGCCGCAATTTGTAGATCGTGCGGCGCTGCTGGTTCATCACGTCGTCGTATTCAAGAAGGCTCTTGCGCTGATCAAAGTTGTGCCCTTCGACGCGGCGCTGCGCACTCTCGATGGCTTTGGAAAGCCACGGGTGCTCGATGACTTCACCCTCTTCCATGCCCATGCGTTCCATCAGCCCCGAAATGCGCTCGGAGGCGAAAATCCGCATGAGGTCGTCTTCCAAAGAGAGGAAGAACTTCGACATGCCCGGGTCACCCTGACGCCCTGCACGACCGCGCAGCTGGTTGTCGATGCGCCGCGACTCGTGGCGTTCGGTTCCCAAAATGAACAAGCCGCCGGCCGACAGCACTTCTTGGCGTTCGGTCTTGATTCGCTCTTCGTGGCGCTTCTGCGCCTCGGCCACCTTCTGTTGGTATTGCGCCAGCGCCTCCGCGTGTTGCGCCATGACTTCAGGCACAGCCTGCCCCGGGGCTTCCGCCGGCAACTCGGGCGGAGGGCCGACTTCGGCTTTGGCCAACACTTCGGCATTTCCACCGAGCAAAATGTCGGTGCCTCGGCCGGCCATGTTGGTGGAAATGGTGACAGCGCCTTTTCGCCCTGCCTGCGCGATGATTTCGGCTTCGCGCTGGTGGTGCTTGGCGTTGAGCACATTGTGCGGCACGCCGCGCTTTTTGAGGAATCCCGCCAGAATCTCACTCTTGGCGATGGAGACCGTACCCACCAAGACGGGCTGACCGCGCTGATGAAGCATCTCGATTTCTTTGGTGACGGCTTCAAACTTTTCGCGTTCGGTCTTGTAGACGACGTCGTCGTGGTCCTTGCGAACCATGGGGCGATTCGTCGGCACCACCCGAACATCGAGGTTGTAAATTTTGGCGAATTCTTCGGCTTCGGTGTCGGCCGTGCCCGTCATGCCCGACAACTTCGAATACATGCGGAAGTAGTTCTGGAACGAGATGGTCGCGAGCGTCTGATTCTCGTTTTCGATTTTGACGCCTTCTTTGGCTTCAATCGCCTGATGAAGGCCATCGGACCATCGTCGCCCGGGCATGAGCCGCCCGGTGAATTCGTCGACGATGATGACTTCGCCTTCTTTCACCACGTAGTCGCGGTCGCGCTTGTACAGCGCATGCGCCCGAAGCGCCTGCTCGACATGGTGAAGCGTCTCAATTTCTTCTGGCGCGTAAAGGTTGGGAATCGAAAGCCGCTTCTGCAACTTGTCGATGCCGGTTTCGGTCATGCTGACCGAGCGGTGTTTTTCGTCGAGGACGTAGTCTTGGTCGGGCATGAGGCCCGGAATGACTTGATCGACCCGGTAGTACTTGTCGGTCGTGTCTTCGGTGGGTCCAGAAATAATCAGCGGCGTGCGCGCTTCGTCGATGAGAATGCTGTCGACTTCATCGACGATGGCGTAGTTGAGCTCGCGCTGCACGTAGTCGGACAGGCGAAACTTCATGTTGTCGCGCAGGTAGTCGAAGCCAAACTCGTTGTTTTGGCCGTAGGTGACGTCGGCCCGGTACGACTCCTGGCGCTGCTTGTCGGACAGGTCGTGAAGAATGCACCCCGTACTCATCCCCATGAACCGGAAAATCCGGCCCATCCATTCGGCATCGCGGCGGGCGAGGTAGTCGTTGACCGTCACAATGTGCACGCCACGACCGCTGAGCGCGTTCAAGAAACTGGGCAAAGTGGCGGTCAGGGTCTTGCCTTCGCCCGTGCGCATTTCGGCAATGCATCCTTGGTGCAAAAACATGCCGCCGATGAGCTGGACATCATAATGCCGCTGCCCAATCGAGCGCCGCGCGCCTTCGCGAATCAGCGCGAACGCTTCAAACAGCAATTCATCCAGCGGACGGCCCGCTGCTGCTTGCTCTCGCAGCTTGCGCGCCTCGAGCGGAAAGTCGCCATCCGCCAGCGCACGCATGCGCGTTTCGAGCTCATTGACGCGGGCCACCTTCGGCCACGCCTTCTTGAGTTCCCGTTCGTTTTTGGTACCGATGAGCTTCTTGAGGGTCCACTGAATCATGTGTGTGCCCGGACTGTCGGCGAATGCGCCGCCCGCGCCAAGTGAAATGTCCCTCTAGCCACCCATACCGCCTTGCGCTCGGAATTCCGACATGCAAAGCCCACGACGATTTAGGCCGCTCGCCCCATGGACCCAAAACCCCAACATTTTCTCCTGACTTGCCGTGTGGGGTTTGAGAGCCACCTGGTTCAGGAACTTGAAGCCGACCCGCGCCAAGCACCTCGCGTTCTGGGGCCAGGGCTTGTCGAAACCCGCTCAGCCCCTAAGAAGGAACCGATTTTCGCCCGGACGGGGTTTGTCGTCCTGGGGACGTCCGCACGCATCGACGCGGGGCCGCGGGGTGCTCTTCAGGGGGCCTTTCGAAAACTGGCGAAGGAACACCCCTTTCACCTCCAAGTGTGGGCGCTGGACACGGACGATGCGAACAGGCGCGCCCAAGAAGCCCAGGAACTCGAAACCACCCTGCTCGCTTCACTCGCGTCGCTTGGCCCCATGGCGACGCCAGCACTGGCCAAGGCGCGCAACGGCTGGTTGTTTCAAGTCTGTCTTTGGGGAAAGCACCACGTCACTTGGGGCCATGTCTTGGCGCACCAAGCCCTGTCCTTGGCGCCCGGCGGGCGGCGCCGCATGCAGCGGGGGAACGACACCCCCTCTCGCGCAGGCATGAAGTTGGACGAAGCCCTGGAACGCTTGGGGATTGAGCCGGGGAAAGGCGAAACCTGTGTCGACTTGGGCGCGGCCCCCGGTGGTTGGACGCAGCGCCTTTTGGCGATGGGCGCGCGCGTGACAGCGGTCGACCCTGCCACTTTGCGTCCTGAACTGACACAGCATCCCAAACTCACACATCTGAAGCGAAGCGCATTCTCCTACGCGCCCGATGAGCCTTTTGACTGGTTGTTTTGTGACATGGCGTGGAAGCCGCGCGAAGTCGCTCAGATGCTCGCGAAGTGGGGCCGCAACCGTTGGGCCACGCACCTGGTCGCCAACCTCAAGCTCCCGATGCAGACGAAAGTGGCCGAACTCCAGCTCGCCCGCTCACTTCTGGAAGACGCAGGCTGGAAGACTCTCACGATCAAGCAGCTGTACCATGACCGGGATGAAGTCACTGTGATGGGGCATCGGTAGAAGGTCGAGCGGACGTCTACTCCGGGTTTCCCAGCGCTTCCCTTTCAAACCCACCGCCGCAACGGGCGCCACACCCACCGCTGGAGTCGCAACAGCCCCCTGCTGTGAGGCCCGTCGGTCACCACGCGACGCAAACCTGGGTCGGTGAGCAAGCCCAACAGCACCTCGCGAACGTCCTGCACAATCTTGGGTGCGTCCGACACAAAGAGCTGTTCCGCCAAGCGCTCGTGTGCCGCGTGCTCAAAGTTGTAGCTGCCGAAAGCGACGCGACGCCCATCGACAGAAAGAAGTTTGGAGTGCTCGCCGCGGGGGTGCTCGAGAATCTGAATTCCGGCCTCCAAGAATTTTGGGTACGCCATGGCCGCGCTCAGCCAAGGAAGCCTGCTTTCCAAAAGGGCCTCGTGGGACGAATGCACGACGCTCACTTGAACGCCCCGCCGCGCAGCACGAATCAACGCTTCGGCCAAAACATCGGTCGGTTTACAATGAAAACTCGTCAGCACCACCTCTTGGCGTGCTTCGTCGAGAAGCGAGACGAGTCGCTCCGTAATGGGATTTGCAAACCATCGACCCCGGCGCCGGGGTTTGCTGTGGGCGTTTGGATCGAAACAGAGGTGTTCGATGTCAAAGGAAAGCCCGCTTTCGCCCCCCGCTTCGTTGTCCGAAACGGCCTCGTTCGAAGCCGCCTCCTCGAGGCTGGCGCGGTTCCGCGCGATGCTGGACTCGGGCAGGTTGAACACCTGCGCGATGTCATCGAGGAGGCGCGGCACTATCGGCCCCTTCACCAGCGCAGAAAATTCTCCCCAGAGCGCATAAGAGCGCTGGCAAATGTTTCCACTCGCCAGGAGTGCCTCACCCCGCTCCGACAGCTGTACTTTGATGTGTTGTCCGGCTCCCAAGATGCGCTGCAAGAAGCGCAGCGGCCGATACGGTGCGATGACGCCACCCGCTTGTGCCAAAGCACCGAGCTGGGCTTCAAGCTTCCCGACCGCGGGTGACTTTCGACCAGAGTTACCCAGCCGCTGCCCGAAAACATCAAACCCGAGAAAAACACTCACGCCACGGCGAGCGGCTGCGGTCAGGGCGCCGAGAAACTGTTCCCCGTACGCGTCGTCTTCAACGTAGTACGTCGTTGCATAGATGAAGCGTGACGCTTCATGAATCATCCGCAATCGAACGCGCCACTCGTTTGCCATGTCCCGAATCGGGACCCACTGGGTGGCCTTCGTTTTTCGAGCTGGCGACATCAAACGAGAAACTTGGTCACGACTGCGGGGCTTTTCAGTCCTCAAGAATAAACTTCCGCGGATTCTGAGGCACGCCGTTCACGCGAACTTCGTAATGCAAGTGGGGACCGGTCGAACGGCCGGTGTTGCCGACGGCGGCCACGGCCTGCCCCCGTTTCACCCGCTCGCCTGCCTTCACATCGATTTTGGCGAGATGTCCGTAGCGCGTCTTGATGCCGTAGCCATGGTCGATGACCAGCACGTTGCCGTAGCCACCCTCCAGCCCGGCAAAAATGACGGTACCGTCCGACGGCGAGTTCACTTCTTTGCCGTGGGGCGCGGCGATGTCGAGCCCTTGGTGCTGCACGCGTTCAGACGTGTACGGGTCTTGGCGATGCCCAAAGTCAGAGGTCACCCAGCCGCGCGAAGGCCAAATCGACGGTGTGGAGGCGAGCAACGACTTTTGGTCTTGAAAGTAGGCCTGGAGCTCCTGAAGGCTTTGCTCCTCGCGCGCAGCGTCGGCCGCCAGCTTGTCGAGACGCGAGCCGAGAGCCTTAGGGCTTTCCAAAGTTTCGTACTTCGCGAGTTCGGCAGGCGTGGGGGGTGAGATACTGGCTTCAGCGCCGGTCGGGCCCATCGCCAGATTTCGCTGAGGGTCAGACAAGAGCGTGAGTGCGCGCAGCTTCTGGTCAAAGCGTTCGACGCGGTCGAGCGTCGTTCCAATGTGCTCAATGCGCTCGCGGATGCTTTTCAGCTGCCCCCGCAGCGTCAGATTCTCATCTCTCAAGATGCGATTCTCCGACGCATCCTGGGCGACGGAAAAGTAGTGCGCCGCCCCGCCCAAGGCGAGCAGCACCAGCACCGCAGCGCCGACACCCGCCTGCATCAAAAACGAGCGCTGAATGGAGTAACGCCGCGTCGCAGACCCTTGGTCTGGAATGACAATCAGCGTGTACGACTTTTTCGGCAACGCACGACTCTCTGTTTTGGGCCTTAGACTCGCGTTTGTACGACGATGACGGTGATATTGTCATCGCCACCCCGATTATTCGCGAGTTCCACGAGCTTTTTCGGAATCTCAGAAAGCGTGTGCTTTTGGACGATGTCGAGCAACTCACCGTCTTCAATCATATTGGCCAAGCCGTCGGAACACAGAACGAAAGTGTCACCGGGCTCCGCAAGGAGCCCCATGACATCCACCTGCACTTCCTCTTCAAAGCCTACAGACCGGGTGATGATGTTCTTGTAGCGGGAGTGCTTGGCTTCTTCAGGCGTCAACATGCCCGCCTTGATTTGTTCGTTGACCAGCGAGTGATCCTCGCTGATTTGCTGAATCAGGTCGCCCCGAACCAAATAGGCCCGGCTGTCACCGACGTGCGCAAAGAATGCAGCGTCATCGGCGATCACCAGCGAGATGACGGTTGTCCCCATCCCTGACAATTCAGGGTCACCCCGCGCAGCGTGAAAAATCGCCGCACAAGCGCGCTCAACGGCAGTCCGGACCGCCTCTGGCACTTGCGACTCTTGCAGCGGCCGATGACGCGTGAACGGGTTGTCTGGGGCTTCGCGAATCGCGCGCAGCTCTTTATCGATGGTCTCCACCGCGATTTTTGACGCCGTCCCGCCTCCGGCATGGCCGCCCATGCCGTCCGCCACGACGTAGACCTGCATCGCATCGTCGATGAGAAAACTGTCTTCGTTGTGGGTGCGCTTGCGCCCAACGTCCGTGAGACCGGCCGAAAGCACTCTCAAAGGGGTGCTAACCGCCGCCGTTTGCCCCGCGGGTTTTGACACAGCCCAGATGGTACGCAACGCACACTACGCCGGCAAGGCGAAGTCGCACACCCTCACGCAACTTTCCCGAATTCACGCAGACTTTCGCTTCAGGGGTCGTGTACGGGCGACGCGATGGCGGCGAGTCCGCGCATGAGCGCTGGCCACGAGAGCCTTGGCCGCACCCATGGCCGCGTCCGTCACTTCCGGCCCCGACAGCATGCGCGCCAGCTCTCGTTCACGCGGGGCTTCGGCACCCAGTCGCGTGAGTCGCGTGACTGTTTTCCCATCGCGAATCGATTTTTGCAGTACCCAATGCCCATCCGCGTACGCGGCGACTTGGGGCACGTGGGTGACACACAACACCGGGCGCGCCTGACTCAGCGCCTTCAGGCGCCGGCCGACGAAATCAGCGATGGCGCCACCCATGCCGGCATCGACTTCATCAAAGACGTAGCCCCGAGCACCGTTGACATTGGCCAAGTGACTCAAAAGCACCAGCAAGAGCCGCGACGCTTCGCCGCCGGATGCGACCTTTGCCAGGGGGCGAAGAGGCTCGCCGAGGTTGGCCGAAAAATGCAATTCGACGACATCCGCGCCATTCTCAAGGAGGTGGGAACCGGCTTCTACGTGCACCTGAAACGCGGCTCCCCGAAGCCCGAGCCCTTGGAGATCGGCACTGACGCAGTGTGAAAGCTTCTGGGCGGCCTGCTTTCGCGCCTCTGTCAGCGCTCGCGCCAACGTCCACGCCGCTTCAAGCGCCGGCCTGAGCTCCGCCGCCAACGCCTTGAGTGCTTCATCTCGTCCTTCGAGCTGTTCGCACTGTGTCTGCAACGACGTTTGCAAAGCGACCAGGCCTGCGCCATCGGTCGCGTGCTTGCGCATGAGCCGTTTGTAGTCCGCCAAACGCTCGTCGACTTCCGCCAAACGCGAGGGATGACTCTCCACGCCCCGTCCGTACCGGCCAAGTTCGTGGGCAACGTCCGCCGCTTCGATGCCAAGCGCGTCCAGCCGCGCCAGCAGGGGAGCCAGTGCTGCATCGCGACGCGCTGCATCCCGCACTTGTGCACAGGACTGGCCAAGCTTCTCACTCACGCTCCCCTCGACGGAAACGAGAAGCGCTTCGGCGTTCAGCGTTGCTTTCGACAGTTTTTCGCCGAAGGCCCAGCGGACGCGTTCTTGTTCCAACGCGGTTTCTTCGCCGGCGATGGGTCCCAACCGTTCCAGCTCTGAAAGCTGAAACCGCAGGAAGTCTAAACGTTGCTCAGCCTCGGGACCCTGCGCCTCAAGCGCACGAATCTGCGACTTGAGCCTGGCAACTTCCCGGTACGCGGCGCCGAACGTGTTGAGGCCATCTGCCGTGCGTCCATAGTCGTCTACCCACGCAAGCTGCGCCGTCGGGTCGAACAAAGACACGGCGCGATGCTGCGTGGAGACCGCCAGCATCCCTTCAAACAGCTGCGCGACCACACCCACGGTCACGAGCGCACCGTTGAGGTAAACCTTGTTGCGACCTGAACGGTGGAGCAACCGGCGTACCGACAGTTCGTCGCCGAAAAGTGGCAAGCCCAGGGCGTCTAAACGCTTCCTCAGCGCTTCATCGACGGCGAACACGCCTTCCACTACCGCTTCGTCGGCGCCATTCTGGATGCAGTCGGCGTCCCCACGCCCCCCTAGCAAGAGTTCGAGCGCGTCGAGAACAAGGCTCTTTCCGGCGCCGCTGTCACCGGTCACCACGGTGAGTCCCGGCCCCAGCGTGAGTTCAGCCTCGTCGATGATGACGAAGTTCTGGATGCGAAGGTGCGTCAGCATTTGGCCTCCTAAACGCCAAGCTAACGTCAAAGGCTGACACTGCACAAGTGTTCACATGGTCGCGAACAGCTTTCTCGAGGCGATCTCCCCCCATTCGCGTCGTTTTCAACCTTCGCCGCGCTGTGGAAGACTGGTTTTGATATCATTTGCTAGCAATTGAAAGCATACGCTATGTTCGGCGAAAAGGAGTAACCCTTTGCAAACTCAAATTGCGTCCCGAATCAACGCCAACGTCAAGAGAGCCGTCGCTCAATTCTGCAAGCGTCGTGGGCTGAAGCTCGCGTATGTGATCGAAGAAGCCTTGGTCGCCTATCTCGAGGAACTCGAGGATGTCGAGGATGTGAAAAAGCTGCGGTACGAACAACGTTCTCCGCTTGAGACCGTCATCCAGAGGCTTCCGCGGAATGAAAAAGTACGTCATTGAAGTTTCGCGGACCGCGGAGAAGCAGCTGGGTGCCCTTGGGAAGGTCGACCGAGAACGGGTGATACGCCACATCCGAAACCTGGCAGAGAATCCGCGACCCTCCGGGTGTCGCCAGCTCTCAGGATACTCGGACGTTTTTCGTATTCGGGTCGGAGATTACCGGATCATTTATACAATCGAGGACCGCACCGTGACCGTCGCCATCCTCAAGATTGGGCATCGCCGCGAGGTGTATCGGTAAGCCGCTCGCTTCCCCAGTCCAAGACAACCTTGCCAGACTGCCCCGACAGCATCGTCTCGAAGGCTTTCTGGTAGTCGCTGGACGCGAAGCGGTGGGTCAGCACGGGCGTGACGTCCAGTCCGCTCGTCAGCATGGCGGCCATTTTGTACCAGGTCTCGAACATTTCTCGGCCGTAGATGCCCTTGAGCACCAGGCCCTTAAAGATGATGTCGTTCCAATCCACAGCGACTTGCTCCGGCGGAATGCCCAAAATCGCTGCCCTGCCCCCGTGGTTCAACGCTTTGAGCATCGATCGCAGAGCTTCGCCATTGCCGCTCATCTCCATGCCGACATCAAAGCCCTCCGTCATGCCGAGCTCGCGCATCGTCGTATCGAGCGACGCTTGTCGGACGTCGACCGCGCGCGTGGCGCCCATCTTCTTGGCGAGCGACAAACGATAGGGATTCACATCCGTCACAACGATGTGTCTTGCGCCGACATGACGGGCGATGGCCGCTGCCATCACGCCGATGGGGCCGGCCCCTGTGATGAGCACATCTTCTCCGACCAGGTCGAACGACAGCGCCGTGTGCACCGCATTTCCCAGGGGGTCGAAAAAAGCGGCGACTTCATCGGGCACGGCCTCAGGCACTCGAAACGCGTTCACCGCCGGAACAACGACGTACTCCGCAAATGCCCCTGCCCGGTGAACCCCAAGGCCAACCGTATTGCGACACAAGTGGCGCTTGCCGGCGCGGCAGTTGCGGCAGTGCCCACACGTCACGTGGCCCTCGGCGGAAACGCGCTCGCCTGTCTTGAAGCCTGCGACTGCGCTGCCCATCGCCGCCACTTCGCCGGTGAACTCGTGACCAATGACGAGCGGCAGGGTCAATGTTCGCTGCGACCAGCCGTCCCAATTGTAGATGTGAATGTCGGTGCCGCAGATAGCGGCTTTTCGAACACGCAGCAGCAAGTCGTTGGGGCCTGGCTCGGGGATGGGCACGTCCTGCATCCAGATGCCCTTTTCGCCCCGTGCTTTGACGAGCGCTCTCACGAAATCACCCCAAGTTTCTTGCCGACACGCACAAACGCCGAAATCGCGGTTTCGAGGTGGGCCTTTTCGTGCGCCGCCGACATCTGGGTGCGGATTCGCGCCTTGCCGACCGGGACCACCGGAAACGAAAACCCGACGACGTAGATGCCTTCACCCAAGAGCTCATCGGCCATGCGCGAGGCCAGGGCAGCATCACCGACCATCACCGGAATAATAGGATGCTCGCCGGGAATGAGCTGAAACCCCGCGCGTTGCATGCCGTCGCGAAAGAAGCGGCTGTTGCCTTGCAGTTTCTCGCGCAAGTGAGCGCTCTGCTCCAGAAGGTCCAGCGCCGCCAGCGATGCATGCGCGATGGCCGGCATCAGTGTGTTCGAAAACAAATACGGGCGTGAACGTTGGCGAAGCCAGCCGATAATTTCTTTGCGCGCTGACGTATACCCGCCTGAAGCGCCACCGAGGGCCTTGCCCAGTGTGCCGGTGAGAATGTCCACCCGGCCCTGGACGCCACAGGCTTCGGGCGTTCCCTTTCCCTTGGCCCCCATGAAGCCCACCGCATGAGAATCATCGACCATCACCAAAGCATCGTATGCGTCTGCGAGGTCGCAGATGCGTTTGAGGTCGGCCAAGGTGCCGTCCATCGAAAACACGCCGTCCGTCGCAATCAGCCGAACGCGCGCGTCTTTGGCCTCTTTCAGGCAGCGTTCCAGATCGGCCATGTCGTTGTTCGCATAGCGCAAGCGCTTGGCCTTCGAGAGGCGGATACCGTCGATGATGCTCGCGTGGTTCAACGCATCGGTGATGATGGCGTCTTCTTCACCTAAAAGCGTTTCAAACAACCCGCCGTTCGCATCGAAGCAAGACGAGTACAGAATCGTGTCGTCGGTCCCCAAGAACGACGACAGGCGACTCTCGAGCGCTTTGTGCACGGTCTGCGTGCCGCAGATAAAGCGAACCGACGAGAGGCCAAAGCCGTAGCGTTCGATGCCTTCCTTGGCCGCTTTCTCCAATGCGGGATGATGCGACAGGCCCAAGTAGTTGTTGGCACACAGGTTGATGACTGTGCGCTCGCTGACACGTATTTCAGCGCTTTGCGGCGAAGCGATGACACGCTCGGCCTTGAACAGCCCGTTTTCGCGCAGCGCATCGGTTTCACGCTTGAGATGTGCCAGGAAATCAGAACGCATGCTACCTCCGCCCGAGTCTTCGGCGCGGCCTAGCATGCGCCAATCGCACGCGTCACGCGCAACTCATTCGGCTTCGCGAAAGAGGTCTTCGATGTCGCGTTCTTGAAGCGTGTCACCAAACTCAACACCCGTACCCAAAACGCCGGCAGCGAGTTCTCGTTTTCGTTTTTGCAGCGCGAGAATCTTCTCTTCCACCGTACCGCGCGTAATCAGTTTGTAAGCGATGACGGCCTTCGTCTGCCCAATGCGGTGCGTTCGGTCGGTGGCCTGGTCCTCGACGGCGGGGTTCCACCACGGGTCATAGTGAATCACGTAGTCGGCTGCGGTGAGATTGAGTCCGGTCCCGCCTGCCTTGAGGCTGATGAAAAACAGCGGCGGGCCGTCACCTGCGTTGAAAGCGTCCACGCGCGCCATGCGGTCTTTGGTGCGGCCGTCGAGGTATTGGTAGGTGATTTTTCGCTCGTCGGCCTGCTTCTTGAGCAACTCCAGCATTTCGGTGAACTGACTGAAGACGAGTGCGCGATGCCCTTCGGCAATGAGGTCGTCGGTGAGCTCCTGAAATCGCTCCAACTTGGCTGATGGCGGCAGCAACGTGCCTGGCGGCAGCTTGAGCAGGCGCGGGTCACAGCACACCTGCCGAAGCTTCATGAGCGCCGCCAAAATCGACACGCGGCTGCGCTTGAAGCCGACTTTCTCGATGGTGTCGTAGACTTTACGTCGGCTTTCTTCGAGAATTTCGCGATACAGCGCCGCCTGGCCGGGCTCCATTTCGCAATAGGCCACCGTATCGGTCTTGGGTGGCAAATCCTTAGCGACTTCGGTCTTCAAACGCCGCAACACGAAAGGCTGAATGCGACGCTTCAGGCGGTCGCGCGCATCCATGTCACCGCCGATTTGAATCGGCTGTTCATACCGGTCGCCAAACACATCTTGCGTGCCCAAAAAGCCCGGCATCAAGAAGTCGAAGATGCTCCAGAGCTCCGACAACCGGTTCTCCAGCGGCGTGCCGGTCAGCGCCAGACGTTGTTCGGATGGCAACGACTTGCAGGCCTGCGCCGTGGCCGAATCGGCATTCTTGATGTTCTGCGCTTCGTCCAAAATGATGTAGCGAAATTTCCCCGCCGACAGCTCTTGCAAGTCCCGACGAACCAGGGCGTACGACGTCAACACCAGGTCGGACCCTGCGAACGTTGCATTCTTGTCGCGGCGCTCTTGTCCGTGCCACAGGGTCACTTTGAGCTGCGGCGTGAAACGCTCGGCCTCACGCTGCCAGTTGAGCAACACGCTCGTTGGCGCAACCACCAACGACGGCTTGGGGCCTTCGGTCTCGCGCGCGGTCTGAATCAGTGAAAGGGCCTGAATCGTTTTTCCAAGGCCCATGTCGTCGGCCAAAATGCCGCTCAACCCGTGGCGGTGCAGAAACCAGAGCCAATGCAAACCGTCTTGCTGGTAGTGGCGGAGTTCGGCGACAAGGCCCTTCGGCAGCGGAATCGGAGGGATGCCGTTTTCGCCCTTGAGCTCGGTCAGTGCATTTCGCGCGCGCGCTTCGATTTCTGCCGTGTCACCCAGGCTCGACAACAGGTCGACAGCGACAGCCTGGTAGAGCGGCAACTTGGCCACGCGTTCGCCGGGAAGAACGCCGGCTTCTTCCAGCAAATCCGCCGCGCGCTGCAGTTCGGCACGCTCGGCCTCGGCGTAAGTACCGTCCTTGAGGGGCACATACTTGCGGCCGGAGTCGAGCCACAAGCGCACCGCGCCCAAATCCACCGACTGGTCGTCGGCCACAAACTCACTTTCGACCTCGAACCACTGCACGCCGCTCATCGAGACGCGAATGCGGGGGCGAATGCGCGGGCGTACGCGCACGGTGGGTGTCTGGGCGCTGAAACGCTCCCACTCGGTTGGCAATGTGGGCAGTCCCTCGGTCCAAAACGCAATCGCGGTGTCCCCTGCTGTTTCGTAGGTCTGCGCCGCTGGGTCGTAGCGAAAGCCCAACCGTGTCAGCCGTTGACCCGCTTCGCGTTCTTCGACTTCGCGACGCCGATAGAGTTTCCGCCCTTCCCCACCGCCACCTGTGGCGTACCCCAGGTGAATAGCGCTCGGTGACACTGGGACCGTACTTTGCCCATAGCGCGCCGCCAACCGCGCGAGGACATGCTCCGGAGAGCCTTCGAGCGTCAGGATGAAATGGGGCGGTTCGTTCTCTTCGACCGCGATGCCATCCGCCCGAAACGAGAGCTCAAAGCGTGGCAAGTGCGCCGCGAAGAAGCTCAACACACGGTCGAGCTGGTCCGGCGGAAACGCCATGCTCGGTTCGATTTGCCATTTGCGCCAAACACGCGGCGGCAAGTCAGGCTCAACGTGAAAAAGCTGCTGACCGACGATGAGGTAGGACTGCTGCCCAGCCAACACCAGCGCCTCGTTGAACGACACTGTGGTGCCTTCTGGCAGCCGAAACTCTAACGTCGCGACAGCGCCCTCCGGCGTCGATTCCAGGTGGACTTGCGGTCGAGCGCCCCCCTCGGCAAACAGAAGTGGCGTGCCCCGATAGATGACTTTGCGGCTCTGCAGTTTCGGAAAGAGCGCGCACAGCTCTTCATCCGTCAGAAGGATTTTGGCATCGAAGCGGCTTTCGTATTTCGCCAGCTCCACGAAAACGCGCTCGTCGGCCGGTGCGACGCGAGCCCCGGAAGCCAGCTGCCTTTTGACGTGGATGGGGCCTTGCGCCTGGATGTCGCGTCGGCGAACGTCCACGACCCAGCCGCGTCGCTCACCGACTTGGCCCTGCGCAATCCGATAGAAAAACTCGTACTCCGGCAACGCCGACAGGCCCAGCCAGCTTTCCACCTTCGCCAATGCCGGCAGCGATGCGTCCTGCGCCCCCGGACGGGTTGCCGACAGCGTTTCAGGCGAGCGCTGTTCCACTGCTCGCTGGCGCGCCGCCCATTTCAAAGCGAGCGCGACCACGTGTTCACAGTGCGGCCCGTCACGGTTCCACGCCTCGCACGTGCAAGCCGACTCGACGCCGTCGGCGTGGATATTGAGCTCGACGCTGTACTTCGACCCTTCGCCGTCATTGACGGCAGCGACGACTTTTTCACCGTTTTTGCTCATCCCCACGACGCGCCGTTGCTCGGCGTACTCGCGGCCTTTCTTGAAAGATGTCGGCTGAACTTCGGCTTTCAGCGCACGAAGCCAGGGAATCGGGTCTTTTCGGACAGGCTGCGGGAGGGGGTCGGACACGGGCGAGCGGGCGGCACTATCACATTCTGCGTCCGCAAGGCAGTGTGGTGATGCAGCGATGAGCCGAAATCCGAGCTTTCGCCCACCGAACGGTCGTCGTGGCGTTGAGGGTTTGGGCACGCTATTCGTCGTTCCCATGCTCACCCTCCGCCGCAGCCAGGATCGAGGCCACGCCCGCCAGGGGTGGTTGGACAGCCGCCATACCTTTTCGTTTGCGGACTACTACGACGACAGACACATGGGGTTTCGGGCCTTACGTGTCATCAATGAAGACCGCGTCCAGCCCGGTAAAGGGTTTGGCACCCACGACCATCGTGACATGGAGATTATTTCGTACGTGCTGGCGGGGACCATCGCCCACAAGGACAGCTTGGGCACAGGCGCCGAGCTTCGGCCGGGCGAAATTCAACGCATGACCGCTGGCACCGGCGTTCAACACAGTGAGTTCAACCCGTCGGCCACAGAGCCGCTGCACTTCCTTCAGATCTGGATTCTGCCCGAAGCAGCTGGATTGAAGCCGAGCTACGAGCAAAAGCAGTTTCCGCTGGCTGACCGACAGAACCGATTTCGTTTGCTGGCTTCTCGTGACGGTCGCGAAGGTTCCGTGACGGTTCATCAGGACGTCGCTTTGTGGGGCGCCTTGCTTGAGACCGGAATGACGCTGGAGCATTCCCTTGCGCCTGGCCGCCACGCCTGGCTGCAAGTCGCACGCGGAAAAGTTGTCTTCAACGGCCAGAAGCTTTCAGAAGGTGACGGCGCTGCGATTTCGAACGAGTCGCTGCTCCGCTTCGTGGGCGAAATTCCCGCTGAGCTTCTGCTGTTTGATTTGGGGTAGGCGCGCGCTTCACAAGCGAGCTCGCGCCGGCGGGCCTTGAACGCCGCACGACAACGGTCGGCACGGCAACGGCGCGATTCAGTTTCGGCGAACAAATATAGTCCCATTATCTTCTGCTCTCGATGTCAGACGTGGGTGCTATACAATCCGGTCTCTCGGTTGCAGACGCTGCCCGTCGGGCACATCGCATAGCAACGACCCCCAAGGCGCGATGCAGTCGCCGACGTGATGCCCTGTTGCACACCGTCGAGAACGGGATGTCCTCCGAACCCGACGCCAAACGTCGTGTACTCGCCAATTTGCGCGCAGGCGCAAAACAAGCACACGACGACGTAGACCTCGCGAAGCCTCATGAATTCATCTCCAAGCCTCTCTTGCTGAAGTGCCCGCACTTTTGCCAGGCAAAGTGACGGCCACGAAAGACCTGTCACCTACCCCCCACCCGGCCCGCGCTCACCCCACTGCAGCTTCTGGCGCAGAATGGCGAAGTAGTCGTCTTGGGGGCTCAGCAAGAGATGGACGCGCGCTGGGGCACAGCGCACTTCGATGCGGTCGCCGGGTTGAAGGGCATGCGCGTCTTGTCCATCAATGGTGAGACTCACTTCGCCATTCTGGCTGAGCAAAATAATTTCCAGAGTGCGGTCACCGGGCAACACCAACGGCCGCTGTGTCAGCGAATGCGGACAAATGGGTGAAACGACAATGGCATCAATGGACGGGTGCAGAATCGGCCCGCCCGCCGAAAGCGAATACGCCGTCGACCCTGTCGCGGTGGCGATGACGATGCCGTCCGCTTTGTAAGGCGAAACGAATTTCCCATCGAGCCACAGTTCGTAGTCCGAGATTCGTGCGAGAGCGCCGCTGCGATTCACCACGACATCGTTGAACGCACCGCCCTTCGCGATGACTTTGTCTTTTCGTCGAAGCGTGCACGACAGTGTCATGCGCGCGTCAATCGCCAAGCGACCGGCCAACGCATCATCGAGGCGTGCAAACAGGTCCTCTGCCTTCACTTGGGTCAAGAATCCGAGTGTGCCGAGGTTCACAGCCAAGATGGGCACGGTGCGCTGCTGAAGCAATCGCGCGGCGCGAATGAGGGTGCCATCCCCGCCCAGGGTCACCACCAGGTCGGCCTTTTGCGCGAGCGCTTCACCGGAGGCAGAGGTGGAAAGGCCCAAAGCTTTGCCCAGCGGCGCCTCTGCCAAAAGAGTCAGCTGGGGGTACTTGGCCTGAATCTGTCGGGCCAAGGCCACTGCCTCGGGATTGTCCCGCTTCGCAACGAGGAAGAGCGTCTTCACGGCCAACGTTGTAAATCACTCCGGTGGACCTTTTCACCCATGCTGACGCGGAGGCCGCTGAATCTCAGGCCCCCCTGGCCGAACGGATGCGGCCGAAATCTCTAGATGAGTTCGCCGGGCAGGCTCACCTGACGGGACCTGGCCATTTTTTGCAGCGCATCGTCGAGAGTAAACGCCTGCCATCACTCATTCTTTGGGGCCCGCCCGGCACCGGGAAGACGACTTTGGCGAAGCTCTTGGCCGAAGGGGTTGGCGCCACGTTTCGCCCCGTCTCAGCCGTGTTGTCGGGCGTGAAGGAACTGCGCGAGGAAATCAGCGGAGCTCAAGAACGGGCGCGCATGTACGGGCAACGCACGGTGCTCTTCGTCGATGAGATTCATCGCTTCAACAAGGGCCAGCAGGATGCGCTCTTGCCTCACGTGGAGCGCGGCACCGTGACGCTCATCGGCGCCACCACTGAGAATCCATCGTTCGAGGTCAACGCCGCGCTGCTTTCACGCGCGCGCGTTGTCACCCTGAACGCGCTGGAAGACGTCGCGCTCGTGGGCCTCTTGGAGCGAGCGCTGCAGAGCGACCGAGGCCTTCGGGGCAAGTGTGAGACCGACAGCGATGCCCTTTCTGCCATCGCTCGCGCCGCAAGCGGCGACGCACGTCGCGCGCTGACCACCCTTGAAACGGCAGCGAACATCTCGCAAGGCCGCATCACGCTCGACACGGTGAAAGAAGCCCTGCAGCACAAAACACTTCTCTACGACAAGGACGGCGAGCAGCACCACAACGTCGTTTCGGCGTTTATCAAGTCGATGCGTGGCTCAGACGCCGATGCGGCGCTGTACTGGATGGCACGAATGCTCGAAGCCGGCGAAGACACGCGCTTTGTCCTTCGACGCATGGTGATTTTCGCTTCAGAAGACATTGGCAACGCCGACCCCCGTGCGTTGCAGGTGGCCGTCAGTGCGCTCCATGCGTTCGAGCTGATGGGCCTGCCGGAGGGCTCACTGCCCCTCACCCAGGCGGTCACCTACCTGTCGCTGGCACCCAAATCGAACGCGGTCATCGAGGCCTGGGGCCGGGCGAAGCAGGCCGTTGCGGAACATGGCGCCCTGCCCGTCCCGCTGCACCTGCGAAACGCGCCGACGTCTTTGATGCAGCGGCTGGGCTACGGCAAGGACTACAAGTACCCCCACGAGTTTCCCGGGCATCACGTCGACGAGCGTTACCTGCCGGAAGCGTTGATTGGGCTTTCGCTCTATCGGCCTTCGACGCAGGGCGAAGAAAAGTCCCTCGCGGAGCGTGCTGCAGCGCTTCGCGCACAAAAGTCCAAACCTATTCCTCGCGAATAAACTCGACGGCTTTGCGCGTGGATTTTGGGAGCGCGCGCTTGTCGAAAATCGCGACCGCGTCAAACTCTACAGACAGCTTGATGCCGGTGGGGGGCTTCACCCGAAAGTCCCACAGGCTGGCGAACTGGTCTCTCCCCCTTAAGACTTCGGGTGGCGGGGGTGGCAGCGTGGCAGCGCCCGCGCGCAAGTCAGCGAGCAGATTGCGACCGAGCTCCGCGCTGCGCGGCGGCGCCAGCAGGGACACCTCAAGAAGCGCGCCATCGTTGCGCTGCACCAGCCGAACACGCGCCGTATCGCCCTGGCCGGCGTCCACTTTGCGGCTCGACAGCAAGGGGTCCAGATGCCACAGCGTTTCCAGCGTGTCGCGCAGCGTGCCGAAGTAGTTGCTCGTCGGGCGACGCTCCCTCAGCCGGTCGTCGACCAAACCCTGGACAATTCCCACAGCGCGCTGTTTGGCGTCTCCGGGGCGAGTCTCAAAGTCTTCTGCGGTGGCACCTGGCAACGTCGGCGCCAGCGAGGGCGACTCGCGCCGCGGAATGTCGGTCAACAAAAGGCCAGGCAAAGCCGCTTCTGCAGTCAGCGGCATGGGCGTCGACGCGCCGGGAGTGACGCGCGAGCGGTCTCGCCTTCGCCGTGAAGCGGGCACTGGCGCCTGGCGAGGCGGCTTGCGCGCCGGCGAAACCTCAGGAACCGGCAGTGACACCAAGTCCATCCACGGCAGGGGCGCGCTGGCTTCCGGCGGGCGTGCGCGCAACCAAAGCCATGACACCAGTGCCACGTGCACGCCCAAACTCGCGCAGAGTGCCCAAAGCAGTGTCTTTGTAGCGCGCCCGCTCTCCATGCCCGCTGGGGGTCTTAGCGTACCTGGCTCTGCAGAGCAGCCAGAGGAACGTCCAGGCCCTCCTTGGCGGCGGCAAGGTTCAGGCGGTCATCGAAAGTGAGAAACGACCGCATTCCTTTCACTCTCTCCGCGGCAAAAAGCGCAGCGCCCAGCTGAAGGGCATCGGCGGCCTGTAGCGGGTGGGTCATCAACAGACGGTCAGCGAGCCGCAACACCTCGGGCACCGCCTGAATCACATGGGTGGCGTTCACCAATGTGTCTCGCCGAGAGCGGGCCGAAAAGAGTGACTGCTCCGTCAGGTCAGCCCGGCCGACACCTCATGCACCATTTTCACGAGGGCTTCCGCCGCGTTGGGGTCTGTCGGCGGCAGAATGCCGTGGCCCAGGTTGAAGATGTGCCCGGTCGGCCCTGCCCGCTTCAAGATGTCCTCCACCCGCGCTCGCAGCTGCGCCTCTGGCAGAAACAACGCCAGTGGGTCGAGATTGCCTTGCACCGCAACGTCATGGCCAAGCCGTGCGCGCGCTTCGTCGATGTGAATGCGCCAATCCACCCCGATGACATCCGCGCCTGTCCGCTTGAGCTGTGGAAACAAGGTCGACATGGAAGTACCGAACACGATGACTGGCACGCCGGTGGCCTTCAGCGCCGACACCATGCGTTGCAGGTAAGGTAGGCTGAACTGCTCGAAATCGACGGGGCCGAGCTCTCCGCCCCACGAATCAAAAATCTGCACCATCTGCGCGCCGGCTTCGACCTGCATCTTGAGGTACGGAATCAGCGTTTCCGTCAGCTTTTCAAACAGGCGATGCGCGAGCGCCGGCTGCTCGAACAACAGCCGCTTCACCTGCATGAAATTTTTGGAGCCGCCACCCTCCACCATGTACGCGGCCAGGGTAAACGGCGCGCCGCAAAACCCGATGATGGGCACTTGGCCATCCAACGCTTTGCGCGTGCGTCGAATCGCCTCGGCCAAAAAACCCATTGTTTCAACAGGGTCCGGAACGTGTAGCGCGTTGATGTCCTGCGCGGTTCGGAGCGGGCTCGGCAAGTGCGGCCCCTTGTCGCCCAGCTCTAATGCCATCCCCATCGCTTCGACGGGAATCAAGATGTCCGAAAAGATGATGGCGGCGTCAACACCCAGCCTTTTCACCGGCTGTACGGTCACTTCCGCAGCTAAATCAGGGGTTTTGCAGAGGTCGAGGAACGCAACCTTCTCGCGAATCGCCCGATACTCAGGAAGGTATCGCCCTGCTTGGCGCATGATCCAAACGGGGGTTTGTTCGACGGGTTGTCGTCGAGCCGCACGAAGGATGGAGTCGTTCTTGAAGTTGGCCACAAAACGCTTTTATCGCGAGACGTCGCCGTGAAGTCCAATCCAGCCGGCCGGCCGGGCCCGCGCGCCCTCACGGGGTACCGCTTTTCGCTGAAGTACCTCACCGCGGATCACGAACGCGTCGCCGAGCCCGACGAGGGGGCCCTCCTAAAGACGTTTCCAGGCCAGCGCACGCTCGCAAACCTCGCCGGCATGGTCGAGCCATGACAAGCGCCTTGCGCCGATGTCGAGAAAGACATCTGGAACGCTGGAGGCCGATGAACGAAGGCTTTTCGACTTATTGATAGCGCCTAATTTCGAGTGGATTGGCTTGCAACCACAGGTCGAGAACCAGGCCAAGCGCCAGACGACTCACGCCATACAAACCCGGTTGTGCGCCGGGAGGAGCGACTTGATCGCCGCGCTCGTCAATCTGGACGTCGTGCCATACGACAAACGCGCACTCATGCACGTTTACGCGGGACCAGATCTTGAACACGTGCACAGTCGCCGGGTCTCTTGCGCACTGGGCGACGACCTCATCAAAGATTGCGCGTTCGAGCACTGGCGCAGTCTTTTTCGCTGGGCGGCCTCGGGCGAAGGCCGGGAACACATAGCGGCACTGCCCCGAAAGTAGGGGTTCGGCCAGCACCCGGCTTTCATAACGAGGGCGATTCGGCTGGGACGCTTCGATCCGGAGCCGAGTCGCATCGCGTGGCGCTTGTTTCACTTGGCGGGAAATAGTACGAGCAGCCGCCGTGGTTTTCTTTGAATGATTCGCCGCGTTTCGGGCGGATAGCTCAGCGGTAGAGCGTCGCCCTTACAAGGCGAGGGTCACAGGTTCAATCCCTGTTCCGCCCATTAGTTGAGCAGTCGTTGGATCTACGTTGAGCAAATAGCGGTTCTGCAGTTGGTATTGGGGAGTTAGTTCAGTTGGTTAGAACGCCGGCCTGTCACGCCGGAGGTCACGGGTTCAAGTCCCGTACTCCTCGCTGCCAATCGGGCTCGGATTTCAGGGGGCTTACTCCCCTGTTGTCCGGGCCCGATTTGTTTTGCAAAACGCTCACCGCAAGTCTGGTTAGACCCATCGTTGAGTAGCCCCGCGTTGTGCACGTGCGGCCCGGCGGTCAGCTCCATCGCGTTCACACGGAAGATCAAGGACGAAGGTACCTCGCTTCCCGAGGACCTGATCCGCCTCTTCGCCGCTTTCGATGGTTTTGACCTGAACGCAGCCGGCGTGCCGGATATCCCCGTCTTCGGCATGCTCGAATCTTCATCCCTCGAGGTGAATGATGCAGTCGCGGGCTATCCGCGCCGCGTCGCTGCCTTTTCTGGTGGGGACGAGGTCCAGCTGTCCGTGGCCATGACCCCCAACAAGGAGTGGGTCTGCGTGTACGAGCATGATTATCAGCCCGTCGCGATGGCACCGCTGAGTCTTGAGGCGCTTCTCGAGTTCGGGCTTCGTCGGGCTGAAGAGCCCAACCTAGACCGCTTGAATCAAGTGGATTCCGAGCTTTCCTGGGAACGGTTCTTCAATACCCAAGAATGACGCCTGTCTGGGCGCAGGCAGTCGTTGACGAATCGTTGCCGGCAGGCGCGAGGGGTCCGGCGCCCAATTTCCAAGCGCCCCGCGCGAAAACTCGTTATCACGCGGCCATGGACAAAACTGCGTTGGTAACGGGAGCGTCGGGTGGCATTGGGTTGGAGTTCGCTGAGCGGCTCGCGAAGGAAGGCTACAAGGTGACCCTCGTCGCCCGAAACGAAGCCAAGCTGAAACAGCACGCGAACCGAATGGGGCCTGGGCACCGTGTTGTCGCAGCGGATTTGTCTCGGGTCGTCGACGCACAGCGAGTGGCCGAACATCTGCGGGCGGAGCACTACGACGTTCTGGTCAACAACGCGGGCGTCGGCGTGTACGGAGCGTTTGCGGAGTCAGAACTTGAACCGACTCTGGCAATGATGCGCCTGAACATCGACAGCCTCGTGCTCTTGTCACACGCGTTTCTCAAGGGCGCAAGACGAGGGGATGCGCTGATGAACGTTGCGTCGTCACTGGGATTGCTCGCCTTCCCGGGCGCCGCCGTGTACGCGGCCACGAAGGCTTTCGTGACAGCGTTTTCTGAAGCGCTTTGGTTCGAGAACAAG
Source organism: Myxococcaceae bacterium (assembly GCA_046155985.1). Lineage (GTDB taxonomy): Bacteria > Myxococcota > Myxococcia > Myxococcales > Myxococcaceae > JBJXGM01. Next base: position 4,016 of record JBJXGM010000022.1, on the reverse strand, counting down.
GAACGAGGCGTGTATGTTGCCGGCTTGTTGCCCGGAGTGACGAAAACGGGCTTCCACAGTGCCGCTGGCGGAACCGCCGACAGGGCGCCGCCAGACGCGATCAGTCAAACCAGCACTCAAGTTGTCGATGCAGCGATGACCGCGCTACGCCGACGCGCCTCGCCGACAGTGCTCACCAGCTTCACCAACAAGGCGATGGTGTTTTTCGGAACGCGGATGATTCCCCGCCGGTCGATGGTGAAGATGATGGGGGGCCAATCGCCCGTCGCGCAAAAGGCCGCTGCGGCATCAACGTAGGTTGGGTCGGCCTCAATCGATGCTGGGTTGGCACCTGCGGCCAGGGGCGCCACCCACGCAAAGCCGTGTCAGACTGCATGCCCATATGCTCCACGTGCTGCTCGCCGCGATTCTGTTCGCCGAACCCCCTGGCCCACCCGCTGAGATGCCGCCGCCTGGCCGCTGCGTGAAGGACTCGGGCCGCCGCTACCACCTCGACGGCGACGCCCGCGCCACGCTCGAAGCGAAGGGCGAATCCGCGGTGAGTGCTTGGATGCGCGTTGTCCCGAACTTCCAGAAGGGACGCGTGCAAGGGATGAAGTTGTTCGACATCGCTCCAGGTTCTTTCGGAGACTCATGCGGCCTGCGGACGAACGATATCGTCCTCAAGCTCAACGGCGTCGCCCTCAACTCCGTGGAAGACATGATCGACGCGCCATCGGTCGTCCGCGCAAAGGGCCGTGCCGACCTGCTCGTCCAACGCGCCGGCCGACGGATCAAGATGACCATCATGCCGCGCTAAGCCCTCACTGTCGCGGCGTACCCTCGAGACGCGGAGTTCCCCACTGGTCGAACGTTCATGCGTCAACGCGCGCAGCCAGCGGACGGTCCCGCTGCAGTTCTGTGTCCTCGGCTGGACCCCAAACCGAGGTGGCAAGCCCACAGCCCGTCGCGCCGTCAGTAATAACATTTCAAATGGTTACGACAGGCCTAAGATTTGCAGAGTAACGAGAAACGGAGGTGCGCGATGTCGGGAGTGTCTTTTCGGGGGTTGGCGGCAGCTTGGGTTATCGCGACTGCGTCGTCGGCGTGGGCCCAAGTGACGCCGCTCGCGGAGATGAGCTGTACGAGCGCCAACTTCCCTGACTGCAACGGGTGGGGGCCTGTTTCGGTGAACCCCTATTTTTCGAGGCGGTTCGTATCGGGCGGAGGCCCTCAGGGGCAGAACGCCGTAGAACTGTCGCAGAACCCAGCCGACCACCACGCGCAGTACTACCTCGGCTGGTGGGGCCCGGTGTTGCCGTCGCCTCCGCAGGGGACCACGCGGTACCTGCGCATGCGTTTCAAGACGGTCGGGTCGGTGAACCTTCAGGGCGTGAGCGACGTTTGGACCGACAAGTTCGTGATTCTCGCCGATGGCGACAACCCAACGGGGCGGGTGATTTGCCACCTGCGTGACGACGGCGTCACGTCGAACAACCTGGGTATTTTCTGCTCGCGAAACATCGATGGCTACCCCAACGCGACGCCGGGCGTTTCGTTGCCCAGCGATACCTGGGTCTCGCTGCAAATGGAGTTCAAGAGCTCGACGACCACGTCGAGCGGCGATGGGTCGCTGAAGATTTGGAAGAACTCAAACGCCTACGCATCGCCCACGGTGCAATCGGGGCAGTTTCAGCTTGACGCCATCAACTGGGGCCGAATCTCGGTCGGGTTCTACGCAAACGCCACGCTCGGCTCGAGCGGTCGCCTGGTCTTTCAGTTGGCCGACGTCGAGTTCGACGATGAGTTTGACCCCATCTATCACCAGACGGGTGGCACCCCCACGCCACCTCGGGCTCCTAACAATCTGCGGCGCCGCTAGGACGCATCGCGCGCGCCCGGGTGGCGATGCGCAGAGGCTGGTGCTTCTGGTGCTGGCGTAGATACCCTGCTGCACGACGAGTCCCTACGGGCAAGGCGCCGCCGCCGAAGCCGAGTGTCCCGGCCGCCCCGACATCGTTTCCCGAGTTCGCCAGCGCGAAGGTTCCCTCGAGAACGCAGCGATGGTCGCGTGGCTTTGGGTGAGGACTCCGCTCAGCGCGACTTCGAAGCCGGGCCTGGAGGCGGACGTTGGGAGGGCTCGCCGTGTGATCCATGAAGCGCACCCCGTATTCCCGTGCCGAACATGGATGAAGCGCAGAGGTCGCCCTCAAGCCCGCGAAGCCTGCCAAGAAAGTCTCTCTATCAGCGAATTGAAAGCGTTCTCCCAGACGAGAAGCTGAGACTTCCACACCTCAAAGTCCGTCGCCGCACGGTGCGTGGCCTCCAATCCGTCTTTCCGGTATCGCTCTTGGCATTTGCGTGAAGTGACGTAGCCGACGATGGCGGGTTGTTCGCGAAGCGGCACGCGCGTCAGCGGTACTGGAAGCCCCTCAGCCTTGAGCATGGCGAGCGTCGGGTTGCCCTCCCGTTGCATGTAGCGCTGGACTTCGGCGAGCAGCGTCATGGCGTGCGCGTTCGGGAGGGGCGTCAATCGACGACACTGCGCTGGAACCTCCTCAGCGGGACGCCAGCCACGAATGTCATTTGCTATATGAGTCTGGACAGGAGTGCCAACGGAAACCGGTGCGAGAATAGTGACCCGAAGCCCAGAGCAATTCGCCGCGAGCAGGGTTCCTGAATGAAATTCTGTGGGGGCTTGGAGCAGCTCAGGGTTAGAAAATCCAAAGTAAACCGTTCCGTTGAGGGCGGCATCGACTTGTGCCGTCGCCGCGGCGGCTCTGCTGGCGGCGTAAACCCCGGCCGCGCCCGTCAAACGTGTTGTTGTCGTCATCTCAGGGTTATCGGCGCGCGGCAGCGCGCGGTTTCCATAAAAAAACTCATGCCTGGGAACTTGCCGCAGGGAACGTCAAAGGGGGTGGGTAGGTTGCTGGCTGAACGGAGGTTCAGCCATGAAATGCGAGAGGTTAACGCCCGCGGAAGCGTTGGTGCAGGTGAAAACAGAAGCCGATGCGCGGGCGTGGTTTTGGCGGGCGAAGTCGGGTGGCATTCACTGGCGTTTACGCCCGCTTCCTGCGGCAAGTTCCCAGGCATGAGAAAAACTGCGATCCACCAGACAGGGGGGAACGTCGCGTCTAAACGAACCGGTCGTCGTTGTTCGACTGCGCCGTCTGGCTCGTCGCGCTGGCGCTGAGAATACAAGCGAGCGCCTTGGACCCAGCTTCGGCGTAGGCGCAGTGGTCAAGAATGACATGCACGGCATGCTCTTGTGGCTGCGCCATGATGGCGCCCAGGGGAATTCCTCTGCCGGCTAGGTAGCGCTTGAGGGCTCGTGCAGCGGCCTTCGCCTGACGAGGGGTGCCGCGAAAATCAATTGAAAAGGTGTATCGGCCGTTCGGCCATAGCTTGCTAGGCGTCTCGGATTGTTCGCGGAGTGTTCCGCTCAAGCGACTGAGCGACCGCGCATCCACTCTCTGGAGCACGAGGCTTTTCGATGGAGGCGGGGACAGAGACGATGGGCCGGTAGCTCCCGCAATCCGAGGCAATACGCCGCGCAACCAACTAAGCATGAGACGCTCGATGGCGTTGGACGTGCGCAGCGAAATTGGGCTCGCCACCCGCCTTGCGCCCCGCGCGGTTCAAGTCGCCGGCTGTTTTCGGCAAGGTGCGCACCTCGAAGGCACGGGCGGCTGGACGCAGTGCACGCTGTACTCTCGAAATCATGGACAATGTATCGGGTGGGACTGGCGCAGAGTTTCCGCATACGTGGCCGGTCCAGTCGTCGATGCAATTTCAAAACAACCTTGGAGACACATCCATCGATAAGCTGGCATGACAATTCACCCAGCATCTAAAAGCCCGATTGTGAGCCGCGCGAGAAGGTTCGCTCAGGCGCTTGCAGTCTCCACCCTTGGCGTGACGACTTCGGCGACCCGTGGGTGTGCCGCAGGCTCGGTCATTCGGGCTTCGAAACCGCTGTCGTTCTCGCAACTGCTTGACCGAGCGACGGTGATTATTGAAAGCGATGTCTCTGGAAG
>JBJXGM010000017.1:0-6782 GCA_046155985.1 Myxococcaceae bacterium | reverse complement strand
GTGTTGGCGACGGTGATGGGGAAGGGTGCGAAGGCGATTCTCGAGCACCTTGGGCTTGGGGCGCGAGCGCCGCCCTTGGCGCCTGCGCGTGGACCGCCGGAGGCGGAGTTCGACTGGGCCGGGTAGGCCCCTTTCTGCACCGTGGATGTCAGGCGCGTTCGAAAGGGACGCGTCGGGCCGGGGTGCGTGCGTGAGCGCCATAGGGGACTCGTTACCGCCCCCGTGCGCCCGTCTCCAACGACGTGGTCCCGGGCTCGACCGCTTCGGTTCACCGCGTGACGTGCGGGAAAACCGCGGCTATTCCGCCTATGCGCCTCGGAGGTCGTGGCAGATTTCTTGGGGTTGTCGCGGCCTGTTGGAGGGGCGGTAGACATCGGTGCTTTCGAGTACCGGTGAATGAGACGAGGTCTCACGACGAAGGCTTGCTCACTGCCAAAGTGAGATGAGGGCGAAATTTCGCATCGAAGTGAAGGCGGGTTTCCTTGTTCAAAATCTCCGAAAAGCCCAACGCTCGTAGCGTCAGATAGCTCCGGGTCGCCTTTAGCGCGTCCATCTTTGGCTCCTGCGCCGCCACCAGTCTTCCACAGAAGAGCGCTGTATCGTCGTCACTCATCGCCACCAGCAGCTTCGTCGCCTTAGGATGTCTTGCCAGGTAAGCGGCGACATTCTCGGCCCCTCGGACTGAGACGCGTAGACCCCGCTGTGCTGACTGCCCCCCCGCGGCCGACGATGCTCTGGGTTCGGGAGCGACGTACTGGATTGAATCGTTGCCAGAAGGCACACGGGTCGCTCGCACGTGGACGTGCGGTAAGGCGCCGACACGTTGGATAGCGGATACATTCTTGGGATCGACCAGAAAACCGCAGTGAGTTGCACAGCGGACAAATGGCGTCCTGCGGACTGCGTCAAACAGAGGCGCGCCAGCAAACATCTCCTCCAGGATCACCTGCATGTTGATCCGCGACAGCCCTCCTTCGATGAAAGGAGCGTCGGAGCATTCGCGAACCATCCGTGCAACCAAGGCACTGCCGACGCCACCTCGTCGCTCGGTTTGCAACGGAACTTCAATCAACGTGATGCGGAGGCCGCCAGAATTGGTGCGGTCAAACTCAATGCTGCCGATCCGCAGGCCATTCCGCACGGCGGCGAAGCCGGCCAGGTCATCGGCGGCCCTGATTTCCTGAAAGTCGAGGGCACCTCCCTGCAAACCGGTCGCCCTCAGCTTGGCCAGCGGGCTTCCCGGTCTGATTGCGTCCATTTCCGTGTGTCTCCGCGCTGCGAACAAGTTATCGGTCCGAACTGAAGGGCAGTTGTCCGTCACGGACTGGATGGTGTGTCAGCGCCTCGATTCGAAGTGCCCGAACCTTTCATCGCTAGAGATTTCAAGCGCTTCACGCCTTACCGAACGGCGCCGGAAGACAAGCAACCCGTGGCAATGACATGGCCGCGTAACGAGGTCCTTCTAATTCCACGGGGTCCAAATCCGCCGAGACTTCGCCTCTGAGCAGTCGATTCGCACCGAGCGCAAGAGTTTTTCAGCCAGGGGCGCCCATCGGTCCTCGCTGGCCGGGGGGACGTCGTAAATCGCCATCACCGAATATGGCCACCGATGGGAAGAAATAGGCGCGTGTAGTCTTCCGATGTCAACGTGGGAGAGCGCCGCACACTTAGCGGGCCTGCGCTCGCGCTCCGCCCTTCTTTTTTTCGGTTCGAATCTGCGCCACACGCTGAAACGACAGTCCCAGGAGCTCGCCAACATCCCTATCTCCGAGGTCAAGCTTCCCGGACAGAGCCGCGACTGCCTTGTCGCGGGCTTCCTTGGCGTCTTTGCGCGCCGCCACCTCGCGCCGGATGTAATTCCAGAGCCTCTGGACGAGCTCACGCTCTTGCGCCGGCAGCCTGACGTCGTCCACGAGCTGTTCAGCTTTAACAGGCTTGCCCAAGACGAGAGAAAGCGCCTCCCGGATGTGGCGCCGAGCCTCGGCAATGGTGCGGCCCTGCGTGATGGCGGCAGGCTCCTCTTGCGCCTGCGCGACCCACATCCCCGTCTCGTCTCGTTCGTAACTTACCCTGTAGCGCTTCATCGCCGTAACCATCCTTCCCCAAGGCACGACGAGAGCTGCCGCTCGATTGCCCGAAGAGTTCCGGGCGCGATGTCGCCCGTATGCACCGGAATAGTGGTCTGACAGTCGCCGCAGCGCACCATAAGGTGACTGCCTTTCTGTCGGACCTCCATACATCCGAGCTGCTTCAGCAACCGCAACAACTCCCTGACCTTCACCAGAAGAAGCCTAATCAGGCGCCCTACATCCGTCAAGGCGACTAGACGGAATCAGAAATCACCCGGCTTTACGTGACGGCTCTCAATTTATTCCCTCCCGTGAAGCGGCGATTTTCCCCGCTCGCCATTGGCTGCAAGCTATCTTTCCCATCCTGTCGCTAAACTGCGGGGTAATCGCGCTTAAGTGCATTCGAGAAGAGGGCAGTTCCAAGGGCGGCCACGCCGACACCATTCCCATCGCCGCTGAACTGGTTCCGTACTTGACGCGCGCCCTCGCCTCCTCCCCTTCCGACCTTGTCTTCCCGGGAGAGGACGGCGCAATGATGCGCCCCGACGTTGCCCTCGAAGGCGTTCTTCGCCGCGCCATGGGTCGCGCGGGCATCGTTCAGGGGTGGAACCACGTCTGTCGAAAGAAGGGCTGCACCCACAAGGAACTGCACGCAGACGCTGCGCTACGCCGCTGTCCGTCACACAAGGCGAAGCTCTGGCCCAAGCCTCAAGTTCGGCCGATTCGATTTCACGACCTCAGGCACACCACCGCGAGTTTGCTGATTCAGGCCGGAGCCAATCCCGCCGCGGTTCAGCGAATCCTTCGGCTTCAGCGTCGGCGGGCGAAGAAGTTGGGGGTGCGTGGCGGGCACAGCGGGGCGGTGACTTTCGTGCAGCGGTTTGGTTCCGCGCTTCAGCTGACGCCGCACTTTCGCGCTCGCCGACCACCCCGCTCCGACGGACGCCCACTCAGCGTTTACTTCCGGGCCCTCATTCTTTGGTAGCCTGGGTTTGATTGCGCCCCTTTCCGTCCGACTCGCCGCAAACTGCACCGCCGCCGCGCACAAGCCGACTCGCAATCTGGTCGCTCGTCAGCGGCGCTCTCTTCTTCATTCCGCTCTTTTCCACGCTCGCCGCCTGCATTCTCGGCGGTCTTGCATTGAGGGAAATCCGAACTAATCCTACAGAGTCGCGAGGGCAGGCAATCGCGGTTGGTGGTATCGCTCTCGGCCTGCTGGGAATTCCTTTGCGGTGGTTTCTAGGGGAGCTCATGCGGGGAATGGGCTCGCACTAATTTCCGCTCCACTGTCGGCGTCGCTACCGTCTGGTTAGCCGAGACACAGCTGGGGCCTGAGCATTGACGGTCGAGACCGGTCGTGAGCATTCGATGGGAGCCGGCAGCGGTTGCCCCTTCCACCCAGCGCGACGCGGCGGAGCGTGGCTTCGGCTCGGGCTCTTGAAGGAAGGGGTGAGGCGGGCACTTGGCGGGGGTACGTCCTCCCCGGCGGCTAGGCTCTTCCTCGAGGTTGGGGGAGAGGTGGGGTGGGCGGCGGGGCTGGGGCGGTGCAGGCCGCGTCGGGGTGCGCGCGTGCGTACCAGCGGCGACGGCCGGAAGAGTCCGCGTTGTATGAGGCAGTGCGGGCAGGGCTGAACACGTTCCTCGAGGAGACGGAGCGCATCGGCCGTGGCCTGCCTCGGTACGTGCGCCAGGAATTCGAGCGCTACCTCGAGTGCGGCATTCTGGCGCACGGCTTCGTCCGGGTGCGCTGCGACACGTGCAAGGACGAGGTGCTGGTGGCGTTTTCCTGTAAGCGCCGGGGCGTATGTCCCTCGTGCAACGCCAAGCGGGCGCACCTGACGGCGGCGCACCTGGTGGACGGCGTGCTGCCGCAGGTGCCCTACCGGCAATGGACGTTCAGCTTCCCGTGGGCGGTGCGCTTCGCCTTGGCGAGGGACGTGAAGCTGCTGTCATCCGTCCTGACGCTGTGCCTGCGCGGGCTGTTTGCGTTTCAGCGCCGGCGGGCGAAGAAGTTGGGGGTGCGTGGCGGGCACAGCGGGGCGGTGACTTTCGTGCAGCGGTTTGGTTCCGCGCTTCAGCTGACGCCGCACTTTCATGTGGTTGCACCCGACGGCGTCTTCACCGAGGAGGGCGGAGAGGTGCGCTTCGCGGCGCTGCCCGCGCCCAGCCAGGAAGAGGTGGAGGGCCTGCTTCGCAACGTCGTCCGCAAGGTGGGGCGGCGCCTTGGGACAGCGGGCTGTGCAGAGGAAGAAGGCGTCGAAGACGCCCTTGGCGCGTACCAGGCGGACAGTCTGCAGCGGCGGTTTGGGTGGGCTGGGCTGGAGGTGCGGCCAGCGCCGCGGAAGCAGCCTCGGTGTGCCTTCGTTGATGGCTATAGCCTGCACGCCAACACGCACCTGCATGCGCACGACAGGGAGGGCCTCGAGAAGCTGTGCCGGTACGGGGCCCGAGGTGCGCTTGCGTTGGAGCGACTGACGCACGCCGGGGAGGGGCGCATCGCGTTTCGAATGAAGCGGCCGCCGCCGGACGGGCGGACGCACCTCCTCTTCACGCCCGTGCAGCTGCTTCGGAAGTTGGCCACGTTGGTGCCGCCGCCGAGAAGCAACCTGGTGCGGTTTCACGGGGTATTCGCGCCGGGCGCGAAGCTGCGGCCCCTGGTGGTGAAGCAGGTGCCGTCGTCCGGGGTGCGAGTGGCGAAAGCCCTAGCGACTTCTTTTCCGTCCGTCAGCCTCGCTTTCTACTGCATCGAGCCTGTCCGATTCTTCAGGGGTCGAATTCACGCACGTCCGGCCGCTCACGCGTTGTCGCGCTTCGAAGAAGCGCGTCGAGGTCACCGTCGAGGCGGCGGTGGAACATCGTAAGTTTCCGGCTCCAGCCGGGTCACGGTATTCATCAAGTTGTCGTAAACCATTGGGATGCCGACATCGCCGACGACCCGAATCTTCCGGAACTGTTTCGGCGCGAGGCTTTTGGACATCAGCCAAAAGTCGCCGACGCTGCCCAACTCAACCTCAAGCTCCAGTTCTTGATCGGGCTTCTGAACCCAAAACTGGGTGCCGGCATCAAACCCGATGCGGGCGAGCTGGGTTGCGCCAAAATGGGCGGTCGCAAGCCAGCGCGCGATGTTCTCATGATGCCGAGCATCGGGTCCCCAATGGCATGACAAGGAAAAGTTCCGAATGCGCTTGAACAGTGGGTGACGGAAAAGTTCTTCCTGAAATCCGGTGATGTTGTCGGGCGCTTTTTCAAGTTGCAGTCGCAGTGACGACAATGAGCCAAAGCCTGGACTCTCAAGCAGGAGATCCAATGTCCTGTCCACCGACGTCACGTAAACCAATGACAGCGACGGTACCTTCCAAGCGACCTGTCTCGTTCCGAGGGCGAGAAGCGTTTCCTCTCTCAGCGTCAGACGCTCCAGGCTCTTCAAATGCGGGTTCGTGAGAAATTTTAGTCCGTGCTCGGTCGGCCAATAGCATTTGAGCGCCGTCACCGTTGACGCCTGTGGCGTTTGATAGAGGGTTTTCCAGTCAGGCTCTCGCCGTATGTCCCCGCTCAAGAAAACGCTCTGCAGAAAGCCGCGCTCGAAGAGGCACTCTTTGGCTTCGACCGTAGGGGCAAGAGGCCCTAGCCATTCAGTTCGATGCTTTGTCAGCAACTTTTCAGCAGCCTTCTCCTCCTTCTTGAGAACCTTGCCCCGCGCTCTGCGCAGGCTCAGCGAGATGAACTCTCCCCGCGGATCGCCCCTCTGGGTGAGCCAGGCCGCATAGCGCTCACGAGGCTCATCGTTGGACGGCTCCGCGTATACTTCTGCAAGAAGGCGAAGCTCCGCTGGGCCTTGAACGCTTTCGGCCTTCGGTTTTCCGCCAATGCTTTGGATGATCTTCCCTTCTTGATTCATCAATTCTGCCAGCGCGTTCTCGTCGCTCATGTGAACGACCAGTTCGGCGTCGCTCGCAAGAGGGAACTCAAGGCACTCTGAGAAGTCGTGGCGGAGTTGTTCCGTTACCCGGTCCAACAGGGTCCGCATTTGGGCTTCGTCGATCTCCTGTGACAACGTCAGTTCCGCTACCAGACGAAGCCCGTTCGTCGCGTCGTATCGAAGCGTCGGTTGCCCGCCAGAGACTTCCACGCCTTCTGGCGCGGCGTCCTCGATGAACTCTGCGATCTCCGGTCCATCTGAATCCCCGTCCAAGCGCTGCAGCGTTTGGACATCAGTCACGTCTTGAGCGGATTCGATCGACGAGACGGACGCTGGGGTAGAGATTCGCAGTTTCATCGGGCGCCGCGGGAAAGGGTTCATGAACGTTATCTGCCGTGTCTTCCCGCAGGTTTCGCCAAGAGGACCATTGCTATCCACCAAGCGCCGGAGAGTCAGAGGTTTCAAGGAGATGGCGATGAGGTACGCGAGATTGAAGCCGGCGGCATTTTTCGAAGCGGTGAAGACGGAGCAGGCGGCGCGGGAGTGGCTGTGGCGTGCGCGAAGCGGAGGCAAGGCGTGGGCCTGTCCCAATTGCACGCACGGCAAATTCTACGAGTACAAGACGCGGCCGGACATTCGGGAATGCCAGCTCTGTATGCGGCGGTTTCGCGTGCGGGTCGTGGCGACGGTGATGGGGAAGGGTGCGAAGGCGATTCTCGAGCACCTTGGGCTGGAGACGAGAGCGCCGTCGTTGGCGCCTGCGCGTGGACCGCCGGAGGCGGAGTTCGACTGGG
>JBJXGM010000164.1:0-26393 GCA_046155985.1 Myxococcaceae bacterium | reverse complement strand
CGATCTATCCCGCCTGGCTTTGTTGCTCGTCGGTTACATGCCGACGGGCATGCGCCCTCCTCGCGTCGCGCCATGCGGGCACCTCGGCGCTCATCCCTGCTCACGCTATTTCGACCAGGGCCCTTACCGCCCCAGGTAGCGCGGCTCGCGCTTGTCTTGAAACGCGCGAAGGCCTTCAAGCCGGTCTTCGGAAGTCAGAATCGATTCGTAAGCCGCTGCTTCTTTCGCGAGGCCGGAATCCAGCCATGCGAAAACACCCTCGTTGATGGCGCGTTTCGCCGCGCCGAGCGCGAGTGGCGCGTTGGCGGCAATGGACTCCGCGTAGGCGATGGCGGTGGGCTTCAGTTGCCTCGCATCGGCGATGCGATTCACCAGACCCCAAGCCAACGCTTCTTCGGCCTCGACCCGTCTCCCCGAAAGCACCATGTCTTTGGCACGGCCCATTCCGATGACAGCAGCCAAACGCTGCGTCCCACCGGCACCAGGGAGAACGCCCAGCTTGACTTCGGGAAGGCCCAGCTCTGCGCGCGACGCCGCGATGCGAATGTCGCAGGCGAGCGCGAGCTCAAGTCCCCCGCCAAACGCCGCGCCATTGAGCGCGGCAATGAAGGGTGGGCGTGCCTTCTCGATGTTGCGCAACGTTTCATTGAGTGTCCGCAAGAAAGAACGAACTTCGTTGAGCGACATGGCCGCGCGCTCTTTGAGGTCCGCGCCCGCGCAAAAAGCCTTCTCTCCAGCGCCGGTGACGGCAACCGCGCGCACTTGGGGCCGGCCTTTCAACGCATCGAGCATTGTGCCGAGTTCCGCCACCATGGCTTTGGTGAGAACATTGCGGCGCGACTCGCCCAGGATGGTCCAGACTTCCACCGCGCCACGTGACTCGATGCTCCACTCATTCATGAGCGTCGGAATAGAAGCAAAACCCTCGAAACTCAAGGGTTTGTGAAATTCGCACACCACTGGTGAAACTTCACGCTTTGCGGCGCGATAACTCTTCAAGAACACATGGGGTTCGGAGGTTTTTGGTGTCAAACGTCGGCGGCGTAGGAAACGGCAGTTCAAGAGGCCAAGGGAACCTGTTCGACGCCGCGCGTGATTTGATCGATCTTCCGCGCGCCTTTGCGCAGGACCCGCAGCAAGCTTTGACGCAAGCCTCGACTGCAGTCGGTCATATTCTCTCCTCCGCGGATTCGCTCTTGCATCACAACGCCGAAATCCTCGGCATCGTCGGCACAATCTCCGGAAACCCCTCTTTGGCGGCTCTCGCGGTAGCCGAGGACGCCACCATGAAGCTTTTGGGCAACTACGCCGTGCGCGCTCTCAGCAGCCGCCTTCCAATGCCTCTTGCTGTGGCGGTTGGGGCTGGTGTGAACGCCGGTTTGCGCGGTGGCTTTAGGAGTGCAGCAGAAGCCGTCCTCGCGACCGAGGGTTCCCCCGTGAACAAGGCGAGCGCTTTCCTCAAGGCGCTCTTCGAGGCAGCCGTCAAGCCTGGAGCAAAAGCCGCAGTCGCCCACCAGACTGATGCGGAGAAGATGGCCGCGTCCGCGGCGACGATTCAGACCTCCGTCGCCAAGCTTGCTGAGGTGATGGCGAGCGCGGCGGCAGGGGACACAGAGCGTGCAGCGGGTTCCGCTGGCCTGGTTCACGGCATTGCCGAAACGCTAGGCACACATCCGTCTGATCGTGCGGCGACGACCGATTACGCCAACAGCAATGCCGACGGACTCTTCGGCGGAACAGTTACCGTCCACTAACTCTTTTTTCGCGCGGCGCGGTCGCGCTCACCCAACGCGGCTTGCAAGTACTTGCCAGGCAGCCTTCGCCCGATGACGTCTTGGGCGATTTCTCCGGCCTGAACCAGCTTGGGCAAATCGATTCCCGTGGAAACGCCCATGCCGTGCAGCATGTACACAAGGTCTTCGGTGGGCAGGTTGCCTGCTGCACCGGGCGCATAAGGACATCCGCCGAGGCCACCAATGCTGGTGTCGAACGTGGTGATGCCCATCAACAGGCCCACCAACACATTCGCCAGGGCCGTTCCGCGCGTGTCGTGAAGGTGCAGCGCAAGGCCCGACGCAGGGCGCTGTTTGAGCACTTCGCTCAGAAGCTCGCTCGTTTGCTTGGGGGTTCCGACGCCAATGGTGTCGCCCAAACTGATTTCATACAGGCCGAAGTCGCGCATGCGTTGAACCAGTTCGACGACGCGCGTCACTGGCACCGCCCCCTCAAATGGACATCCCCACGCAACGGAAATGTAACCGCGCACGCGGAATCCTTCTGCCAGTGCGGCCCGGGCCACTTCCCCCACGGTCGCTGTGGCTTCGGCGATGGACTTGTTGATGTTCTTCTTCGAATGCGATTCGCTTGCTGAAAGAAAGACCGCGATGTCGCGGACTGCCGACGCCCGGGCACGCTCGAGGCCGTACAGGTTGGGCACCAGGGCAGAGATGCTGGCGTCGGGAGAAGCGACGAAATGCTTGGCCACCCCTTCCGCGTCCGAAAGCTGCGGAATCCAGCGCGGCGGGACGAACGAGGTGACTTCAAGGCGCCGAATTCCGGCGGCCAAAAGCGCCTGGCCGACCCTCACCTTCTCCTGAGTCGGAACGCTTCTGGCCTCGTTCTGCAGGCCATCGCGAAGGCCGACTTCGTAGATGTTGACGGACTTGGGAAGCGACCCCCAGGAAATCATTCCAACGCCGTCACGTTCTTTTGAATCCACTGAACGATGTCCTGCGTCGAGCTGCCAGGCGTGAAAATCTCAGCGACCCCCAGACCCTTGAGTTTGGGAATGTCCTCGTCCGGAATAATGCCCCCGCCGAAAATGCGAATGTCGCTGGCGTCTTTTTCGCGCAGCAGGTCCAAAACGGCCGGAAACAACGTCATGTGCGCGCCGGACATGATGGACAACCCGATCGCATCCACGTCTTCCTGCACGGCGGCGTTGACAATCATTTCCGGTGTTTGGTGCAAGCCGGTGTAGACCACCTCCATGCCGGCATCGCGCAAGGCACGCGCAATGATTTTCGCCCCACGGTCGTGCCCATCGAGCCCCGGCTTCCCCACCAAGATTCGAAGTCTGCGTGTCCCAGCCATCGTTAAAAGGCGCCTCCCTCGCGATACACACCCCACACACGACGAAACACGTCGCTGACTTCGCCCAACGTGGCGTACGCCCGAACCGCTTCCAACACGGGTGGCATGAGATTCGCCGTCCCGCGTGCCGCTTGTTCGACGGCCGCCAGTGCGCGTTCTACGCGCTGCGCATCACGCTCTGAGCGCACCGCCCGCAACGAAGCGACTTGGTCATGGGCGACGTTCTCGTCGATTTTCAGCGTCGGAATCGGCGTGGAGTCCTGCGTGCGCATGGCGTTGATGCCCACGATGATGCGCTCTTGCCGCTCCACCTCGCGCTGATGCTGATAGGCGCTGTCGGCGATTTCTCGCTGAGGGTAGCCGGCTTCGACTGCGCGCAGCATGCCACCCATCTCGTCGATACGCTGGATGTAAGCCATGGCGCGCGCTTCGACTTCGTCGGTCAATTGCTCGATGAAATAGCTGCCGCCCAAGGGGTCAACCACGCGATCGACACCCGACTCGTGGGCGATAATCTGCTGTGTTCGAAGCGCAATCGTCACCGCTTCTTCGGTGGGCAGAGCGTAGGTTTCATCCAGCGAATTGGTGTGCAGCGACTGGGTTCCGCCCAACACGGCGGCCAGCGCCTGGAGGGTGGTGCGAACCACATTGTTGTACGGCTGCTGCGCCGTCAGTGACACACCGGCGGTTTGTGCATGCGTGCGCAGCTGCATGGAGCGCGGGTCCTTGGCGCCGAACCGCTCTTTCATCACGCGCGCCCAGATCCGGCGCGCTGCACGGAACTTCGCGATTTCTTCGAAGAAGTCGTTGTGAACGTCAAAAAAGAACGACAGGCGTGGGGCAAAGTCGTCGACCAACATCCCGCGCTCCACGCAGGCCGCGACATAGGCAATGCCGTCCGCCAAGGTGAAAGCGAGCTCTTGAACGCCCGTCGCACCGGCTTCACGAATGTGGTAACCGCTGATGGATACGGCGTGCCAGCGCGGCATGTGCTTGGCACAAAACTCAATCATGTCGACAACGACGCGCACCGCAGGCCCGGGTGGAACGATCCACTCTTTCTGCGCGATATACTCTTTGAGCATGTCGTTCTGAATCGTCCCCCCCAGGCGATCCATCGAAACGCCCTGCTTCTCCGCAACGGCGATGTACATGCACAGTGCGACAATCGCTGAGGCATTGATCGTCATCGACGTGGTGACTTTGTCGAGCGGGATGCCATCAAACAACTGCTCAAAATCTCGCAGCGAAGAAACCGCCACGCCCTCCTTGCCCACTTCGCCGCGACTCATCGCGTGGTCGGCGTCGTAGCCCATGAGCGCCGGCATATCGAAGGCGGTCGAAAGTCCGCTCACGCCCTGCGACAGCAAGTACTTGAAGCGCGCATTGGTGTCTTTGGGGCTGCCGAATCCGGCAAACTGCCGCATTGTCCAAAGACGCCCGCGGTACATCGTCGGCTGAATGCCCCGTGTGTACGGAAACGCGCCCGGCAGGCCGATGTCCTCTAGAGACGCAAACTGCCGGTCCAAAGGGCCGACCAATTCGGGAACCGGGATGCCCGAGTCAGTCACAAAGGCTTCTTTGCGCAGCTTCGCCTTTTGCGTCGCACGTGCGAGGTCCTGCGTTCGCCACTTCGCTTGCGCGCGCGCCACGCCTTGGAGCGCCTGCGCGCTAAACACCGGGGTTCGCTTCGCCGACTTCGCGGACTTGGCCCTGGCCTTGGCCTTGGGGCGGCCAACTTTGCGCACGGGCTTGAGCGAACGCGTCTTTCGCGCGGAGACGACGACACTCCGCTTTTTCGTTCGCGGACGTGAGGAACGAGGCATGCTGGCCCTCTAACAGACGTATTGCATGCTCGCCAGTCAGACGCGCCTTGCGCCGGCGCGCTCGAGCAGGCCCAAAACGGCAGGAAAGACAAAGGTTGTCCCGAAAAACGTCGTTGCGACGCCCAGCAGGGCAACGTACGAAATCGACCGAAGCCCGGTGTGGTGCGCCAGGAGCAGCGTGGCGTAGCCCGAGGCATTGGTGAGGGTCGCGACCAGCGCCGCAAAGCCGGTGCGCTTCAAGATAAACGGAAGCGAGCCGACGCCCTCCTCTTGATAGCGGTGATAGAGGTGAACCGAGTTGTCTACTGCAATGGCCAGCAGGTTGGGCAACACGACGCCGTTGATGAAGTTAATACGGACGTCGAACAACACCAGGGCCCCGCCCAAGGACAGCATTCCTAGAAACAGTGGGCCCGCGACGATGAGCGTGCGCCGCACACTGCGCAGGCTAATGAAAATCGCCAAGAGGACCACGAGCGCAGCGCGCCAAAGAATCGCCGGACCATCTTGATAGACGAGCTCGAAAATGCGGGCGGCAAGTAAGTTGCCGTCGAGGATGTGAATCGAAAGCGACTCGGCCCGAGCCGCTCGCTTGAGTTCGTCCAGCTCCTCTGCCCAGCGACGAATTTCATCCGTGTTGTAATTGAAGTAACGCGGAAATACGAGGACAAAAGTTCCATTTCCATCGAGCGCTTCGAACCGGCGACGAATCTCAAGCGGCACCTGCGTGGGTCCGTACAAGGGTTCCGCAATCATCTTCTCGAGGTCGCGTATCTTTTCGGACGCCTCCCCCTCGCGCACCGAAGGGGGCAAGTCTTTGAGCTGCTCGCCCAGCGCACTCAATTCGGACCGGGTCTTTTCGGGGTCCCTTGGAAAAAAGTCGTTGAGTGAGGTGACTTTCTGAATCGCGCTGCGTTCGTCGCCATGGCGTTTCTGCACAGCGCGCGCGAGCTGTGCGATGCGGTGTGCCTCGGGTAACGATTTGGCCAGAACAATCGCCGGCGTGATTTTGACGCCCAGTTGCGCCGTGATGTGTTCATCCAACCGCGTCGCTGCAGACTCCCCTTTGAGCTTTCGCAGGTCGGTCTCGAAGCGGACCGGCATCGCCATCAGCGACGCCACACCCAGCGCCAAGGCGAAGCTCACCAGAAGAAGCAACAGCGGCTGAGGGAGCGGAACGCTCCGGTCGGGAACCGGCGCCACGGGCTCGCGCGACAGCGACATCGGCCGGAAGCGCTCCGCCAGAGCCAAGACGGGGGGCGCGACCAAATAGGCGGCAATCAATGACATCAGCACGCCCGTCGCCGCAATCCACCCAAATTGCCGAAACGCCTCAAACTTGGCGAACACCAACACCAAGAAAGCAGCGCCGTTGGTGACTGCAGAAGTCACAGCGCCGGGGAATGTTCCCACCAGTGCAATGTGAAGCGCCTCTGAAGGCTGCAGCCCTTGGCGTTCCTCAAAGTATCGCATGGCAATGTGAACGCCGTATTCGACGCTGAGTCCGATCAGAATCGCGACAAGAAAGCTGGTGACCACATTGATGTAACCAATCGTCACTTCCGCGATGCCAAACGCCGCGGCCAAGGCGACAGCGACGGGCAGCGCCACGGCGGCCAAAGCACGTTTGCGTCGGGTCGACAGCAAGATGATGCCCGACGCAATCAGCGCCGCCAGAGATGAGGCGACGACCACGTCGCGTTTCATGACGGCGTCTTCCTCGATACGGATGCGATGGGCGCCAGTCGTATCGACGTGTAACCCCGGATACGACGCCGTCAACTCCGCGACGACGCGACCCACGTTGGCGAGCAGCTTTTCCGCGAAACGAAGATCTCCTGCAAAGCCCGTCGGCTTGACCAAGAGATACAGCTCATTCTTGTCAGCCGATTCCAAAAACTCGGTTTGCAGCGCGCCGCTGGAGTAGCGCTTCTCCAGGGCTTCAAAGGAAGGCGGCGGCGCGTCTTCGGTCAAATCCACGTAAAGCGGATTCGCGACCTTCTTTTCGTACTGAAGGCGGGCTTCGATGTCGTGGCGCAGCGCACGCAGACGCTCGGGCGGAAGCAGCAGAAGGCCGCGCTCGCGGAAAAATGCCACCGAATAGCGGTATTCGACGTAGCGGACCTCGGGCAGCGATTCGAGTCGGCTCGCAAGGGCTCTCGCGAAATCGCGCCGCCGCTCGACATCGCCGCCCTTCACTTGCAGGACGAGGTAACCGTCTCCCCCTGCCTTCTTCGAAATCAGCTCGAGGTCCGCGACTTCTTCTGTTTGCTTGGGCAAAAGCTCGGCGAAAGAACCCCGAAAATCTAAACGCGCGGCAACCCCCCCCATCGCGCCACCCAACACACAGAAGATCAGGAGCAAGCGCGCCGGGCGGCGAAACGAAAGAGCAACGTAGCGCTGAAATCCCGATTGCACCGCAGAAGGAAGAGCCATTCGAAGGGCCGCGGAATGTAGGTACCCGGACCCGGCACTGCAATTTGTTTGACAGCGAAACAACACACGCCACGACATGAGCAACTTATTGCTCACTTAATATTTGTGCTAAAAACTATAGTAATTCTGGAGTAATGTATCATTTTTGACCATCTTGACGAGTCGTCTTTTCACCCGTAAAAGACCGGCGCCAAAAGCGACTTCGCCGCTGGCCGAAGGGGACCACCACGATGAGCGACGTTTTCGACAAGTGCAGCGCCTGGAAGGACTACCGAATCGCGAAAGCCGCGGGTTTGTACCCGTTCTTCCGCCCCATCGAGTCCTCGGAGGGCACCGAGGTCGACATCGAGGGCAAGCGCATCTTGATGGTGGGTTCGAACAACTACCTTGGCCTCGCGGGCGACCCGCGGGTGAAAGCCGCGGCTATCGACGCCATCAAGAAGTTCGGCAGCACTTGCTCTGGTTCGCGCCTTCTCAACGGCACCCTCTCCATTCACGAGGAACTTGAGGCGCGCTTGGCCAAGTTCCTCAACCGCGAGAGCGCGCTCGTGGTGTCGACGGGCTTCACGACAAACCTTGCAACGGTCTCGGCGATTTTGGGACGCCACGACGTCGTCTTCAGCGACAAGCAGAACCACGCATCGCTTTTGGACGGTGTTCGACTGGGGTTTGCCGAGGAGAAGCGCTTTCGCCATGGCGACATGGCGCACTTGGAGCAGCAGCTCGCGGCGACCGAAATCGACGCGCCAAAAATCATCATCACCGACGGTGTCTTTTCGATGGAAGGCGACTTGTGCAACTTGCCGAAGATCGTCGAGCTCGCACAGCGCTACAAGGCGCGCATCATGGTGGATGACGCTCACGCCATGGGTGTTCTGGGCGACAACGGGCGCGGGAGCTCTGAGTACTTCGGACTGGAAGCCCAGACCGACTTGGTCATGGGCACCTTCTCCAAGAGCTTCGCGTCACTGGGCGGCGTCATCGCCGGACCTTTCGATGTCATTAACTACATCAAGCATCGTTCACGACCTTTCGTGTTCTCGGCATCGATGACGCCAGCTGCTGTGGCCGCTGCCTTGAAGGCGTTGGAAATCAGCCAAGCCGAGCCACAGCGTCGGGCGCGGCTCTTGGACATTGCCGAAAAGATGCACAACGGCTTCCGAGCCATGGGCTTCGACACTGGCGTGTCCGTGACGCCTGTCGTCCCGGTGCTGGTCGGCGACCCGGTCAAGTGCTTCCGTTTCTGGAAGACGCTTTACGAGAACGGCGTGTTTACAAACCCTGTGATTCCGCCCGCCGTCGAGCCCGGACACTCGTTGTTGCGGACCAGCTACATGGCCACGCACACGGATGAGCAGCTCGACCGGGTGCTCGAGATCTTCGAAAAGATCGGCCGCAAGATGAGCATCATTCCTGAGACTCGGCCGACCACGTACACGCCGGTCAAGATCGCCCGCCCTGGGACTTTTGTTATCTCCAACCAAGCCTCCCAACGTTGGGCGGCCGCTTCGGCGGGGCTATTGGCCGACAAGGGTTTCTCACTGGAGCAGATCTCAAAGCTGTCCTCCAAAGAGGTGGCCGCGAAGTTGTTCGACGCGATGGAGACGTTGACTTGGAGAGCGGCCAACCTCCAGCCCGACGACTTGAAGCGTCTGTCCACCGCGCCGCTGCGCCTCTGGGAGAAACGCACCGAAATTCCAGGGATGATCCTCGAAAAGGGTGCCAGTTTCTTCCTGCGCAACGGCAAGTCCACAGACAAGAACTAAGTTTCACAGGGGAACGACCATGGCTGTAGCCGCTCGAAAACTGCAGACGCCGCGTTTGCCGGACGTCCCGTTGGATGTGACGTTGACGCCCGTGCAGTCAGCGGGGGACACGGATGCATTCATTCGGTTCCCGTACGCGCTGTACAAGGACAACCCCAATTGGGTGCCGCCCCTGATGATGGAGCGGCGAGACTTCTTGAACCCCAAGAAGAACCCGTGGTTTGAGTTCGGCCAGGTCGAACTGTTTCTCGCGAGGCGAAATTCACAAGTCGTCGGACGCATCGCCGCTGTGCATGACCCGCGCTACAACGAGTTTCACGGCACGAACATGGGCTTCTTCGGCATGTTCGAATGCATCGACGACGCGGGTGTAGCCCGCGCGTTGTTCGAAGCTGCGGCGGGATGGCTGCGCTCGCGCGGGTTCAAGCACATGATGGGCCCAGCCAATTTCTCGAGCAACTACGAGTGGTCGGTATTGGTCGAGGGCTTTGATGCGCCGCCCGCACTGATGATGGCCTACAACCCCCGTTACTACCCTGCCCTCTATGAAGCTTGCGGTCTGGAGAAGGCGAAAGACTTGTGGGCTTGGGAGTTGTCATCCTCTGTTCCGCCGCCCGAAAAGGTCGCGCGCATTGCCGAAAAAATCCGCCAGCGCGATGGCATTGTCGTTCGCCCCATCAAAATGGATGACTTCGAAGGCGAAGTGAAACGCATCAAAGACATCTACAACGCCGCCTGGGAAAAGAACTGGGGCTTTGTCCCGTACACCGACAAAGAGTTTGAACACGTCGCCCGCGACATGAAGCAAATCGTGGCGCCCGAACTGGTGCTGATGGCGGAAGTCGATGGAGAGGCTGCAGCCTTTTCGATGACGGTTCCGGACATGAACCATGCGCTCAAAGCAGCCAATGGACGGCTCTTCCCATTTGGCCTTGTCAAAATGCTTCTTGCAGCCCGAAAAGTGAAGCGACTGCGGCTCATCACGCTCGGAATCAAAGAGAAGTTTCGAAAGCGCGGGCTCGACGCGATCTTGTACCTCGAGACGCTGCGAACGGCCCGGCGGCTTGGCTACACCGGCGGCGAGATCTCGTGGACACTTGAAGACAACCACCTGGTCAATCGCGCCATCGAATCGATGGGCGGCCGGAAATACAAGACGTACCGGGTCTACGAGCGCGACATTTAGACGGCAGTTCTCCACGCGCGCGGAGGCGTCGTGTTTTTCTTTGTGACAGGCGGCACAGGGTTCATCGGACAACGCCTCGTGCGCGTGATGCGCGAGCGCGGTCACCGTGTCCGCGCGCTCGTCCGACGCGCGTCCGCGAAGACAGCGCTGGCCTCCCTGGGTGTGGAGGTCGTCGAGGGCGACCTCGTGACGGGCGCGGCGCTCGACAAGGCCGTGCACGGCGTTGACGCTGTGATGCACTTGGCGGGCCTGACCAAGGCGCGCACGGCAGACGACTACTTCCGTGGCAATGCACTGGGCACACGCAACCTCGCGGCGGCTGTCGCTCGCATGCCCCACCCCGCCCGGTTTGTATATTGTTCGTCGCTCGCGGCCGCTGGACCGTCTTCGCTTGAACAGCCGAGGGTCGAGTCAGATCCGCCGGCACCGGTTTCCACTTACGGAAAGAGCAAGTTGGCAGGCGAAGCAGCCCTGCGTGACTACGTCGGCCGCTTCGAAGCTGTCGTGGTTCGTCCGCCGATCGTCTACGGACCCGCGGACAAGGAGTTTCTGCCGTCCGTGCTTCCCATGGCCAAGTTGGGGTGGGTCCTGAAGAGCGGCTTTGGCCCCAAGCGCTACTCGATGATTCATGTCGATGACTTGTGCGATGCGCTTCTCGCTGCGGCTGAGCGAGGCAAGCCCCTGTCCGCCACAAACGCCGCGGACGGCGTGTATTTCGTCTCCGACGAACGCGAGTACACCTGGGAAGAGTTCTCGAGCGCGCTGGCGCAGGCCTTGGGGCGCGGGACGCCGCGCATGGTGTCTGTCCCCAACGCCGTCAGCTATGCCGTGGGACTTGGATCAGAACTCGGCGCGCGGGTGCGAGGCTCCGTGCCCATTCTCAACCGAGACAAAGTGAAAGAGCTTGCGGCTGCAGCGTGGACTTGTTCGCCCGCTCGCGCAAAAGCCGAAATCGACTATGCGCCGAAGTTTCCCCTTCAGGCGGGGCTGGATTCGACCGTTCAATGGTTTCGTGAGGAGGGCCTCCTGTGACAGCCGCCGTTCAACTTCGACCTGAGACAACACCGGACGTTGAGATTCAACCGGTCTCTTCCACTGCCGATCGCGAAGCTTTTCTTCGTTTTCCGATGCGCCTCTATCAGGACGACCCGAATTTCGTGCCGCCCATTCTGGCGGAGCGACGTGATTTCCTAGACCCGAAACGAAACCCCTTCTTTCAGCACGCCAGTGTTCAGCTTTTCTTGGCGCGTCGGGGTGGCGACGTCGTGGGTCGCATCGCCGCAGTCGACGATCCCAACTGGAACAAGTTTCACAACAGTCAAACAGGCTTCTTCGGCATGTTCGATGCCATCGACGACGCGGGCGTGGCCGCTGCCTTGTTCGATATTGCGGCACAGTGGGTTGCCCGCCGCGGTCTGAAGACTTTCCTGGGACCCGTGAACCTGTCGACGAACAGCGACTGCGGCCTTCTGGTGGAAGGCTTCGACACGCCGCCCTCGATGATGATGCCGTACAATTTTCCGTACTACACACGGCTTTTCGAGGCTTCAGGCTTTCGCAAGGCGCGCGACCTTTGGTCCTACGAGATTTCCAGCTCGATTGCGCCGCCAGAACAAGTTGTCCGCGTCGCCGACCGCCTGCGTGCAACGCCCGGCGTTACGGTTCGCCAGCTCCGACTCAAGGAGCTCCCAGAAGAAACGCGCCGCATTAAGAGCATTTACCATGCCATGCTGGAGCAGACCTGGGGCTTCGTCCCGCTTTCAGATGACGAATTCGACCTCATTGCTGCACGTTTGAAGCCGTTGGTTCAAATGTGTCCGGACCTCTGCCTCATCGCCGAAGTGCATGGTGAACCTGTGGCGTTTGCCCTCACGCTTCCGGACTCCAACGTCGCGCTCAAAGCAGCCGGCGGCCAACTCACGCGGTTTGGCCTCCCCGTGGGCCTCGCACGCATGTGGTGGGCTTCGCGCAAAATCGACCGCCTGCGGATGCTGATGCTGGGTATCAAGCCCGGCTATCGGCGGCGCGGTATTGACGCACTGCTCGCGATTGAAACCCTCAGGACCGCCCGGGCGCATGGCTACAGCGGCGCAGAACTTGGCTGGACAACCGAAGACAACGAATTGATGAACCGCGCCATCGAGCGCATGGGCGCCCGGCGCTACAAGACGTACCGCATGTACGAGCGGTCGCTTTAGGAGTCTCGCAGGAGGCTACCTTCGCTGAAACTGCACGCGGCGTCCGCCTTGAATCTCCATGGGCGGTTGTTCCAAGCCAAACTGCCACCATTGGGGCTCATAAGGCTTCATCTTGAGCCGCTTGGCGTTTTGAAGCGCCGACAGACTGCTCTTCAGCTTCTCGTCTGAGGGATTGGCCTCCACCGCACGTCCGAGAATCGACAGGGCCTTGTCGCGATTCTTCAACTGGTCATGGCACCAGGCGTAGGCTGCCCAGACGAGGGGCTCTTTGCGGCCGTTCTTGATGGCGCTTTCAAACGCCTTGTCCATGCCTGTGTAGTCTTTGCGCTGGTACTTCAGCGCGCCGAAAATCGCCTGAGCGAGGAAGTTTCGGCCACTCGAACGTGCGAGGTGGGCAGCGGCTCCGTCGAGGTCTTTGCCCATGTATTTCAACATGCCGATTTGAGCGTGGATTTCGCCGCCGATGAGCAATTGCCACCGGTCATAGCGAAGGCCCTCTTCCAGAATCTTCACAGCACGTTCCAGCCGCTGCTTTTGTTCCCGTGGATTCTGCGACACCGCCTGCAGTTCCTTTTGCGCCTGCGTCATGAGTCCCTGGACTCGCAGCGAAATGCGACGCGCGAGCCAAACAAACGCGCCCAGAAACGCCAGAACGCCCGGAACCAGTGCGGGCAGCCAACCAAACCCCAGCGCCCACACCCCCAGTGCAACCCCAACGCCCACAACGACCGAAATCAAAAGGTTGTACATGTCTTGGCCCCCTTTAGCGGTGCGAACCCCTTGGGCGCAACGCGCGACCCATGTATAGAGGCGGCGACGTTGGCCCTCTGACGGAATTGGTAGACGTAGCGGACTCAAAATCCGCCGCCTTCACGGGCGTCCCGGTTCGAGTCCGGGGTGGGCCATTGTGGTGAGCGACGAAAAGCGCGACCAAGTCGTCCGTGAGCTCGCGGAAGCCTGGTCCAAGGCCCAAGAGCAGTTTCTCGTGCTGCGCTCTGCCGTCGACCACGCCGCCAAGCTCGTCCAGTTGCAGGAACAGGCCGCTTTCTTGGGGCGAGAACGCGAGCGCGCGCTGCTCGGACTGGGCGAATCCGTCTGGAAAGAGGCCAAACGAGGCGGTTTCTTACCGCCAGAGACGATTGCGAGCGCTTTGCGCATGGTGGAAGCCATTGAACGCAAACGTGCGGCGCATGCTGCGGAAATCAGCGCGCTGCTTGCCGAGGGCGAAGCGGTGGCCGCGCGCAGAGCGCCGGCACGGCCACCCCCGAAAAAGCTTCCACCCCGACACCCAACACCTCTGGCACGCGGCGCCAAGAAGCGCTAGAAGCCGCGGGCCGAAGTTGTTTGGGGCTATAGCTCAGCTGGGAGAGCGCCTGAATGGCATTCAGGAGGTCACCGGTTCGATCCCGGTTAGCTCCACTGTGGTTTGGTTGTCGCGACGTCGAACACGCCCCTGAGAAGTGGGCGATGACCAATCGCTGCTGCCGATGCGCTGGACTTGATCGCGTGGCAAACCTTCATCCACCTGCTGCTGTGGCGTCCGTACCAAGGTCCGTGAATTCAAAGACAACGCTGGCCGTCTTCGGATCGGTCTGCAAGAGACCGTCAATTTTGCGAACAAGGCCCTCAATAGCGCCGCGTGTCTGCGGCGTGCGGTAGCCCTGAAATTCAAGGAGATGGGGATGCTTTGCAACCTCCGCACCGTGCCAACACAACGGTACCGGCGCTTAGCGTTCTTCCGTCACCACAAACGCCAGCCACCGGCGTCATGATGTGGCGATCGACCTGAGGCTTCTCGCTGTGGCCGGGCGGGACTTGGTTCGGGCCAAGTCGACAGTCTGCCTTGCGGCGACCGCGTTCGCTCCAAACACCACGTGATGGGC
Organism: Myxococcaceae bacterium; assembly: GCA_046155985.1. Lineage (GTDB taxonomy): Bacteria > Myxococcota > Myxococcia > Myxococcales > Myxococcaceae > JBJXGM01. The sequence goes on along the minus strand of JBJXGM010000164.1, from coordinate 12,005 downwards.
CCTAGCTTAGTCTCATTTCCGTCTGGCCGATAATGTCAGACGTGGCATGTCCGAAGGCTTGGCCTATTCGCGCCTGTCGGCTGTGAGGCTTTCGCATTGGTGTCCGTCGGTTTTCCCGGCGCTTTCAGAAGGAAAACTGTGCCTCAGTACGCTGGGTGAAGTCGCGAAGGTACTCACCCCCGAAAACTGGGAGGCCGTGCTTCCCCGCTTTTTTGGAAAGTCCAAGCGAGAGGCCCAGGCGCTTGCGGCGACGCTTCTGCCCGGCAAAGCGCCCATGAGAGACGTCGTGGTGACGCTGCCGTGTGCGCCCCTGCCGGCGCCCGCACTTTCCCCCGTGAAGGAGGTGGGTGAAACAACGGCCAGCGGACTCCAAAGGTGTGCCTCGGGCGCGCCACCCGTTGCAAGCCCCGCAACGTTCAAAAGAGAAGGCCGGGGCGGCGGCACCCTCGCCGCCTCAGTTCGCGAAAATCTTCATGACGTTGCCAAGCAATTCAATGGCTTCGGCTTTTGGGCGCTGAAATGCATTGCGGCCCATGATGGAGCCAAAGCCCCCGCCCTGATGGATTTGACGCACCTCATCAAGGAGCTCTGGTGTCGATTTGGCCTCGCCGCCTGAGAATATGACGATGCGCTTGCCGTTGAAGGTGGACTGCACGACATGCCGGATGCGTTCAGCCATCGTGCCGATGGGAATTTTCTGCGCGTCGTAAACCTTCTTGGCTTCGGGCTGCTCCAGCTTGCCGTTGGGAGGCTTCACTTTGATGATGTGCGCGCCGAGCTGCGCCGCCAGGTGAGCGGCGTAAGCGATGACGTCCACCGCCTGTTCGCCGTCCTTGGCGATTTGGGAGCCGCGCGCGTAACTCCACACGATGGTGGGAAGTCCAGCATCTTTGGCTTCGGCAATGAGGTCGCGCAGGTCGCGCCACATTTCATTTCGCGCAGCGGACCCAGGGTAGATCGTGTAGCCAATTGCGACGCAACCGAGGCGAACGGCGTCCTTCACGGTTGCCGTCAGCGCTGAGACAGGCGGCTCCACTTTGGAAAGCGCTTCCGAGTTGTTCAGCTTGAGAATGAGCGGCATTTCGCCGTGAAACTTGCCGGCGACTGCCTCCAAGAATCCAAGCGGCGCTGCATAGGCGTTGCAACCCGACTCGATGGCGAGTTGAACGTGGTAGTCGGGGTCATTGGCCGCCGGATTCACCCCAAAAGACCGGTGCGGCCCATGCTCCATGCCTTGGTCTACGGGCAAGATGACAAGACGGCCCGTGCCCGAAAGCTTCCCGGTGTTCAGCAGCCGCGCCAGGTTGGTCAGGACGCCCGGGTTGTCAGAGGGGTACCAGGAGAGAATCTCACGAACGCGCTCACTCATCGCCATAGTGGTTGCTTTCCATAACACCAGGACTTCTTTTCGTCTCGAGGGTTTGGCAGAGTCCGCGCGCTTTGAGAACCCTAGGGCCCTGGTCGAAATAGCCTATGCATCCTGAGCGTCGATCCATCCCGCCTGGCTTTGTTGCTCGTCGGTCACATGCCGACGGGCATGCTCCATCCTCCAGTGGCGCCATGCGGGCGCCTCGGCGCTCATCCCTGCTCACGCTATTTCGACCAGGGCCCTTACTTGCGCTCGGTGTCCTTGCGACGGCACAGCTTGCATCTGCAGAGGAAGCGCCGCTGGCCCTGGCGCAGCTGGTGTCTCGTGCGCGCGCAGCGGATCTTCGCGTCGCCGAAGCCGACGCTGAACTCCAAGTCTTGCAGGCGAAATATCAGCAGGCGCTGTGGGCGTGGTTCCCGCGCTTCGACACAACGATCGCAGCCGGTGGCCCCACCCCCGAAGCACGCAACAACGGGCTCGGCGGCCCGCCGACGACTCCCGCCACCCTGATGTACGACTCGAATTTTGGCCAAATCGGTCTGACAGTTCGCGCTGAAATGAACGCCTTCTTGCCGATCTTTACTTTCGGCAAACTGAAGGCACTTCGAGAAGCAGGCGAAAAAGGCGTCACAGCCGGGGAAGCGCTTCGAGAACGCGTCAGAGAAGAAGCCGGCCTGCAGGCGGCGCAGGCGTTCTATGCGTTCCAGCTGGCGCGACTGGCGTGCGATGCGTTTCAGGACACGCTGCGTCAGCTCGAATCGTCGGCGAAACTGGTCGAGGAATTGCTCAAGCAAGAGTCCGCACAGGTCACTGTGCTGGATCGCTACAAACTCAACTTCTTTCGAAGGCAGCTGGAAGGTCGGATCGCGCAGGCCGCAGCAGGAATGGACATCGCCGCGGCGGCCGCTGGCGTGCTTGTCGCAAGCAAGGGCCCCATTCGCTTGGCTGAAGCCGACTTCCCCAATCCACCGACCGCCCTTCCCGTGCTCGAGCCGCTCGTTGAGGCGGCGCAGACTGCGCGTGCTGAGGTACGCGCCCTGGATGCCGCCATCGAAGCACGCGAGCGAGAGCTCACAATTCGAGAGCGCAGTTTTTATCCGGACTTGGGCCTCTTTGGTTTCGCACGTTTTGCGTACACCACGAATGCCACGCGGCAGCTCTCGCCATTTGCGTACGATCCCTACAACGACCTCTCGGGTGGGGTGGCGCTGGTCCTTCGTGGCTCGTTCGACATTCCCCAGAAAATCGCCCAGCTCAACCAGACGCGCGGGGAACTCCAGAAAATGCGCACCCAACGCAGTCTTCTGGCCAGTGCAGTGGGACTGGAAGTCCGGCGGGCGCATGCAGGACTGAGCGAAGCCGTCATCCGCGCACGCACCTTTGCGGAGGCTGAACGAAGCGCGCGACAGTGGGCGACAGCGGCCTACGCGAACTTCGAGGTGGGAACTGGCGATACCCGCGAACTCGTTGATGCTTTTTCTGCGCTCGCTCAAGCTTCGGGTGAACGTTTAAAGAGCTGGCACGACGTCCACGTCGGTCTGCGCGAGATGGCGCGTTTTGTGGGTCAAGAAAAGGCGCAGGACCTCGTCAGAGATTAAGAAAGGTGGCTGAATCTGTCTTCTGGTCGGTTCGTCCAGGAGAGCGGCGTCATTTTGCGATTCCAGTGTAGCGGGGTATACGCCCTGCTTGGAGGCTGTCCCTTCATGTCGTGCGCGTTGATTGTTGCTCTTTCGCTTGCTGCGTCGCCTGCTTCACCCGGCTCCCCTCTTGAGGTCGTCAAGCGCGGAAACACGACGATTCAGAGTCTGTTGAAGAGCCCTGACGCGTCTGTCGAGCGATTGGCCATGGCGGTCGATCAATTCGTCGATTTCGGCGAGCTGGCCAAGCGCGCTTTGGGGCGCGAGTGGAACCGCCTGTCGCCGGCTCAACAACAGGATTTTTCAACAACGATGAAGGGACTGCTTCGCGCGTCGTATGCCCAGCGCGCTTTGGGCCAAGGCGCCGCCGAGATTCGTTACGGGGCCGAAAAGCGTGACGGAAAGGAAGCCGAAGTGACCACCACCCTTCTTCTCAAGAAGGACGAGCTTCCCGTCGCTTATCGCCTGTACAAGGTCGCGGGGCGTCAAGGCTGGCGGATTTTCGACGTCGTCACAGACGAAGTCTCGCTTGTCGAAACCTACCGCGGGCAGTTTCGAAAACTGATCGCTGACAAGGGCTACGACGGCTTGCTGACCACCCTGAAGAACAAGCGCGCACAATTGGAACGTTCGGCTTCGGCCAGCGCGCCTCAAGCATCGAACTAAACGGTCGCGTTCTCAGCACCTGGCTACGGTTGAACACACCGCGCATTATGAGGAAAAACAATAGCTTACGCGCGGATTTCACTTAGGATCTGACTACTCCAGCATTCCGCGAATTCGCCCTCCGATTTCGCCATCGAAGTCGGAAACTCGATGCGGCGAGACCCGAGAATGCACCCCATGAACGATATTTCCCGCCGAGGGTTCATCCTGAAGGCCGCAGGTGTCGCTGCGGGAGCCGGTGTCTCAGTCTACCTCGGCACGCAGCTTGGCTGCGACGAAGTCGGCGCCCCTGACGTGCACCGGCGGTTCATCCTGAAAGCTCAAGCCAAGATCGATTCATTCCTGGCGAAGTACCCCCCTGGAACCGAGCTTCGTACCGCGGACGAAGCTCGAGCGTTCCTCCAGGAATTGCGCGCCCTGGTCATCGAGGTTGCCGGATTGACGGGGATTCGGTCCGAGCTCACCCGTCTCCCCGAGTCTCCGGACAGCTCCGGATTTGCCAGCGCCACCGATCTGCTCGACGAGGCACGAGCGCTGTTCTCTGGCCACCGTCTGCTCAATCTGCGTTCTCGTGGAGAGCTCATCCGAGGGCTCGAGGATGTCTTACGGCGTGGGGTCGAGCTGTGATGAGGGGATGCTGGAAGGCGGGAGCTCGGGAATCATTCGCCTCCAAGGGACTGGGTTGGATGGCGCGCTGAGTTGATGCACCTCCTAACGACTCCGCTGACCGACCCGCGCATCGCTGGCGAAACCCCGTTGGATGCCAAGGGTGTAGCTGCACTTGCGGGCACGCATTTTGAGGCAGTGGCTCGGCGCTACCTCGGCGTCGAAACATTGGAGGGCTTTCCTGATGTCTCGCGGTGGATCGCTGACGCTGCCTCGGAAACGGCAGATGTCCTAGCGTATTGCGATGCCGCTGACGCGGCGAGCGGCTTCTACGCGATGGGAGAGTTTTTCGTCGTTACAAACGAACCGCCGCCGGCTGCGGGCTAGAAGCGGCTTCCATCAGCTACCAAAGCCGCGCTCTGCGTCATGAGTGCGTCATAGGGCGGCGTGACAAAGCGCGCGCCCGGTTCCCTTCGAAACCAGGTCATTTGTCGTTTCGCGTATTGGCGGGTTTGACGCGCCACATCGGCGATCGCCTGCGCCTCGGTCATTTCTCCGGCCAGCACCTTCACCGCCTGGCGATAGCCAATCGAACGCATGGGCGCAGTGTCGCGATGACCGGCACTCAGAAGCTTTTCAGTTTCCTCCAGAAGTCCCGCGGCGAACATGGCCTGAGTTCGGGCTTCGATGGCTTGCACCACTGCTTCGCGGGGCGGCGATAGGACGAAAAGTGCATGAGGGTAGCGAGCCTCCGCGAAGGCATGCGCGGCGCGCTGAACACTCGCTTTCGTTCCGGATGTTTCGGCGAGCTCCAGCGCCCGCACGATGCGAACCGCGTCGTTGACTGAAATCCGCGCAGCACTTTCGGGGTCGACGCGTGCAAGGCGCTCGTGCAGAACGCCCAAGCCATGCACCCGGGCTTCTTCCAAGAGGGCGGCGCGCAGCTCGGGCTGGGCCGCCGGAGCGGGCATGATTCCGCGCAGCAGGGCACGAATGTAGAGCCCTGTTCCCCCCACGACGATGGCGCGCTTGCCGCGTCGGTCGATGTCGGAAATCGCATCGTCGGCCTGTTGTTGGTACGCAGCTGCGGAGAACTGGGCACCCGGCTGCACGACCGAAATCAGGTGATGAGGAACGCGAGCGAGAACATCGGGCGGGGGCTTGGCCGTTCCGACGTCGAATCCAGCGTAAACCTGCTGCGAATCAGCCCCGACGATTTCGGCGTTCCAGCGCTCAGCGAGATCTACCGCAAGCGCCGATTTTCCTGAGGCTGTTGGACCCGCGATGACGAGCAGAAACGGCCGCTCCATAGTGTGACTATTGAGCATTTGCGCCGACGAGGCCTCTGTTTTCCTACGGATGGGCCTTCACCCACATGTCTGACCCGAGCCGCAAGGTTTCAGGTTACGCTTTCTTCGTGATGCCGACGCGCTTTGACACGAAAATCACTGCGCTGTGTGCGTTGGGGCTTGTGGCTTGCGGTCCGCCCCAGCCTGACGCACCGTCTCTTTTTAAGCTGTTCGTCACCGCCGACGGATGGTCGCGCGTGGAGGCCGCCAGCTTGTTCCAGGCGGGGCTTCCGCAAAGCACCGACCCGCAAAGCCTTTCGCTGACACGCCGCGGGCAGCAAGTCGCGATGCGCATCGTGGGCGAACAAGACGGAACACTCGATGCCGACGACGCTATCGAGTTTTTTGGCCAAGCAGAGGACACCGTCCTCACAGGAACGGGCCTCTATTGGCTCGCCACGCAACCGGAGGTGGCCTCGCGCATTGGGTTCGCCAACGACGAACCCGCCGGCCCGTTTTTGCTTCAAGACACGTACCTTGCACGCGCGCGGAAACAGTTTCGCTCGCTGTATCTCGCCTCCGTGATGAATGGCCCACGGGAGAACTTCTTTGGCCCGCCGATTCCCGTCGCGGGTCTCGTTGAAGAACTTCGCGTTGACCACTACAGGCCTCAAGCGACGGTCTCAGCCAGCTTCTTTGCCACCTTGTCCTTAACCCTGCAGGGCGTCACGGCCGCCGAGCACTATGTTGGCGTCACGTTGAATGGGAGCCGCCTGGCGACGTTGGTCTTCTCGAATCAGGCGTCGCATGACGTGCAGCTGCCGATTCCCGAAGGCGTGTTGTCCGAAGGGACGAACACACTGGTCCTCACCAAAGAAGGCGGACCGGGAGACATCTCGCTGATCGACGCGCTCACGCTTTCCTATCCACGCGCGCTGGTGGCCGTCGATGATGAACTCGAGTTTGAGGCAAGCCCAAACGCAGAAGTCAGCGTTTCGGGTTTCTCGACGGATGATGTTCAGGTCTTCGACCTCAGTGACGCGCGAACGCCCACTGAAGTTTCGGCGCTGACCGAGGGCGGCACGGTTCGCTTCCGCACCGACACTGGGCCGACGAGGCGTTTCCTGGCGAAAGCTGTGGGCAGGTCGCTGACCGTGTCCCAAGTGAAATCCGCCCGGCCCGCGCAGCTCGGCGACGGAAGCCACGAAGGTGAGCTGCTCATCATTACCGCGGCAGAGTTGCGCGCAGGTATCGAACCGCTCGCTTCAGCGCGGCGACTGGAAGGTTTGTCGGTGTTCGTCGCCGACGTCGACGATGTGTACGACGCCTATGCCTTCGGCGTGAAAGACAGCAGCGCCATCAAGGCTTTCATCGAAGATGCGTACCGCACTTGGGCCAAGCCACCCCGCTACGTTCTTCTCGTGGGTGACGCCAGCGACGACCCGAGAGACCGCCTGGGGTTGGGAGACTTCGACCTCGTCCCCACGCCGATGGTTGCCACCCTTTATCTCGAGACCGCGTCTGACGATGGGTTCGTCGATTTCGACGACAACGGCGTGCCAGAGCTCGCCATCGGACGTTTCCCAGCGCGCACACCCGATGAACTTTCGACCATGGTCGCCAAGACCTTGGCCTATCGGCCGAAGCCGCTGGATTCACGGCTTTCCGGTGTTTTCCTCAGCGACGAACCTCTTGGGTTTTCGTTCGAAACGGTGAGCCGCTCGGTCGCCTACGAGCTGGAGGGCGGCTTGTCCTCCACCCACATCGTTCGTCAAAGCAATGAGGTGGGGCTGTTGCCGGCCATGCTGGAAGCACTCCAAACTCAGCCCGATGTTTTCGCCTACTTTGGACACGCCTCCACCCAGCAGTGGGCGGGCCCTTCGCTCTCTAACGCAACGGTGCCGAACCTTCCATCGGCCTCCGTGTTGCCTGTTTTCATCAATATGGCGTGCTTTAACGGTTACTTTCAGAGCGCGATTGCTGAAAGCCTGGGCGAGGCGCTGATCAAGGCGCCTTCGAGAGGTGCCGCTGCGGTGTGGGTCTCCAGCGGCCTCACAGAAGCGCGCGAACAGGTTCCGTTGATGGGCCGGGCCTTTCGTCACCTCGTCGTCGACCAACTTCCGCTGGGCGATGCCCTGCGGCTCGCCAAGTCGGAAGTCGTCGAGGAAGACGTTCGTCGAACGTGGATGCTTTTGGGCGACCCTACACTTCGCCTTTGGACGGTACCCTGGAACTGAGCGACTAGGACCGGGAACGGCGCCGAAGATTTTGAAGGCCGCCAAGAAGCCCAAGCGCCAAGAGCATCCCGCCCCATCCGGCACCCAGCGGCATCGCGCTGCAGCCGAAGAACGGTCTTTCGGGCGTCTCGCCATTGATAAGCGATTCGAGGTCCGGTCGCACCGGCTTCTCGGCGGTGGGGACGATCTCCGCGTAGCGGGTCACCCGTCCGTCCATCTTGTGCTCGAGAATCCAATACCGGTCGTCCAAGCCACCGTCCGCGTCGACCACCGAATAGGCCGTGTTCCGCTGTGTGAACGCAGTGCCCACAAGCTCGCGGGCGTTGATTTGAACCTCCGCCGCGTCACTGGGACCCTTGCGAACAACGTCGAAGCCGCGGTTGGTGGGGTCGTTGAGGCCGACCCATTCAATCACAATGCCCGGGCCTGCTGGATTCACGTAGGCCGCGATGGAGTCGAGTGCGACTTCGGTAATGACCGTACACACGCTGGGGTTAGTCGGTGTGCAGCCGAAGCCCGCCTCAATGGCGCAAGTGGAGCTACAGCCGTCGCCGTTGACGAGGTCCCCGTCGTCACACCCATTGGGGCTCGCCATCACGCCGTTTCCGCAAATGGCAGGGCCCTCGCAAACGTAACCGCGCGTCGTGGTGCAAGCGAGGTCGTCCCAAGTCCCGGTGCCGTCGTTGTTCATCACGACGCAGTCAGAGCCTGCCCCGGCTCCCGAGTTATTGGGTTGTCCGACCGCCCAGTTGTTGTAGGCCCCGAGGGTTGAGTTGTCGCTGGTCCATCGGTAGGTGCCCTCAACCGCCACGTCATTCAGACCGTGCCACATGGCAGCTGTCGTCGCCCCGCTGATGTGCGTGTTTTCTACGCTGGCCGTCATACTCCCAGCACCACCCGCAATCTTCGCCAATGCCCAGCCGCTTCCCACCGCTGGGCAGGCCGCCTGTGCAGTGGTCCATGTGACGGTCGTCGTGCAATAGAGGTACTCGGTCGTCTGCAAAGTGCCACCGCCAAGGTAGCTGCTCCACGTCGGAGTGGCTGCGCAGGTCTGGGTGCATGTCGAGGGCGTGTTGACGTTCACATTGGTGCAAACGTAGTTCGGCTCAACGACACAAGTGGAACTGCACCCGTCACCGTTGGCGCTGTTCCCGTCGTCACAGGCCTCGCCAGAGGCCAAGACGCCGTTGCCGCATCGGGGAGGCCCTTCGCAGACGAAACCCGTCGCGGTGCCACACACGCGGATGTCCCATTGGCCCGAAGCCGTCAGCATGAGGCCGCAATCCTCGTCGACCGCGGCGTTGCTTGGCTCGCCGGCGGCCCAATTGATGTAGCCACCGAATGCGGCCCCGCTTGCCCATTCGTAGGTGCCTTCCGTGTTGGTGTCGTTGACGCCGATCCAGCGGTTCCCCCCACCCAGCGCGTTGGCTTGGACCCAGGCGTTCTCCGTGACGTCGCCGATTGTCGTCAAACTCCAGCCGGCGCCAAGATTCGTGCAACTGTTGCGGGCAGCACCCCAAACCGCGCCCGTTGTGCAACGTAAATATTCAGTGGCGTTGGTCGCGGATCGCGAAACCCACGTTGTCGCAGCACAGACCAACGTGCAAACGGAAGGCTGACCAATGCAGGTGTACGCGGGTTCCACGGTGCACGAGGACGAGCAACCATCCGCGTTCGTCGTGTTTCCGTCGTCACATTCTTCTGCGCCGGTAATGGAACCATTGCCACACACGGGGGGCGACTCGATGGTGCACGTCGAACTGCAACCGTCCCCATTGGTCGTGTTGCCGTCATCGCAGCCCTCGCTCCCGGGCGCTCGAACGCCGTTGCCGCAAGTGGACGGCCCTTCACAGACGAAGGGAACGGTAGCGGTGCATATCAGGTCGTCCCACTGGTACGGAACCCCGGTCCAAAAAGAGCCACAACCTTGTGCTGGATTCCCGTTGTTAGGCTCACCGGGCCCCCAGTTTTGGTACGCCGCCCCGCCACCGCGGCAAGACGTCCCATTGCTGAGCCATAGCCAATTGAGGTTCGGATCTGCATCGGCCGTTGTGTCGCGGCAGCCATGAAACATTGACGTTCCACGGTTCCCGTCTGCCGACCACAGGTTGTAGACGAAGTTGTTTTCGGTATCGCTGCCAATGGTGGTCAGTTCCCAACCCGCTCCATAGCCTTGGCAGAACGTGCTGGCCTGCGCCCAAGTCTGATTGACGACGCCGCAATAAACGTACTCGGAGGCGCCCAGGCCACCGCGAAGGCGGTTTTGACAGTTGGTGGATCCGGTACACGTGCCGGGCATTGTGGCACCGCTGCATGTGAATCCGTACTCGACAGCACATGTGGCGCTGCAGCCATCTCCGTTGGTGGTGTTTCCGTCATCGCAAGTTTCGCTCCCACTGGTGAGGCCGTTGCCGCAGGCCGGAGGAGCTTCGCAAACCCAATCGTTGGTGTTGGCGCAGCTGCGGACAGACCACGTTCCTGCAGCATCCAAACGGACACAGTCGTTGGCGCCAGAATTGTTGGTGAAGCTCGCATTGACGTACGCGCCACTCGGCGCGTACCCCGTCCAAATGAACGTGGCCTCTGTCGTGATGTCGTTGTACCCAGTCCATTTGTCGTTGCCGTTCAAGCCAGAAAGGAGACTGTCCTCTGCCAGGTTGTCGATGGTCACCAACCGGAACTGTCCGCCGGGGAGCGCCGCACATCGAGTGCCTGCCGTCGCCCAGGTCTGGTTGTTTGAGCACAACACGTAGTCCCGGTTCACGCCGCTGACGCTGCTGGTGGCAGTGGCGCCTAGCGTGCACTGAGCCAAGGCAGCCTCGGCTAAGCCTAACGAGCCGGCGACGACCAAAGCAAAGAAAACTCGGCCAAACGGCGCCCACGAAGGTTTCACGTTTTCGACCCGTTTCGGTTCACGCATCGTGGCGAACCCTACTATGGCAGACCCTAACGACACCACCCAAAGTAGGTTTCTGCCCATGCGTGCCCACATGGACCGTATTCGAACTAATCTCGGCGACCTTCATGGCGCTCCTCTCTCTGCTGCGGGTCTTGCCCCCCAAGAACGAAACCGGCGCCCACATCCTTGCCAACGCGTCTGCGCCAACATTGGCCACAGAGGCCCGGCGGCACGGACTTTCAGCCGTGCTGCAAGACGCCCTCGAGCGCTCGGGCGTGACGTGGAGGTCTGAGCACCAAGACGCCCTCCGACGAGACAGTTTCGCGGTGATTGCCAACGGGCTGCGCGTGCGCGCACTGCTTTTCTCAACACTGGATGTGCTGGCGAAGGTGGATGTTTTCCCTGTGCTTCTCAAAGGCTATGGGTTTGGCCTGCGCTATTACCCAGACCCGCTGTTTCGCCCCACGTTCGATGTTGATCTCCTGATTGGCGAGAACGATTGGGTTCGCGCGGACCGCGCGCTACAGGAACTTGGGCTTCGCCCGCCCGAACGCGCAGCGGTTTTGTACCACCGGCAGCACCACCACCACGTGCACTATGGCGGCGCGCCGGGTTCCGTCGAGCTGCACTTCCGCCCGTTCACCGGCCTTGGGGGCGCGCTGAATGCCTCCGGATACCTTGAACGCGCGCGCGAAGGACGCATCGAGGGCCGAGCGGTGCGCTACCTCTCGCCCACCGACGAGTGTCGCTACCTGGCGCTTCATGCCGCCGGACATCTTTTTGCCCGCCTCTCTTGGTTGTACGACCTCAAGCTTCTTTTGGCCCAAACACCTGTCGACTGGGACGCCATGGCCCACGAAAGCCAACGGGATGGTTTGGCCCGCGCGACCGGAATCGCGTTTCACGTTTTGGAGCGCGCGCTCGATGTCCGAACGGAAGCAAACCGTTTTCGCACATCCAAGACATCGCCCGCTTGGGTCGACCGCGCTTTCTCCGATGAGCGGCTCGAAAAAAGCGCTTGGGCGAATTCAAAGTGGCCAGCGTTTGGGTTGACCTTGTTGCTCTCCGACGGAATGACGAACAGGTTTTTGCACTTGGGTCACCATGGCCTGCGTGGGCTTCGACGACGCGCGTCGCGCACTTTTCCGTCGCTTGTTCCAGAGATCTGGCGAGGCTAGCAGGCTGCTGAAAAACTGCTGCGCGTCCCATCTGCGGCGTTGCGCGCCCCTCCTTTCGTCCTCACGTACAGAGAGCACGCTGCGGCGAAAGGGCCTCCCGCGCCTGGCATCTCGGCCTGCTCGC
>JBJXGM010000104.1:0-23421 GCA_046155985.1 Myxococcaceae bacterium | reverse complement strand
ACGCTCACCGACGTCGCCTTCGTCGTGTGCACAGCTTTGGACCGAGCGGGCTTCGTCGCAGTGCTCACAGGCGGCAGTGCGGCAACGTTCTACGCGCCTGATGCTTATCAATCGAGGGACCTCGATTGCGCCAACGCCACCGCGTGAACGCGGCAGGTTGCGAGGGCACCGCGCGCCAGATGGCGTAGCAGCGACCTCCAGAGGTGGCGGCGCACCCGCCTGGGATCGATAACTGTACATGTCTAACCCCAAGGGGAAGCCGCTCTCCGCAGCGGGCATGTGGCTGAACGCGGTTGTCTCGAGGCGTGGGCTGTCTTTGCGGAAGCTCGCAAGGACGGCGGGCGTCTCACACGCGGCTCTTTCGATAGCTTCATCCTCCGGACCCCTCAGCGTGAAGCTTGCGGAGAAGATTCGCAGAACCCTGAGCCTGACGGACGACGACATGGCTCAGCTGCACGCAGTCCAGGAGGACCCCGGGCGGGCTCCCTTCACCGTAGCCCTTGCCGGGACTGACTCTGTCCTCGACCGGAAGCGTCGGAATGATGTTCGAGACGTCTTCCTCGCGGGTTTCACGGCGCCCGAGGAGACCGTGACCCACTGGCGCGAGTGCGTTGTGGAGAACCTGAGGCGCGACTGCAGCTACACCTATTTTCTCCCGGACGGATTCAGCGCTGAGCGAGTGGCGCTGAAGCTGGAGCAGGACCTGGGTGAAGAGTTTCATTCACGGCGCCTCCAGTTCGTCTCGGTCCCACCTGGGCTTCACGATCTCTGGTTTCAGCCCTCGCGTCTCGTCCTTCGCCTGGACTCCGGCATTCTTGGAGTCTGGCTGCTTCAGGGTCTCGACGGACGCAGTCTCGTTCGTGCGACGGCCATGAGCCCCACCGTCGCCGCTGCGCAGCTGGGCGCGATGGAGCGAGTCCTCACCAGACTTTCGAGTGCGCGTCCGACGTATAGTGACGACCCGCTCACCTTCACTGTTCGGGGTACGACTACCCCCCGCACCCCGACGAGGTCCGTGGATGCTCCGCCCCGCTGAGGAGTTTCGCCAGCTCATCCGAGAGCTCCACGCGGTCCCGGCGTTCGCCGCAGCCGCCCCAAGTCAACTCGAAGCCCTGCTGAAGGGAAGCGCTCTGACGGTGGTGAAGGCGCGAGCGCGCCTTGGCAGCGCTGGAGACCCCGCCTCCTTTGTTCAAGTTCTCCTCGAAGGTGCCGTGCGGATCTTTCACGAGGAGCAACCAGGCGGGGTCCCCGGAAGGGAGGTCACGGTCAAACACCTCTCCGCCCCCTGCACCTTCTCGGAGAAAGAAGTGCTCGCCCGCGAGCCCCTCGTGGAATGCACCGAGACCCTGGTGAGGTCACGAGTTCTAAAGATTCGCGCGGACGCGTTCCTCGCGTTTCTTGGTCCAACCGATTTGCCTGCGCGCCGCATTCTCGAGGACGTCTGTCGAAGGTTCTGCGTCGCGATTCGAAACGAGCGAAGCCTTCTCGCACCCGTGCCAGCGCGCCTAGCCAGCCTGCTCGTCGCGCATCTCGAATGGTTTGGTCGAGAGACCGAGCGGGGTGTGGTGCTGCGTCTTCCCCTGACGCAGCAGGATCTCGCCGACGGTCTCGCGGTAGGACTGCGCTCGATCTCCCGAACGCTGAGCACCTGGTCTCGCCGAGGCATCGTTTCGCGCGAAAAGGGGTGGGTCATCGTTCGAAAGCCAGCCGTCTTGATCGAGCTCTGCGGCGACCTGCGCTTCAATCTGAACTACGGCGGTCTCGGCCGCTGATGCTGCAGAGGCGTCACGCAGAGGTGCCACGATGGCAGGAAGTTGCTGGATGAGTCTTGCGGCGGGTTTGTCGATAATAGGCCAGCGTCTGCGACATGCCCAACTCGACGTGAAGGAAGGCAATGAGGTTGGCGTGGCCGCGCGCTCTCCAGACTTCGCGTCGGTCGAACTCGGCCAGCGAAAGGAGAAATTCAACGGCGGCGTTTCTTTCGTTGGCCAGCAGCTTCGAGAGATGCGCAATCCAGGCTTCGGCAGATGAGAATGAGTCCATGCCGAATGCAGTAGGACGGTCGGCGAGTACACGCGCGTCGGCGGGCAGATCATCGCGAAGGCCGACGAAGTCTGGAAGCGCGCCGAGATGATCGTGAAGGTGAAAGAGCCGATCGAGCCTGAATACGAACGCATGCAGAGCGGGCAGATCGTCTACACCTATTTCCACCTCGCGGCGGTCCCCGCGCTGGCCAAGGTGTTGGTCCAAAAGCGCATCGCCGCGGTCGCCTACGAGACCATCCAGCTCTCAGACGGCTCGCTCCCGCTGCTGCGGCCGATGAGCGAGGTCACTGGCAAGATGGCCATCCAAGTCGGCGCCATGTGCTTGGAGCGTGAGCACGGCGGCAAGGGCATCCTCTTGGGCGGTGTCCCTGGGGTTCGCCGAGCGCGCGGCGCCATTCTTGGCGGCGGCGGCGTCGGTACCTGGGATCAAGGAAACATAAGCGGCCTTTTCACGGAGATGGAGAAGCAGGTGGCGCCTTGCGCGGTGGTCGTGGGTCACTTTTGGTGAAATCGATGGCACAGAGGCGACCTTCGAGCGCTCCAGGCGGTGCAAGCGCACAAAGGCCGGAACCACTCGTCGTGATTCCGGCCTCTTGCGACCTTTGCGGGGCAGGATTTGAACCCGCGACCTTCGGGTTATGCAGACGGGCGTCATGACTAGGTTTCGACGGTTTTTCCCAGACCGCGTAAGCTCGAGCGCTCGTCGACGTTGTGTCCGATACTCAAGTCGAATCGCCAATGTATGTCGTATGTATCGGACAACACAAAATTGATTCGTCAGATATTGTCGACAAAAACAGCAAACGCATGTCTAAAATATTGGACATGGGCCGCCGGGTTCGAAAGCCTTTTCCACAAGCCAGCCGTCAGATGGAGGCACTGGGAGACCGGCTGCGTCACGCGCGCCTGCGCCGGAATCTGACCAGCGTCCTCTTCGCGGAACGGATGGGCGTGTCCCGAGACACGCTTCATCGGTTGGAGAAAGGGGAGCCGGGGATCTCGCTCGGAACGTACTTGCGAGCGCTCCGGGTTTTGGGACTGGACAACGACATCGATCTCATCGCCCGGGAAGACGTCTTGGGTCGCAAGCTGCAGGACGAGAGATTGGCTCGACGGCGGCGAAGCAGCGGAGGCGACCATGGCGACGCGCAACCGAGCGGAGCGTGAGTCGGTCGACGTGGTTCTGGATGCGGAGGAAATCACGCCAACGATGAAGGTGGGCACGCTGCGCTTTTCACGGGCACGCACGGATTTTCCGCCTTCCTTCGATTACGACTCCGCATGGCTCGCCAACGACAACCGTTTCCAGCTCGATCCTCGGTTGGAGCTCTTCGCAGGAGAGCAGCACCCGCCCTCGAATGCGGTCACTTTCGGCATCCTTCAGGACGCGGCGCCGGACAGATGGGGGCGCATGTTGATGGAGAGGCGCGAGGGCGTTCTCGCGCGCAGGGAAGGACGAAGGGCGCGCCGACTCGGAGAGATGGACTTTCTTCTTGGGGTGCACGATCTGGCGAGATCCGGTGCGTTGCGCTTTCGATCCAATCCGGGCGGACACTACCTCGACGATTCAACGGAATTGGCTGCGCCACCCCTGACGAGCCTGCGTGAGTTGGCCCACGTCAGTCAGAAAATTGAAGAACCAGGCGCGGACGAGTCCCCCGAGATGGAGCGGTGGCTGACTACACTCATCGCGCCTGGGACGTCCCTGGGTGGGGCGCGGCCGAAAGCGAGCTTCGCGGAGACCGATGGCAGTCTGTGGATCGGGAAGTTTCCCGCGCGCGAAGACCGGTACGACGTGGGAGCGTGGGAGCTCGTCGTTCATCAGCTGGCGAAAGAAGCCAAAGTAGACGTGCCGCGAGCCCGTCTGGAAAAGCTCACAGACCGCTACAGCACGTTTTGCGTCGCTCGGTTTGATCGCTCTGGCAATCACCGACGCATGTTCGCTTCCGCAATGACGCTCTTGGAGCGCCGCGACGGTGATAGCGGCGCCAGTTACCTTGCTCTCGCCGAGGTCATCGCGAACCATGGGGCGTCGGGGCACATCGAGGAAGACCTTGCGCAACTGTTTCGGCGGGTCGTCTTCAACGTCCTGGTGTCGAACCGGGACGACCATCTCCGCAACCACGGCTTTCTCCGCACCCCCTCGGGCTGGCGGCTCGCTCCCGCCTACGACATGAATCCGAACCCGGACAAGCAGGAGCACGCGTTGACCTTGGATGATGCCAGCGCGGAGCCTCGTATTGACACGGTGCTTGAGACGGCTGAGCTCTATCGGCTCACGTCCACCGAGGCCGAGAAGATTGTCTCGCAGGTCCGCACAGTGGTGAGTAGGTGGAAAGCGAAGGCGAAATCAATCGGCCTTCCACGCGCCGAGCTGCAGCGCATGGAGTCCGCCTTCGCGAATGAAGCCGCACTCGCTCGTCACTGATGCAGGCGCCCCGATTGCGGGGCGCAACGCAAGTTGCGAGTCAGAAACCGCGGCCGTCTTCTCGGCGACCGGCGTGCTGTTCATAGGGGACCCGGAGAGCGAGCACCGTTGGACGTGTCGGGCTCGCTTCGCGTGCGAGCTTCGGGGCTGCCGGGGCGTGACGGTCGCGCGCCGTAGGCCTACGCAGGCCACAGAACCGTGCCGAACAGCGCGAGCAATCCACCCACCAAGAAGATGCGACGGATGGCCAATGCGCGGTGCCATCGTGCGCGATACGTCTGCCAGTCCTCGGGGAGTGCTGACGTGCGCCAGCCGTTGATCGCCGAATTGATAGGGACGTTCAGCTTGATGGCCAGAACGGCGTCCATCACCAAGCACGCGATCGCGAGACCTGCGCCGCTCGCGAGCGGGCAACCACGAGTCGACTGCCGACCTGGCTGACGTTGCTCGAGCCTCAGAATCGACGTCGCGGTATGCAGCACGAAACGCGGCTGGCGCCGGTCGCGTGCGCTCAAGGCGAACGCGCCCCACGCCAAAATGCCGGTCAGCGCCGCCATCCACGCCGGCGTCGCGAGGGAAGCGGTCGCATCGAGCGCGAACGCAGCCGCGAAGCAGCCAAAGCCCAGCGCCGAGAGCCAAAGCAGAGTCACCCAACCGTCGAAATGCGATGCATTCGTCGTGGCGACGACGAGCCCACGTCCGATGCTCAGCCGCACGTCTCCGACGGCGTCGGGCAGTCGCTGGTGCGCAACACGCTGGGAAAAGGGTCGCTCGCCGCTCGCCCACCTCGAAGGCTTACGGGCGAATCTACTCCGGCCGGCTACGCCCCGCGACGGAGGCCCTGTGAGAATCGGAAGGGCGACGTCCAGTGGCCCGGTGCGTGAGACGGGTGCGCGCGTGCGCTAGCGTGTCCGCAGATGACCTCCCCGGGTGACAGTGAAGGGCTGCGCGGGTGGCTCGCACAGCTGGCCTCTGAGTTTGCGGAAGGACTCGATGCCCAGGCGCCGTGGCTGTTTGTCGTCGCGCATCCGGATGACGAGACCATCGGCGCCTCTTGGCTGCTCAGGCGCGCTCACAATCTCCATGTCGTGCACGTCACCGATGGTGCGCCCCACGATGTGGCGCTGTGGTCGACGGCTCAGCCGAACACCCGCAGGGGTTACGCTGCGCTGCGGGCCCAGGAAGCGGTCGCTGCGATGTCGCTCGTGGGAGTCGATGCGAGCCGCGTGCAGTGCCTGGGTTTCGTAGACCAGGAGGCGAGTGCACAACTCGCGCAGGTGACCCGGGCGTTGCGAGGGCTGGTGGCCAAGCTAGGGCCCGCGGTCGTCGTCACCCAGCCTTATGAAGGCGGACATCCAGACCACGACGCATGCGCATTCGCTGTGCAGCTCGCCGTGCCCGCAGACGTGCGGCGCATCGAGATGACGTCGTATCACGCGTGGCGTGGCGAGGTGAGGCGTGGAAGCTTCCTGGGCGTCGAGCAGGAGGCCGTGACGTGCACGCTCGACGAGGCTGAGCAGGCACTCAAACGCCGGATGTTTGCGTGCTTTGCCTCTCAGCGTGAGGTGCTGTCGCAGTTTCCGCTCGACGCCGAGCGCTTCCGCCGCGCGCCTCGGTACGACTTCACGGTGGCGCCGCACACAGGCAGGCTTCACTACGAGACGTTCGAAGGTGCGATGAGCGGCAACGCCTGGCGCGCGCTCGCGGTGACGGCGTTGGCGCAGCTCGGCTAGGCGCCGAATCTGGAAAGTTGGACCTCGACCTCGTGCGCGCGTTTGCGCAGCTCGCGCGGGGAGCTCGAGGTGGCGAGCAGTGCTAGCGCGTCGTTGAACGGGGCTCGATCGACGTTGACCGGTAGTGACTCGATGCGACGGGTCAGTCTCGCCTTTTCGACCTGACGCGACTCGAACGCGTCGCCGGAGTTCCCGTCTGTCGTGCGTGCTTGCTTCGCGTTCAGCTCGCGCTGGAGCGCCTTCAGCTGCTGCGTGCTCGAGGGCGATAGACCGCGCAGCACCTGCGCGCGCACTTTGGCGGCTACGTCCTCGTTGCCACAACCCCTCGCCTGTTTGTGCAGCGCGATAGCCTCTTCGTAGACCTTGGCGATGTCGCTGAAGCCCGCACGGTCGGATTTTCCAGCACCCAGCGCAGCCTGCACCGTCGCAAGCTCGGCACCCTCAACACCAAGGTTCTTCAGCTGGTGTTCGATGTCACGCGCGCGATTGTGGAGTCGGCGCTCTTCGCGACTCATGGTGGGTGGCTTCTTCGCGTTGCGCACGCTGGCCTCGACCGCGCGGAGCTCGGCCTTGAAAGGACCCATCCGGATCTCGTCCTTGTGCGCGTTCAGGTACAGGATCCTGCCGAGATTGACCTTCAGCGGTCGCGCGGCATCCTTGGGCAGAGCCTCAATGCGTTGGAGAATGGGCGCCAATGCGAGGATGTCCCGCTCGTACGCTCGTGTCGCCATGAGCTCCTCGAATTTCATCTTTCGGTCGATGTCGCGAAACGCAGCTTCCAATGGGCTCTCGCCCAAGTTCGGCGCAACAGGGAGCTCGGAAGAGGGCGGGGGCAGCATCTCAAGAATTTCTTGGATGAGGCGCGCCGTCCATGCCTGCAACACGGCAGGCTGCGCGGAATTCGAGGCGGAAACGACGATGGGGGGACCCAGGGGTTGAATGGACATGCTCACGGATTCTCGGTGCTTGGCCGCCCTCGGTTTCCGGTCGGGAATGGCTTTTCGCGAGTCGCGACAGAACGCGGATTTCTCTGGGGTTTTCTGGAGCGCCAGTTCTCGAGTCGACTGCGCATTCGTGCGACAACACGCACGTGCGCATGCCCGCTCACGGAGCCGCGCTTGCTGAGAGCGAGGCGCGTCGCCTCCTCGCGGTGGACCGGCTGACGTTGCTCCTGCAGCTCGCGTACTCGGGCGAGCTCGCGGCCACGCGCGCGTACCTGGGGCATCGTCACTCGGTGAGGCGTGCGGCGGAGCGTCGCGAGATTGGAACCATCGTTCGCGACGAGATCGAGCACCGGCATTGCATTCTCGGCATGCTCGAAGCGCTGGGTTCGGGCCCCAATCCGGCGCGGGAGCGGAAGATGGCGCGGGTCGGGCGCTCGATCTCCACCTTCTGCCAGGTCGGGGGCTGGTTCTTCCCCATGTACGGCGCCGCGCGGCTCGAGGCTCAAAACATCCGCGAGTACGCGCTCGCCGCCCGGCTGGCTGTCGTTGCGCGTCGCCACCCCTTCGTCGACCCGCTGCTCCAGATGGCGGAGGTCGAGTGGGACCACGAGCTGTATTTCCGCGAGAAGGCGGCGAGCCATTGGCTGTGGACGGTGATGCCCAAGTGGCCCTTGCCGCCGCCGCGCGAGGACATCCGCGCTTCGTTCAAAGTGTTCGATGCGGTGACGTGGGTGGTGCCTGTCGTGCAGGTGCCGTGGCTGGTGCGTTGACCTTGCCGGCAGCGGTCAACCCCGGGGCCCCACCGCCCGCTCGTCGAGCGAAATTCGTCGGTTCGAAACCTTGCTCCGCGCATCGAGGGGAGTGAAACGTGCTGGCGCGTCACAGCCGAGGGGGACAAACGTGAAGGGCTTGCGAATCGGATTGTGGGTCGCACAGGGACTGCTTGCGGTGGCGTTTTTGGGAGCGGCGTTGGCCAAGCTGACCCAGCGCTAAGAGGCGTTGGCGGCCTCGCAAGCCTGGGTGCATTTGTTCTCCCCGGGTACCGTGAAGGCTATCGGCGTCGTCGAGTTGCTCGGTGCGATTGGCATCATTCTGCCCGCGCTCACGCGCATCCTTCCCGTGCTCACGCCGCTCGCCGCAGTGGGCCTGACGCTCGACATGATCGGCGCAGCGGCGACTCACCTCCGGATCGGCGAGATGCCAATTCCGAATGTCATCCTGGGCGGACTTGCCGCGTTCGTCGCTTGGGGGCGGTTCCAAAAGGCGCCCATCCAGCCGCGGGGCTGGCACGAATCGACAGGAACGGGCGAGGGATGGTTTGCTGTCGGCCTCCGATGTGGCTGCTACCGTACGAGCACTTGTCACTGTGTTCGGGTGTGCCCGCTGACGAGATCATTCGGAGATTGGGCGCCGCAACTGAGCCATCGAAATGGCTCAGGAACCCATTTTCCCGCAATCACAAGCCTTACCAAGGGCAGATTACGGGCAGCACTTTCAAGGTCACGCGCGTTATCCATTACCGGAATTCATTTCTCCCAACCGTAGTCGGCAGTGTTCGTTCAGACGGCACCGGGGCAGTCATCGAAGCCACGCTGCGGCTCAATCCTTTCGTGACTGCTTTCATGGCGCTCTGGCTGGGGGGCGTGACCGCCGGAGCAATCGGAATGACAGCGCACCAGCTGTCAGGTGGCAAAAATCCCGCAGCGGCCGTCGTCCCCGCGTTGATGTTCGTGTTCGGGTACCTGCTCATGCAAGGGGGCTTCCTGTTTGAGTCGAGGAAGGCGAAGCGCTTTCTAGAAGAGATAGCCTCGCCCTCGCATTCCTGAAGTTTCGATGGGGAACAAAGCGGGGAACAAATCGACCCCCGACTCGCGCCGAGGGCGAGTAGGGCATTCAAGGTTACTTCATGGGCGTGCCCAAGCAGATCGGCTCTGGCGGTGTCGCGCGCATCATCGAGGCCAAGTTGAACGACGCAGAGAAGGCTGAAATGGACAAGTCGTTCCAGTCCGTCAAGAAGACCGTCGACAGCGTGAAGCTCTAGGCAGAGCGCCAGCGCGGGAACCCGCCACTCACGTCATGGTGAGGCGGGTCCGGGCCGACGAGGGTCGTGTGCGATTCCTGTCTGGAACGCAAGCCTGGCGAGCTCGACGTCTGTGCGGAGACGAAGGCGCCGGCGCAGCGCTTTGGTTTTTTCGCCGACTTGAGTCAGCGTCACCCCGAGCACGTGGGCTTTTTGGTCGGACGACAAGCCGCTTCCTGTGGCCCAAAGAACCCAGTGCTCCTCGGTCCCCTCCTTGAGACGCGCCACGGCGCTCGCCGTCAACGCGTGGGGCTTGAAGCTTGGGATGAAGTCCATGGTTCGAGCAACGATGGCGAGCTGGACGTCGTTGTCGACGTCGAAACGCTGAAAGATGCGCTGCCGCATCCTGCGAAGGCCGTCTCGAGGAGATGCCATCGCCCGGAGGATTTCCTCCGTGGGTTCCCCGAGGGCGATGCGCCGCGCCACTTCGCGCTCCTTGTCGGTCAGCCGGTCGAAGCCCGACATCTGTCCGGCCTTCAGCGAGGGTCGGGCCAGTCCGAGGCTCACCGCAACCGCGCTCAGCTGCGCAAGCCCATAGACGCTTCGCCTGGCTGGCACGCCGAGCAGTTCCATCACTTCCTCGAGAAAGCGCCCGGTGGCACGTGGAGTCGTTCCTACGACCTCGGCCGCTTCTTGAATCGTCTTGCCCTCGGCAATGGCCCGCACGGCGACGAGCATTTGGGGCGTCAACGCCGCCGGCTGAGGCGTGCGGGTGAGGCCTCGTTCGGCAGTGCGGAGGCCTCGACTGGCTCCCAGCGAAGCGAGCTCCGAGCGGGACGCGCAGCCCAGTTTGAAGCAAAGACTCTCCACAACCTTCTCGCCGGCTTCGCTTCCCCCGGCGATGTTCAGCGCCTGGGCGATTTCGCCGTTGCTGAGTCCACCGCAAACCATCGCGATGGCTGCGCGCTCGTGAGGAGCAAGCCGCCACCAACTCGTGCCCCGGTCAGCCCAGGCCACCAGCGGACGTGCCGCCGAACGATCAAGTCGAGTGGAAGGCAGGGGACCCACACGCAGCGTGGGCGGCGGCGCGAGTTGGTGAACGACCGCGAGAAGCGCTGCTTGGGGCTCGCTGTCGAGGTCGAGTCGTCCCAACACCGACTCGATACGCCTGCTCACAGCACGCTCCGAGAGCCGCTCTCATCGCGCCTGGCGCCCTTCTCGACCCCGGAGCTCGCCCACCGCCACCATGTTTCGCGCACCCCGCACTTCTCGCTCGCTCCAATTCTCCGTCTTGTTTCTCCTCAGCTTCTCGCGCTCGGACGAGACGAAGAGGGCTTCCAACTCGCTGAGCGCGTCCTGGCCAAAAATCCGAGTCACCACACCTTCGCCCCGCTCAAAACGAAAGCGCCCTTCAAGGCGTGGCAGAAGCAGCGACGGAACGCGCAGAAGCGTCGATGGGCGGAACGGCTCGGCAAGGACCTCGCGAGCGAGCTCAACATCGCGATGCTCACGGCGGCCGAGCAACTCAACGCCAACGCCCATCCGGCTTCTCCGTCTTGTTTCTCCTCAGCTTCTACCCCGCCCACAGGCCAGACAAGGTCCCGGTGGCGTTGCCGAACGACTCGGTCGGTCCGACGGCGCCGAGAGCGCGCAGCGCGGTTAACCAGAGGTTAGCAACAGGGAGGTTTTGCGCACCCGGCCTGTCGGCGCAGGCGCCGTATTCCGTCCAATACGCATCGCCCATGTCGCAGGGGTAAATGATGGAGCGGCCGGTCGGCATGCCGCCCAACTTTCCTGCGACGATGATGGGAAGAATGTCGGTGTGGTGAATGGTTCCGCTAGAGAATTCGCTGAAAGCGATGACGACGCTGTTCTCGAGCATCGACGCGCCGTTGCTGTCGGGGGTGTTCTTGAGTTGACCCAAAAAATACGCCAACTGTTCCATTCGCCAGACGGTCGCCTTTCGGTACGCGAAAGTCCTGTACTGCTCGATGGTCATGCCCAAGGCTGCTGCAGCCGCGGCAACCTGGCTTTCCTCCACGGCGGTTCCCGAATGGCTGGCGTTGTGTAACGACAGCGGCAGGTCGATGAACGGCATCGTGGCGTTGCACTGGGTTTCACCCATTCCAAAAAACGCGACGCGCGTGAGGTCGCATTTGAGCGCCATCAACGTGAGGTCCATCATCTTCTTCGCGTACTCAGGCCACTGTTGATACGTGTACTGGACATCCGCAGGACGGGGAATCACCTCGCATGTCGCGGGGACCTCGGTGTTGATGGATGCCTCGATAGACCGGATGGTGTCCAGGTGCTCGTCGAGGCGCCGCACGTCGTTGACACCGAGCCGTCCTTTGAGCCGACCGATGTCGCGCTGAACGAAGTCCAGCATGCTCTTGCCGCGAAGAAGCCGGGGGTCCGGCGCTCCCCCCCCCGCCTGCTGGTCCCAAAAGAAGTCGGGGAAAATTTGCCGGGGGTTTACCACGCAAGGCAAGAGCGAGTGCTGCCCGTTGACCGATGCGTTCGCGGCGAAGTGAATCTGAGGCTGGGCATAAGTACTTGTGAGAATGCTCTTGAACTTGGTCGTCGCGCCGAGCGTTTGCGCCGCAACCTGGTCGAACGACGGCCCCGCATTCGAGGCTGGGTAGTGCTCCACCAGCGTTGAAGGCCTTCCGGTGAGTACGGCGCCCCAATCCTTGTGCGAGCCCTGGCCGGTGGGACTCATGGCGGCACTAAACGAGAGACCGGCGATGACGTTGATGTCATCTCGGAACGCTTGGAGCGGCGCGAGGCCCGGCGTCATCGCCCAGCCAAGCCCCTCTTGCACCGGGTACCAAAAGGTCGCTTCCCAAGGCACCGGCGCGTAAACACCCGTGGGGAAGTAGAAGAGAATGAGACGCTTGGGGGGCGCCGTGGTTTGCCCCAACGCGCTACCATAGGAGAGGCCCCTCGGTGCAAACATCGCTTCCAGCGGCGGGAGCGCGATCGACAGGCCTGCGACTCCCATCCCACGAAGAAAAGCGCGGCGGCTGAGTTTAAAGCGAGGCATGACGAATTCCTTAGGGCGCGTCCGGATCGCGCCGGTAACGGAAGGTATCGTTGGTCACGAGCGCGAGGACGAGCGCCTCGAAAGTGCGGCCCGCATCACCCGCGCGTCGTGCAATAGACGCGATGGCATTCGCATCGTTCGCACCGGGCTCCTGGGTGGAACGCCCCAGCGCCCAGCGGAACATCTTCTTCACAGAACAGGTGTCCGCTGCCCCCGACGCCACGGCAAGGCGCCCAAGGCCCGCGCCGCCTTCGAAGTCGGAATTCTCGAAACCTTCGACAACACCTTCAAGCGGGATGGGCGCGCCCGACGGGTACGACGCCCGAACACGCCCGATGGCGTCATAGCGCTCAAGCCCTCTACCTATGGGGTCAAGCAGACGGTGACAGCCGCTGCATGCAGGGTCCGACGTGTGCCGCGCATTCGCTTGCTCCGGGGTCTCGCCCGCCTGGACCTGCAGCATGGGCACGTTCGGTGGCGGAGACGGAAGCGGGTCACACAGCACCGCATCGCGAATGAACTTCCCGCGGTGAATGACCGAGGTGTTGTTTGTCGGCACGGACACCGTGAGCAACGCCGGCAGCGTGATGAGTCCCCCGCGATCAGGCAGCGTCGCGAACGACAAGCGACCAAACCCTGACGGATTAGGCGGCGAAACGCCGTACAGCGCCGCCAGCGGAGGGTCGACGAAGGTGTGGTCGGCCGTAAAGACCTCGGTGAAGGGTCGGTCCGCGGCCCACAAGTATTCGTCCATCAGTCGCACGAACTCCTCGCGCATAGCGCCACGCAGTGCTGGCGTGAAACCCGGGAACGCGCTCACGTCGCGCTCGACAACGTCGAGTTCTCGCACGCGAAACCATTGAACCGCGAAACGTTGCATCGCAGGCCGTGCGCGAGGGTCTGTCAGCATTGCGCGCGTCGCTTGTTCGATGCCTTCCACCGTGTCCAAGTCGCCGGCGCCCGCCGCATCAAGGAGAAAGTCGTCAGGCGGTGCGCCCAACACGAAGAACGACAGACGCGTGGCGAACTCGTAGCCGGTGAGACGCCGAAGGCCGGGGCGGGTGAAATCCCGCACGCCCACCTCTGGCCGGAAGAGAAAACTCGCTGATTGAAGCATCGCGCCAATCGCCACTCCCACCCCTTGCCAGCGATCCGTTTCGGCCTGGGCAACACTGACAAGGTCCGCCGCCTCGTCTGGCTCGAGCGGACGACGGAACGCGCGCCGGCCAAAACGTTCGACGAAGCCGGCGAGACAGGCTGCGTCGCTGGGGTTGCAGCCAACCACGGCGCTCCGATTCGCCGCGGAGGCCAAAAATGCGTCCACAAGCGACTGGGCAGCGCCCAGGTACGCCGTACCGTGAAGCATGGAAATCGACTGGACGCGCGCGAGGTTGTCGAAGCCGTCGAAGTGCGAGTCCTCCGGTAACTGGCTCACCGCCGTCGCGACCGTCCCTTGGTCTATGCGCAGGAGTGCTGAGGCCGCGGCGCCGTATTCAGCGCGCGTGAGACGCCGAAGGTACGTTGGACCCGGGTCGACGACGCCGTCCGCTCCGGACGTTGCGTCGAAGAAGCCTGAACAAGCGCTCAGAAGCAGCGCCGCACAAGTGGCAAAGGGTCTCACCGAAGTCTCAAAGTTACCATGCTCCCGTTTCGGCTCATACTACGTAAAATCAGGTGTTTAGATGGAACGTGTGTTTGCAGCTCGACGAACTCTTCGAGGCCGCGTCCCGACGCAACGTTTCGTGCAAATCAGTTGTCCTGGCGACCTCAATGCACGGAACGTCGCTCACCGCTGAGTCCGACTCAGCAGGTAGCGCGGGTGCATGCTGTCCCCCAGCTCGCAACCCTGCACGTGGGATTCATGCGTTCAGGGCCTCTGGGCAACCCATGCCTCGAGCTGATGTCGGGCGATTTCAGCGCGCGACGCCTCGTCAGACTTCAGTCGCTGCTCGAGGAACTGGCGAAAACGGGTGCGGTCTTCCGCCGAAAGCACTCTCTCAAAGACTTTGAACGCCTCGCTCGCGTCGTCACTGATCGCTTCCTCCGCGCTGCCATAGAAGCGAGCCAGAGCACGCGAGAGCGCGGTCGGCCCCGTGCAAAGGACTCGTCGGCGGGGTCCGTCTTTTCCATGCGCGCAAGATGCCCCTAATTGCGCAATTTTTGAACTGCCGATCGCGCGACCGGAGCTTCGGGACCGCTGGGCGCGAGCTCCAGGTAGCGCTCGTAGTACTTCACGGCGTCGGCTTTGCGGTTCATTGCCCGATAGGTCTCCGCCAGGCCCATGACCGCCTCCAGGTGGCGCGGGTCGGCTTTCAGCGCCGCGAGGAAGGCCGTCTCGGCTTCCAGCCGCTCGTCGAGATCCAGGAGGACCATCGCCCGCCCGGTGAGCGCCTCGACGTTTTCGGGCTCCATGGCGACGGCCTTGCCATAAGCGACGAGTGCCTGCTGGAAGCGCTCGCGCTCTCGAAGCCGGTTTCCGAGCGCGAGGTACTGCTCGAACGTGTTGGGCTCGCGTCGGGCCCTGGGCTCCGCCTTCGCTGCGTCGTCGGGCTTCGGGTTCTCGACCGCCACGCTAGGTTCGGCCTGCGCGGACGCTGCAGGCACGGGCGTGGGGACCGTTTGGGCGGCGGGCGGCGACTCCGTGGCGGGCTCTCGCGTCGCCACCGGTGGCGCACCGGCGTCGATATCGAACGTCTTGGTGACGGGCTCGACCACCGCAGGGGACTTGGGCTCGCGCTCGGCGGCGTTCTTGAAGCGGTCCCACTGCGCCAGGGCCCATCCGCGGGCCCGCTCGGGCGTCCACCCTCCCGGTAACGGGCGTTTCAGCACCCCGGCATAGACATACGCCGAGACGATCGCCGCCGCGGCGAGGAGCAACACAGGAAGGACGACGCGGCTCCGTCTTCGTCTCGCCAGGGCGGCGTCTCGAAAGGCCGGGAGCTCCGCGGTGATGGGCCCCGGCAGGTCCATGCCGAATCCCCCCGGCAACGGTGGGGCATCGTCCAAGGCGCCGGGCAAGGCGCCCGGGCCCGCGAAGCCTGGCGCCGTCGGGGGGACTGGCGTG
The DNA here is from genome assembly GCA_046155985.1 of Myxococcaceae bacterium. Lineage (GTDB taxonomy): Bacteria > Myxococcota > Myxococcia > Myxococcales > Myxococcaceae > JBJXGM01. Next base: position 8,141 of record JBJXGM010000104.1, on the reverse strand, counting down.
GGCGCCAGCGTCGGCGTCGGCGTCGCGAAGTCCCCTTCCGGCGCGACGACGATGTCGAGCTCGGCGCTCACCGTCCGCTGCGGCGCGTCCGGACGGACGCCCGGCAACGCATTCTCCAGGGGTGTCGGCATGCGCGCGAGCGCTAGCTCCGCGCGCTGCGCTTGCTCCACGATGGCGAAGAAGGGCTCGAGCTCGGGGATGTCCCCCAGCCGGTTCCACAGCGCGCCGTTGAGGCTCAGCTCGTCGTCGCGAGACGTTCGCCGTTCGACAATCCAGCGCTGCAGGCTGCTGAGCTCACGGATCAGGACGACCTGTCCCTTCTGGCGGAGCTGCCACTCGCGGCCACGGTCCTTTTCGAAGTGGGTCGCCGAGCTCGCCCCCGGCGTCAGCACAGACGCCTCGCCGATCTCGCCCGGGCGGAGCGGCACCGTGACGAGCAGCGTCTTCCGCTTCACCTTGAAAACATGGTTGCACTGCGCGCACTTGACCGTCACACCGGCGTCGGTGATGCGAGCGTCGTCGAGCTCGTATTCCGTCTGGCACTGCTCGCAGCGAACGTCCATCGAACCCACCATAGAGGATGAGGACGGGAAAATTGACCCTCTACTCTCCCCTCCTACACTCGTTTCGTCGTCAGGTGGCTACAGGTTGCTACCGGCAAACGAGGGAATAACGCACATGGCGAGGAAGCAACGCGCCGAGAAGGCAAGCCTCTCCCGTCAGGCGTCCGGCGCTTTGGGGATAACCGTGGTGAGCGCTTCACGACCTGCCGAAATTGGTTCGACGAGAGAGGAGTGTGTCGACAGTGCACAGCCCAGCGCCCTTCAGCGACGTGGCAGGGTTCTTTCACGCCAAACTCCAACACCAGCTTCTCGACTTCGGCGGAGAGGTCTCCACTTCTGGGAAGCCCAAGAAAATAGTCCCGCGCGTAAAAACCCTCTCTGTCATGGCGAAAGTGCAGGTTGCGCCGAAGGGTGTGAACGTATGGCGCGTCTTCGCGCCGCGTTCAAAACCAGGGCAAGTCGACCCTGCACCCGCGTCACACTGCGTCAGGGCTGAAAGTCAAAGGCCCTCCCGGCAACCGCCGGAAGGGCCAAGAGGTTTCCAGTTGCGGGGGCGCGATGGTGGAGGAGTCAAAGACTCCGCTGCCCTTCAGCGTGCGGATCGGTGGATCGAAGGGCAGCGTGAATCCCCTCGGGGCGGTGCCAAAGGCGTGAGCCGGCCCCATGCAGTAAGTACGTCCCCTTACAAGTTGCCATATAGTTTATGTCGAGTTAATTTCGACTTCCGGCATGAATGCGACGGGTACTATATCTGATCACGGTCGCGACCTGGTCGTGGCGCTGGCCCGGGGTTCAACCGGGGGTCTGATCGATACCTGGCAAGCCGCTGAGGCGTGGGGCGTTCCACGGGCGACAGCTACGTCTCGACTCTTTCGACTCGTTCGAGCTGGCTGGCTCGCGTCCGTTCGCCGTGGCCTTTTCTACGTGCTGCCGCTCGACGCCGGATCGCTCACAACCGTCGATGACCCGTGGGTTCTGGCTTCGCAGGCATTCGCCCCTTGCTACATCGGGGGCTGGACCGCAGCCGAGCACTGGGGCCTGACCGAACAGATCTTCCGATCAACCTTCGTCGTCACCGCAGGCGCTGCGCGGACCACATCGCTGACCCTGATGGGGAGTGAGTTCCGCATTGTCAGAGCAACGAAGGAACGTGTCGCGACCGTGCAACCTACCTGGAGGGGAAGCGTCCGCGTTGCGGTTACGGATCGTGAACGCACTTTGGCCGACGGTCTGGCGAACCCCGATTGGGTCGGCGGCGTCCGTCACCTTATCGAGATGCTCTCGACGTACAGGCGCAGTGAGAATTGGGAGCCGACCAAGCTTCTGTCAGCGCTCGCAGCTCACCCGAAGGGTGCCGCTTACAAGCGTCTCGGCTACCTGGCCGAGACTGTGCTGGGCGGCAATGACGCCCTCATCAAAGCCGCGTTCGACCATAGGTCCTCGGGAGTCATTCGACTCGATCCCCAAGTGAAGAAGGGAGGGAAGATCCTTACGCGGTGGGGTCTACGCCTCAACGTCTCACTTCCCGTTCAGGACGCCTCGTGATTCGGAAGGAAGAGATTCTTGAGCGCGCTCGCAGCTGGGGACTTCGCGTCGACGTCGTCGAGAAAGACTACGTGCTCGGCTGGCTGTTGGCCGCGTTGGCCCGAAACCCGGAGGTCAAAGCCAATTGGATCTTCAAGGGCGGTACGTGCCTGAAGAAATGCTACTTCGAGACGTACCGATTCTCCGAAGACCTCGATTTCAGCCTTCGGCCCGCTGCAGAGTACGCGCCAGACGCGCTGATCGACGTGCTCAAGGCCGTCGCCCAGGATGCGCACGAACTGAGCGGCATCGAATTCCCGCTTGCTAACATCAAGATTGTCGAGCGCCGCAACAAGCAGAGCCAGCGCACCTTCCAAGGCAAGGTTCCCTACCGTGGACCGCTGGCTCGACCACAGTTGACGAACATTCTCTTCGATCTGACGCAACATGAGGTACTGGTCGATGAGCCAGACGCGCGTTCCCCATTCCACCCGTACCCGGACGATCTGCCCGATGACCTCACCATCGCGGCGTATTCGATTGAGGAGCTGTTCGCGGAGAAGACCCGAGCGCTATTTGAGAGAACGCGCCCACGAGACCTCTACGACGTCGTTCAGATTGTCGAGAACCACTCGGACAGCATCGACTTTGAGCTCGCACGGGAATTCTTCCACAAGAAGTGCGCCCACAAACGCGTCGCCCCTCCAGGTGCCGCGGCCCTGGTCGCACTGGTACGCGGCTCTGACGAGCTCAAAGCAGACTGGGTCACCATGCTCGCGCACCAGCTCCAGGTATTGCCGCCGATCGACTCGGTTCTCGGGCGAATCTCAGAGGTCCTCGCATGGCTCGATGCTTCGGCTCCAGCCGTTGCGGCCCAGGTTGCACAACCTCCTCATCGAAGACACTTGGGCGGCCTCGCGCACGGCACTCTCGTTGCTCCACCGTCGACCACTTATTGGGGTGCGGCTCCCATCGAGCAGATTCGGTTCGCGGGTGCCAACCGACTGATGGTCTCCTTCACGTACAACGGCAAGCACAGGCTCGCTGAGCCGTACTCTTTGCGCCGTGCTGCTGCCGGCCATGTGAACCTGTTCGCGTGGGTCCGAGGGGACGCGCACGTCAAGCAATTCAAGATCGACGAGATCATTGGACTCACGGTGACTGGGGAAACCTTCAGTCCGCAGTACGCAATCGAATTGACTGGATCGATGATCCCGAGCGCGAGGAGCAGTGGTTCTGCCGGCAGACCTCGACGCCCAGCCTTCCGCTCTGGCGTGACGTACATCTACCGCTGCCGTGTCTGCGGTCGCGAGTTCAAACACGAGCGCAACAATGCGGCCCTTCGAGTGCATCAGACGCCCGCAGGATACACGTGTTCGGGACGGCGCGGTTTCCTGGAGCGCGTGGACAGCTAAAGGCGGTCATGGGGGCCTGGGCCGCCACTAATGGGGAACGGTTTCGTGAGGCAAAGCGCCCAAAACCCCCAAACTACCCGAGCGCTGACAACGCCGGTCCGATGGATTGCAGTGACTTGAGCTCCGGGGCGCTGGGGTCCAACGGACCTGTGCCCGAGCGGACATAGGCCCTGGCTTGGTCTAGATACCGGAGGTGTTCGTCGAGACTGGGGTCGAACGTACGCATCACCTTCAGCCCACGTTCGAATTGACCCAGAAGCTGGGCCAGAACCTCCCGCGCTTGGGCTGGGTCCGCGGCCGCCGAACCGGAAGGTAGTTTTCCGATCTGCTGCGAGACGTCGCGCAGGGTGGCGGCCTGTTCCCCGGTGAGCTTCCGGGTGAAAGCTGGACTGCCCTCTCGAAGACGCCGCGGAATCTCGTCGCTCAGCATCGCCGCCACGTCGGAAGCAGGGTCCATCTTCGGGAGGACAACGGTCTGACCGCGAGCGCTCGCCTGCGCCTTGGCGGCACGCCGGGTCTCGCGAATCTGCGCCTGCTCGTTCGGGGCAGCGGCTTCGATTCTTTCGGCAACGGCCTGGACCCGGCTCACCGCCCCAAGCCCAAGTGAGCCGAGCATGCCAACGTGCACGCGCGCGCGTTGGAGATCCCTGGCGAGCGTGGTGAGAGACCAGGCGTGGCTGTCGATCGGGCGCCCTTTTCCATCCGATCCCCCATCCGTTCGACGGGCAGGAACACCTCCTCCCGAGCCGGGAGGCACGCCTCGAGGGGGGATGGAGCCTAGGGGTGTCACGATCCCATTATCGCCAACCCCGACCAGAAGTTTCGAAGGCCCGAAGGCCAATCGAACAGAAGGCCAATCGAAGTTGTTTTCGGGCTGGCATGGTTGACCCCTCCTGGGAGGGGCTCTGGACGCTACCTCGCGCTTCTGTCCCAGGATCAGGCTTCATCCGGGAGCCGGTAAGATTCCAACTGGGGTGGCTCCCGCCTGCAGTCTCTGATCACAACTTCCTCCATGCGCTTGAACGTCTCCATCAGCTTGCGGCCAATCTCCTCGTTTTCGTCAGCCGCAACGGCGGGGTCCACGGCCGAAAGGGGCTCTGTTGCTTGGGCCGGCTTCCCGCTGTTTCGCGGGCCCTCATGCGGAAGGTGGCTGCGACGTTTGATGCCGACACGCTCGTTGCTCTGGTAGCGGATCTGCGAAAGCTCAGCTCCGTTGGCGGCGACCTGCTGGACCTGCGTCAAGCCCGGGAAGTCTTGCGCTCGGCGCAGCTCCTCGAGTCCATGGTCACCCCGCCCGCTTAGCGCGGGTCCATTGCTGACCGTCCCTCCGCCAGCGTCCAGGCCCTTCTAGCGCCCGAGGTCCATCAGCTCGATCTCGTCCAGCCGGAACGAGGGCGAACTGACAAGGATAGCCCGACGAGATAGTGAACGCGCCGAAAGGGCCCACTCGGAAGTCGCGGAAGAGGACCCTTCGCTAGCGAGGAGGCAGCTTGCGCAGCGCCGCCAGCTCACCGCTCGCGCGGGCGATCTGAGCATCAAGCCACTTGAAGGGATCCGTGCCCTGAGCGCGCCCGGCGACGAGCTGCGCCCGGAGACCCTGCAGCCCCTTGATGCTCTCTTCGTAGACGGCAATCTCGCGAGCGAGCTCGCTCGGAAAGGTACGGCCGGAGTCGAGGATCCGAACGGCGGTGATGCCTCTATGGATGGCGCCCATCGCCTTCCCCAAAAGGCCAGAGCCCAACAACGACTGACCGCCATCACAAACCAACACCGCGCCTGTGATGAAGCGGGCCGCGTCCGAGCAACTCGAAGAGCTTTCACTCACGGCGCCCGTCGGAAAAAGCATTCGCCTTCCGACGTTGCCACCCTCGCTCACGAGACTGCTGCTTCGAAGGTTCGAGTGCCCAATGCTGCGATGTTGGCGCAGCTCGCACGGCGCCAAAAACTGACGCTTCAATCTCGCCCACCTTTCTCGGGACCGTCAGGGGTAACGATGTGCAGATGGCCTTCGCTACGCGCGTGTCGTCCCGGGAGCTCGCACACCTGCCCTCGACGAAGGTCGAGCTGTTTCGCGCTGCCGACCTTCCGCTCACAGCGCGTCTCGCACGAGCCACCGTCAGGAGTCGATCTTGCTCACGTAGCCGATGGTGGGAATGAATCCCTTTGTAATGGTGGTCATGATCTCCTGCTTTTTCTCCTCGCGGTCGGGGTCGTTTGGCCACGCGCGCCTGAACGAGACGGACATCAGACAGGACTTCTCTTCAAACCACATCTTCAGATGCACCGAGTCGGCTGTCGTTCCTGATGCGTACGGACCCTGCGTGTCGCTCTCTCCCCGCCGCCAACTGAACGCAGGTAGGTGCTGGGTGGCGGCTTTGAAAATCTCGTCCTCGCCGAGGGTCGATGACACATCGATCTGCAGGTAGTCCTTCATGGTTGACCTATCTGAATCCGCGGGATCGCCCGGCTGGGACGGCGCTCAATAGCCACCTTAACTGGAGCCGCCGGTCCCGGCCGACCCATGGGGTGATCGCCGTACCGATCACTGGGCCCGTTCGGCGCAAGCAGAGGAAAATCAAAACGGGAAATCCGTGGCAGGTAAGGAGCGCGGGAAGTCGCGAGGAGGCAATACGGAAGTTGGGCGACGTCAAGAGAGTGCGTTCTTCGCGGATATCGCGCGACGTCGCACGGACGTCCGCCTTTTCTGGCTCGCTCGCCAGAGGGTGCCAGAGGGTGCTGCGCCGCGATGCCGCGCGGATAACGAAGGCGATCCGGCCGGCGTCGTGGACGTGCACTCGCCGAGGCCCCCCTCACACCGTTTCCCGTCCTCCACTCTCGGGTAGGCAAACCCTGGGAGCAGCTGTGCCGGCGCAGTACCCCGCATCTGCGCTCCGGTCGGTTTCGGGCGCTCCCAAAGAGGCAACTTTTCGACTCCACACCTCGATAACTCAGCGTTCATGGATACACGGCAAGCCAGCGCTTCGGCTTCGGGTTCCCGTACCGCTTCTGGTGACGGCGCCGGGGGAAACTTGCTCGCAAACAAGTGGCTGCTGGCAGGCCTCGCGGGTGCAGCAGCCGGCTTCATCTTCGGAGGGCGCTCCACCAAGGCGGCGATTTGGGGCGCCGTGGCTGGACTTGTCACCAAACTCGTTTCTCCTACGGTGTACGCAGCGTTCACAGCCGCGCGCGCGGGTGCCGCAGGCAACGGCGCGAAGCCGCGCCCGCGAACCTCTGATGGACCTGTCGTTCGAACGACACCGCCGCCGCACCATGAAACCTTGGCACAGCGACTTGAGGCCGCGCTCCCGGGTCTGCGACTTGCAGGACAGCTCCAAGACGTCGCCCGCCTTCAAGAGATTATCTCCTACCCTGACAACATTCCGCGAGACGAGCTGGAGCTCGATATCGAGGCGCTCGGCCAGTATTGCAAAGACCTACCGGTAGCCACCGCCGGCACCAACGACGAGCTCCAAAGAGAACTCGAGCATTTTCTCGACGGCGTGAAGGGCGCGATCGCCGACGGAAAAGAGGCCCTTCGTGCAGGGGCGACAAAAGATGATCGCCGTCCGGAGAAGTTTGCCGCACGTTCTTGGCGGCTGCGGGCTGACCAGTTCGACGGCATCGTTGACCGCGTCAGACCCGACCTCAAGGGGCGCCTTTGGCCGACTGGCGCGGTTCTCCACACGGTGAAGCGCTACATGGAGATTGGGCGTCAAGATGCGGCGACGGAGGGACTTCTCACGCGCCTGGAATCGTTGCTTGGTAAAGTTGCCGCGCAACCAAACAACCCGTCAGAGATTGGAGTCTTTTTCGAGCAACTGTTGGCAGCGCATCTGACGCTATGGGGTGAGGCAAAGAACGAGAAGCTCACTGAAGCCATGCATCTGCTCCAGCAACCCTTCGTCAAAGCGTATCTCGAAAATGAAGGCTGGTCTTTCCCACAGACTGCTGTGTATCCGGCGACCATCAACGACGTGATTCGCTCCCATCCGGAGACCCGTTCACTCTGCAACACCACCACGCCGGAGGGCTCCGAGCCGGAGAGTTCCAAAGTTTACGCAGGGCTCAGGGTGGCCATGCTGGAGTTGGAGGCCAATCCCTACTTCGACCGACTCTGCCGTTTGGGGCTTTGCGTGCGGATTCCGGACCCACCCAGCAATTCTTTCCCCGACGCGTTGCGAGCCGCGCGACAACTCGCGTGCAACAAGCAGACGCTTCAGGACATCACACTGAAGATGAGGGAGGAGGAGCCGTCGGCGGACGCGGCGGGCGTGTACAAGATGATGGAACTCGAAGAGCTCGAGGCCTACCGCACGCATGCTTACAACCGCCTTCGAGCGGATCTGGGGAGAAACCCGGACATCGTTCGCGCCAAGTTCTACAAGGCCGGCCTTGGGAAGCTTTACGACGCCCACTTCAAAAACGCCCAGGAGTTCTGGAGGTCTGGGCTCAGCCTCCAAGAAATCCTCGACCTCCCAGAACCTGCGCCCGAGCCCCCGCCGGTGGCAGCTGCTTAGGGCCCTGGTCGAAATAGCGTGAGCAGGGATGAGCGCCGAGGTGCCCGCATGGCGCGACGCGAGGAGGGCGCATGCCCGTCGGCATGTAACCGACGAGCAACAAAGCCAGGCGGGATAGATCG
>JBJXGM010000145.1:0-3180 GCA_046155985.1 Myxococcaceae bacterium | reverse complement strand
TCACCTCGCCCGGACTCCGGACGAAAAACCCCGATCGTCATCAAAGAAAAATGACGCGACGAACGGGGCGCGCACCCTCCTGCTTTTATGACTTGATTAAAAGCCTGCAGCGCATGGTTCGGCGACGTTCGTTCAATTCGGAGCACGTCACTCATAGCTCTTGGCAGCGTAAAGCATGTCGGCAAATGTGCGCCACGAAAGTGGTTCGCGGATACGGTCGCCTACGTCGTCAGTCCACGCATGGAGCGCCTCAAGGTAGCCGTCGAGGGAAGGATTCTCCCAGTCGCGGGCGTTTGGGCTGTATGGGGATGAGGGCACGGCTGCCTCCTGCTCGTTGCTCTCTCGAAGGTCGGCACGCAACGCAGCGACAAACTCAAGGAAAGTATCCCGTGAGTTCACTCGCTCGATGAGTTCGTAAAGTTCCATTCGGCTTTGTTACTCGGAAGACGCGTGCAAGTCGCCGAACGACCTCAAGCTGAGCGACTGCCCCGCGCGGCGCGACGGCTGCGCGGGCGAAGGCGGCGGAGCAGCCGGCGTGACGCGCGGGGCAGTTCGCTCCAGCGCTTGGTTAGGCGTTGCGGTCATTGGGAATTGGTGGGGATGACTCGGAGAAAGCGGATGTAGTAGGCCAGCGGGAGAATGGCGAATGCAATCAACCAGAGGGTCTCCCAAATCATGCTAATCCAATAGCGAACGGGACGAGCCTTCCGAAAAAGTGGTATTCCGCTTGAACTGGCGTCGCCAAGTCGAAGCGCGTGAGTGTACCGCCAGAGCCAGAACGCGACCCCCGAGTACCAGACGACAAACAATAGGACAACCAAGGCTCGATTCATGGATTGCGCGTAGCGACGCCTAACGACCCAAGCTCAGCGACCCGGCGCACGGGACGCAACGATTGCAACCGCGACGCTCTCGCCGGGTTAGAATGTCATGATGGGTTGAGTGAGCGGGGCCAACAGGGCCACACTCGCGGTGAAAAGCAAACCGAACCTCAAACCCATTCATGACATGAACACTCCATCACATCCTCCCACCCAAGGCAATCCGCGAATCTATCTCCTCCATCCTTTCCCGCCCGTGGCCCTCGCGCTGACGGACCCCGATCCGATGTCCGCAGCCAAAACGCCACTGACGGCCACCGTCCCCTCCCTCCCTCCCCGCCAGCCCTTGCCCACCGCGGTCATCGATCCAGCCAAGCCCATGCTCAAGCTCGGACTGGACGTGCATCTGGAGTCCATCATGGTGGTGGCGCAAAAGGACCACGCCAACCCGCAGGCCCCGCGCAAGTTCACCAATGACCAGCTCGTGGAGCAGGTTAAACGCTGGACCACAGAGGGTCTCCAGGTCTTTTGCGTGCAGGAGTCGTGCGGCTTCGGCTTCGTGCTCCACCGCCGGTTGGTGGAGGCTGGCGCGCAAAGCTTTCTCATCACGCCCATCGCCCTCAACGGCCAGCGCAAGACCGACAAGCTCGACGCGCGCGCCCTGTGCCTGCGCCTGTCGCGCTGGCTGGACGGCAACCGCGACGAGCTGGCCCCCATCCGCATCCCAAGTGAGGCCGAGCAGCGCCGGCGCGAAGTCACCCGCCGTCGTCAGTTTCTGGCCCGCGAGATCCGTTGCCTGGCCAATCGGGGCCACGGCCAGGTGGCCGAGTATTGCCACGAGAACCTGCCCCATCATTGGTGGGGCCCGCGCAACTGGCAGAAACTGGCCAAGCTGGATCCGTGGGTGCTGGGCCTGCTCAGCGATCTGCGCACGATCATCCTCGCCCTCGAAGAACAGGTGCGCGCCCTGGAGGCGGAGATCAAAGCCCGGATACACGAGCAGCCTCGCCCCAAAGGTCTGGGCGAGCTGACCCTGGTCACTCTCGAGGGCGAGGTGTGCGACTGGCACCGTTTCTCCAACCGCAAACAGATCGGCAGCTACACCGGGTGCTGTCCCGGCGAACACAGCTCGGGCGACCATCGGCGCGTGGGCAGCATCGACCGCATGGGCAACGGCCGTGTGCGGGCGTTGCTGGTCGAAGCGGTCTGGCGTTTCCTCAAGTGGCAGCCGCAGTGGAAGGCAGCCCAACGCATGAAGGTCAAACTGGCTGACGGCACCTCGATGAGGAAGAAGACGGTCATCGCGCTGGCCCGCCAACTGGCCATTGACCTGTGGCGCTGGCGCACCGGCCGCTGCACGATGGCCGACCTGGGCTGGGTTGCAGCATAGCTCAACTCTTCCTTTCAACCCTCAACCTCACTTTGGCCCCGGCCATCTCCAGAGAACTCTGCGTCAGAGAATTTGCGATCGGGCGGCTCCTGCTCGTAGCTGCAGCTGGTGAACCTTGCGTTCGCCCGTGGGTTAGAAGGGGCGGAGCCCCCGGTCGCCGCCGTCAAGCAAGCATGACACTTTGGGCGTTGCCGACGCGAGTCGCAACTGTCCGGATAGGAGCTGGTGCAGGACGACATCTCCTGGCACACACAAGCGCGGCGACACCGATCGGCAAACCTCACGTGACGCACTCAACGGAGAACCCCTCGCTGCGCGAGGAGAAAGGAATGGCTCTGAAGACAAGACCGTGAGGCACCACCTGGAACAGGACTGGCACTCGTGGGCTCACACCATCCCACCGCTGTCGCGCCCGACTCCACTTCGCTATCGCTCGTTTCGCGGGACCTACAGCTCACTGAAAAAACCTGGCGGAAATTTCACGACCCTCTTGACAATCCTCATAGGCGCTGCAGCGCATGGTTAGACGACATTGCGCTGTCTCCTTCCCGAAACAAATAAACCAATGGCTGAAACCAAAGCAACGCCTGATAGCCAGAGGATGCTCCGGTAGGCACGCCGGTCTTCTGCCAACAGCTTCGTGATCGGCGCATACAAATCAGCACGGCCAACGGTGTCACCGGCTGGCAAATATCCGTCACTCTTGATGAACCCAAAAACCAGCGGGTCAGTAATCGGCGGATCAACGTAATCAAGTGTCATGACCGCAATGCCAATCAACGATGCCAACAAAAAACAGAATGACAGGAGGCGAAACATACTCTGTCGTCTAACGATCAGCTGACCGAAGCGGTGGAGCGCAGCGAAACCGCTTTCGGTCAAGCGCCTTGTTGGGCTCTCTAAGCATGTCGTTGCGCAAACTTACTTCTTAAGCCTTCTCAACAGCGCTGCGCTCGCTGGGTTGTTGCC
>JBJXGM010000141.1:0-5284 GCA_046155985.1 Myxococcaceae bacterium | reverse complement strand
GTGGACCGATGTCCGCGGCTAGCAGGCTGCTGAAAAACTGCTGCGCGTCCCATCTGCGGCGTTGCGGGCCCCTCCTTTCGTCCTCACGTACAGAGAGCACGCTGCGGCGAAAGGGCCTCCCGAGCCTGGCATCTCGGCCTGCTCGCGACGTTTTTCAGCAGCCTGCTAGCGCGAGCGCTTTTCCTTCTCGTGTGAAATCTCGCCCTTCACAATGCCTTCGTACCGAAGGTTGAGCAGGTAACGAATGTATTCACGTCGATCGAGACCCAAAGTTTTCGCGTCGGCATCGAGCCGTTCCACCATGAGTTTCGGGAACTGATAGAACGTGCGGGCATCTTCGATGGATTCACGCACCGCCCACGCAAAGCCCTTGCCGAGAACTTTCGCACGCTGGTTAAGGTAATTGGCTTGGTCCATGGTGAAGCGGATGGACTGAGCAAAGGATTCGACTTCCGCCGGTGTCTTGGTCATGGGGGTCTCGGAGAAAAAGGCTGGCGCAAGCTAAACCGAACCGAAGCGCAATGCACGCAGGAGAAGTATGGCGATGGGAGCGGAGGCACCCAGCATGTTCGGTCGTGACCCACAAGTAGATTTGCTCATCGAGAAGATTCGAGCGGGCACCCTCAAGAATGGCGACCTGCTTGAGGCCTACGATGAGGTCACCGCAGCGCTTGGGGATGCCGCGGCACGGGCCAGCGTCGTGCGAAACGCTCACCCAGACGAGAAGGTTCGTGACCAGGCCGAGCAGGATGAACAGGCGCTTGAAAAGAAAATGACCGAGCTCGCGCTCGACCCCAAAATCTACGCGGCCCTTTCAAGCATTCCGCGTGAACCGCTGGATGCTGTCACGCGTCACTGGTTGGAAAAGACACTTCGCGATTTCCGACGGGCGGGCGTGGACAAAGACGACGCCACCCGAGGGCGTGTTCGAACGCTAAACGAAACACTCGTCCGCATTGGCCAAGAGTTTGGTCGAAACATATTGTCTGATGTTCGAAAAGTCTCGCTGTCACCCAGCGAACTGGAAGGCCTGCCGCTGGACTACGTTCGAGCGCACCCGCCCGGGGCGGATGGGCGGGTCAACATCACCACAGATGGCCCAGACTACCTGCCCTTCATGACCTACGCGAAGAGCGCCAAGGCACGTGAAGCGCTTTGGCGTGCGTACCGTCTCCGCGGGCATCCAGCCAACGAGGCTGTGCTGTCTTCGCTGGTGGCGCACAGGCACGAGCTGGCGCGGCTTCTTGGGTATCCCTCATGGGCGGCGTACGCGACCGAAGACAAAATGATTGAAACCCCAGAGCGGGCCGCGGACTTCATCGGTCGAATCACTGTTGCTTCCGAAGGCCGTTGTCAAAAGGACTATGCCCAGCTGCTCAAACGTCGACGGCAAGATGAGCCGACGGCGACAGCGGTCATGCCATGGGACCAAGCCTACTGCGAGGACCGAATTCGGGCGGAGAACTTCGCTTCGGACTCTCAAGCTCTGCGACCGTATTTCGAATATCGGGCCGTGCGCGAAGGCGTCTTGAACCTGACCGCGCGCGTTTTCGGCCTTCGGTATTCGCGTGTGGAAGACGTGCGGACCTGGCACGCCGACGTCGAAGTGTTCGACCTGTTTCAGAGTGACAAGAAGCTGGGACGTTTCTTTTTGGACATGCACCCCAGGCCGGGGAAGTACAAACATGCCGCGCAGTTCACGCTCACCACGGGCAAGGTGGGCCGGCGGCTGCCGGAAGGCGTTTTGATGTGCAACTTTCCGAAACCGGGTGCCGAGCCGGCGTTGATGCAGCACAAAGACGTCCAGACGTTCTTCCACGAGTTTGGACACTTGCTGCATCACATTTTTGGGGGACACACGCGTTGGGCAGGCGTTTCAGGTGTTCGTACAGAGTGGGACTTCGTCGAGGCGCCATCGCAACTCTTGGAAGAATGGGCCTGGGATGTCGCCTGCCTTCAAACCTTCGCAAAGCACGTGGAGACAGGTGAGCCCATCCCCGCTGAAGCAGTGGCGCGAATGCGGCAGGCAGACGAGTTTGGAAAAGGCCTTTGGGTGCGCCAGCAGATGTTCTACGCGGCGCTAAGTCTAGAGCTCTATCGCCAGTCACCCCAGGGCCTCGACATTGGTGCGCTCTCGAAGAAGCTTCAAGAAGGCTACACGCCCTTTCAAGCGGTCGAGGGCGCATACTTTCATCTGTCGTTTGGGCACTTGGATGGCTACTCCGCAATCTATTACACGTACATGTGGTCCTTGGTGATTGCGAAGGACCTGTTCACCGTCTTTGAACGTGAAGGGTTGCAGAGTGCCGCAGCGGCTGACCGCTACCGACGCGCGGTGTTGGCGCCGGGGGGTTCCAAAGACGCCGCCGAGTTGGTGAAGGACTTTCTCGGCCGTGAGTTTGGATTCGAAGCCTATGAGCGTTGGCTGAATGCCGCGTGAGGAATTGAACGATGGCAAACACGAAGAGAAGACGATGGCCGTGGGTACTTGGGACGCTCGTGGCGGGTCTCGTCGGCGGTGGGGCCTTTGTGGCGCATCGCTTGGACGCATGGCTCACCGAGCGCATTCGCGCAGAGGCCAACGCCTTAGGGGCGAAGTTGGGTCGTCCGGTGCGCATCGGCCGTGTGGCAACGACCTGGCTGTCGGGCGTCGGCATGCGCGTCGACAACTTCGAGCTTGGCGGCAGCGTGGAGGAGGGCGTGCCTGTCCTGACCGTGCCTTCGAGCGCAGTGAAGGTGGCGTGGCGGCCGCTTGTGCAGTCCCGGGGTGCCGACGTGCGCGTCGAACACATTCGCATCCAGGCGCCCGTGTTGAACGTGGTTCGCTTCGCCGACGGCAAGACGAATCTAGAGAAACTGAGTGAAAAGCTGTCTCAACTTGAAGGCGACGCCCCAAATGGCTCAGCCGAGTCGAAGGCGGACGATTCTGCGATGTCCCGTTTTCAAGTCGCGCACGCCGCGATTGTCGATGGCGCCATTCGTTTCACCGACTCACGGCGTCAGCAGCTGGGTGTGCCGACCGTTTCTGACATCGACGTCGAGGTGAACGACTTTCGTGTAGGCAAAGCACTGGAGATTGTTGTCCGCGCGGCGCTCTTGGGAGGTGCGCAAAATCTGCAAATGAAGTGGAAGTCTGCGCCTCTTCCGCCGACGCTGGTGCCGTCGCTGCGCGAGTTGGTGCTCAAGTTGAGCCCCATCGACCTCGCGTCGCTTGCGCCCCTCTTGCCGAGTTCAGTGGGTCTGCAAGCGGGTCGTCTTCAGGCCGACATCGAAGCGAAGCTGGGAAGTCTCGTCTCCGGAGGGGAGGGGCCTGTCTTTGCCGTGGGCAACGTTCGCGCCGAAGGCTTGAAATTCGCCAGCACCGAAGGCGGCCGTCCTTTGGATGCAACGCTGAAGCTGGATGTCGATGCCGAGCCGGACAAGGGCACCGCCAGGTTTCGGGTTTTCGAACTGAATGCGGGTCCGACTCGCCTTTCGGGGCGCGGCGAGTTGCTGGGTCTTCTGACGGACACGCCGGAGGCCAAACAGTTTGTGCTGGAAGGAACGGGTGTCGACCTCGCAGCACTGTCGGCGTACTACCCGCCGCTCGCGAAGACGTTGGCGGGTCGCTGGAAGGGCCCGATGACTTTTCGTATTCATGGGGGCGGAGATGCAGCGGGGCAAGCTTTGGTGTTGGAAGCAAACCTCACGCCCGTCCGCCTTGTTCTGCCGGAGCAACTGAAGAAGGAAGCCGGCGCGCCGATGACCCTGGCGGGCAATGTACGTCTTTCGCCACGGTTGCTTCGGTTTGATGGGCGCGTTGACGTGTCCGGTGCAGATTTTCGCCCCGGTGGCGTCATGAACAAGCCGGCGGGTCAGCCGATGGTGTTGAGCGGCGCCGGGACGTTTCGCCCCAAGAGCTCGACGCTGGCGCAGCGTGTGGATCTCAGCCGCTTTGACGTGCGTGTCGCGGGCCAGGCGGTGTCTGGCCAGGGTTTTGTCGAAAGTCGAAACGAACGAACGGACTTCGCGGTGGACCTGAAAAGTGACCGCTTGGACGCCGACACCCTGCTGCTCTCTCCAGAAAACAAGCCAGCCGAAGTCTCTTCGAGCGCCAAGGGCGGCGGTGGCGTGCCGTCACGTCCGAATCCCTACGCCGGACTTCATGGCGACATGAACGTGGCCATCGGGGCGCTTCGATACGATGGCTACGACTGGCAGGATGTGCGGGCTCAGATTCGCCTGGATGAACGCGTGATGTCGGTGAAGAAGTTTTCTTCGCGCATGCAGGGCGGAACCGTCACGGCCGACGGTACGCGCATTGAACTCGAGGAGAACCGCAAACCGTTTCAGGCCACGGTGAAGGTGAAAGACATCGACATCGGTGCACTGCTGCCCGATGCCGTGCCCAAGGGGCTTTTGACAGGAAAGTTCAGCGGCGACATCGCGGTGAGCGCCACGGACATCAAGACGGCGGCCTTGGGCGAGTCATTGCAGGGTCTCGTGAATGGCCAGATTTCTGGAGGAAAGTTCAAAGGCGCAGACCTCGTGGCTGGCGTTGTGGGTCCACTGGCCTCGGCGCTGCATCTCAAAGGCACGGGCGTTTCCGGTGACGGAACCACTTCACTGGGCGAAGTGCTGCCGCTGGGCGTGAAGTTTGCCAACGGCCAGGCCCTGCTTTCGCGGCCGATGACCCTGACACGTCCCGAAGCGAACATCCTGCTCGATGGGGGACTGAAACTCACGGGCGAGCTCGCGCTGAAGGGGCAGGTGGCCCTTTCGCCCCAAACTGTTGAACGGTTGACGCAAGGTCGCGTGCGGTTGTCTGAAGCCCTGCCGATTGGGTTGGCCGTCGGGGGAATGGCTTGGAAACCCGTCATCAGTGGCATTGATATTTCAGGTGCCGTGCGCACGCTGACGAAGCACGCAGCGGCCAACGCCATCGGCTCGCTTTTAGGTGGCAAAGTAAAGGGAGGCGCTCAGGCAGGCGCGGCCGATGTGGCCGCGGCTGCGGTCTCGGGCGACATTGCGGCGCTGGAAGCCAAGGCCGCAGAAGAGCGCGCCCAGCGCGAAGCGCAGCTGAAGCAAGAAGCCGAAGCGGCGAAGCGCAGACTTCAAGAAGAAGCGAAGAAGCGTTTGAAGGGGCTGTTTGGGCGATGATGACATTCCTGTTGGCGGCGGCCAGCGTGCAGTTGGCATCTGACGTGCCTCACGTTGAGCGCTTAATGTTGTTGGCCAAAGTGGATTGCGACGAGAACCGTGGCCCGCACCCGCGAGGAAAGACTGTGCGCAGTTGGTTGCTGGA